>JAIQGH010000178.1 GCA_020072655.1 Terriglobia bacterium | reverse complement strand
GCAGCTCTACTTCGACGCCAAGATCGTGGCCGCTAACGCCGCGTACCTGTGGCTGAGCGCGGTGGCGTAAGAGCAGGCGTTAGGTGTTAGGGATTAGGTGTTAGGGCGTAGGGGCGGTTCGCGAACCGCCCCTACTGTGGCGCCGGGCTTTAGCCCGGCAGGTGCCCCGATGAATCGGGGCGCTACGAGAGGGTTCCATGGCATTTACGACCATAGACGCTGTAACCGCTCACTATCCCGGATTTCAGCGCGGCGTGCCCGATCAGAATCCCAGCGACGCGCAGGTCCAGGCGTGGATCGAGGCCGCGAGCGCCCGCATCACGGCCCTGGCCGTCGGCCGCGGTTACGAGCTCGAGGGCTTGGCCACGAATAATCCGCAAGCCTACGCGCTCCTTTCCCTCTTGAACGAAGTGGGCGCGGCGGCCGACCTGGGCGAGGCGCTCTTTTCCATGCTTGGCCCCGACACATCGCCGGCCGGCTGGGCGAATCCCAACTCGCTGCGGCGCTCGCACGAAAACATGCTCGCCGAGCTCGGCCGCGGCACTTACGACAAGCTCTTCGTCGCCACGGCGCGCACCGGCGACGTCTATCCGGCGTTCGGCGTGAAGTCCGCGTAGGGGAAGGCTCCGCCCTCCCGCGGGCGGCCGGAGGCCGCCCCTACCAAGCAGTTGCCGATTTTCGAGTTTCGGCTTTGGGCTGTCGAGTTTCGATTTTCGAATTTCGAGTTTCGTAATGATCGAGTTCAAGTACACGGACAATTCGGAAGCCGTTGACAAGGCGCTCGGGAATTTCCAGGCGGCGCTCGCTGACCAGGTGCCCGCGCTCCAGGCCATTGCCGACGATTTCCGCGCCATGCTTGCCGAGCAGTTCGCAAGCGAGGGCCGCGCGGAGGGAACACCTTGGCCGCCGCGTGCGCGTAGGGGCGGCCCTCGTAGCCGCCCAGGGCAGGCACAAGGCCTGCCCCTACTCGTCCGCACTGGCGCGCTCCGCGATTCGCTCGTCGAGGCGGAGGCACCGGGGCACGTTGAAGAGTTCGACGCAACATCCCTGACCCTCGGCACGCGCGTGCCGTATGCGATGTTCCACCAATTCGGCACGCGCTACATGCCGGCGCGGCCGATCATCGTGCTCGGCGGCGAGCGCAGCGAGCGGTGGGTCGAGATGGTGCGGCGCGCTGTCGAAGGAAAGACCGTGTTGTTGGGTGCGAAGGAAATGGGAGGAACAACGCTGTGAATTATGAATTCTGAATTATGAAGGCTGAAAAGGGCCGAGCAATTCAGAATCCATCATTCAGAAGTCAGCATTCAGAAGACTCTTATGAACACCCGTTACCAAGCAGGATTTGCCAAGCCGCTCGTGAATCAAATTATCGCGATTCTGCAACGCGATCAGCAGGCGGCGCTCGAAATTGTCAACGCGGCGCGGCCCGCGGGGCGCGCGCTCAAACCCTTCGCCGCCTTCTATAAGGAAGCGGGAACGGTCCAGAACTGGCCGGCGCTGGTGTTGGTGGCGCAGGAAACCGCTTTCGATGCGGTCTCCGACCCCGATCTGCGCACCGAGACGCTCCGTTTCATCTGCGCGATGGCGATCACCGGCACCGACCCCGAATGGCTGGCCGAAGACGCGCTCGATTACCTGCACGTCGTGGATATGGTGCTCACGTCCGCGCCGCTCGGCGACTTCTATCTACCGCTCGCCATCGATCATCGGACCGTGCCGGAGGGCGAGACCGCAGGGCTGGAGGCGAGCGTTTCCAAGATTCTTGACTTACGGATTGTCCGCCACGACTTGGGGGTGCTCGTCACCCGGGCGCGCGGAGCGGGTCTGGCGCGCGGGCCGCAGATCGAGTTTGTGATTGAGCTGGAGGAAAGATGAGAACAGGTGTCAGGCGTCGGGTGTCAGGTGTCAGGAAGAAGGCGCTGGGTTCTGGGTGCTGGGGGCTGGGGGTCTGGCTCGTCACTTGTCACTTGTCACTCGTCGCTCCTGCCTTCGGCGGCACACACGTGACGGCGACGTACGACCTGGGCGCCAATCCGCGCGTGATGGCCACTGTGAATGGCCATGCGGAATACGGGCTGGTTTTCGCGGAGCGCAACAAGCTGGTCACTTACGGCGGCGTCGAATACGGCCCGAACGTGGTGAAAGGCTATCTCGATGCCAGCGGGCAATTGAACGACGGCGGCGGCAACTTGTGGCTTGACCTGATCCCCAACCTCGGCGCGACGCCCGGGGACAGCTTCTACGTGGTGACGTTCAACATCCAGGGGCGGATTCACGCGGAGATCTGGGTCGTCCCCGATGTGGCCACGGTCGGCGCGGACATCTGCCGGCAGTCGCAGGCGCCTTCATCTAATGCCCCGGCGCTCTACTATCAGTTCCTCCAGCAAGCGGGCGAGGATCTGCCGCAGCGGCAGAAATTGAATTTCACTGGCACTGGCGTAAGTTGCCTGGATAACGCCGGGCAACTGCGCACCGATTGCACGATTTCCGGTGGCGGGGGCAGTGGCTCGGCGCCGCTGGCGTCCCCCACTGTTTCCGGCACGGTGAAAATTGACGCGCCGAGCGCCGACCCCCTCGTCTATCTGAAATCGAGCAGCGACACCCTCTTGGCCGGCAAGGCCAGTTCAGTCCACACGCACTCTGAAAACGATGTGACGTCGCTTACAACTGACCTTGCCGGCAAGGCGCCGCTCACGCACGCGCATAGCGAGTCGGAGGTTACCAATTTGGTGACCGACCTCGACGCGAAAGTGCCCACTTCTCGCACCGTCTCGACCAGCAGCCCGCTCTCCGGCGGCGGCGCGCTCAGCTCCAATCTCGCGCTCTCCTGCCCGACCTGCGAAGTGACCGGCAACAAAAATGCGGCGAGCGGGTATGCGGGGCTCACCGCCTCCTCGAAGCTGAATCTTTCCGAGATGCAGGAAGTCATGGCCGCCGCGGACCTCAGCGATCTCAGCGGTCTATTTGGGAGCGCGCCGGGAACCAAGGCCGCCACGACCGCGCTGGCGGGCGATCCCTCGACGGATAACTGCGTGAAGTGGATTGCCGGAGGCAAACTCGGCGACGCCGGGCAAGCGTGCGGCACTGGTGGAGGCGGCGGCGACAACATCTCGGTAAACGGCACGGTGGCGACCGATGCGGATTTCGACGATTCGACCCCAGCGGCTCCCTCGAATTCCATCAATGTGAAGTGGCAGAAAGATAGCTCCACGCCGAACAACCTTTCAGCCTACCTGCCCTATGCCGCGCCGCTGACGGTTTCGAGCGGCAACCTGACGACCGATTCTTCGGTGGTGCGGGGCAATCAGGCGAACACCTACTCGACCGGCGCGCAGGACTTCGGCTCTGCCAGTTCGCTCAAGGTTCCCGTGGCGGCGGGCGCCGCGCCCACCGTGAACGGGCAGATTGCCTACGACTCGACAGCGAATGAATGGAAGGTCGGTGAAGACTCGGCCACCCGGATGATCGTTGATGTGGCCACGACGGGCTTAGCTTCCGGCAGCATCGTCGTGGGCGCGGGCAGCTACGGCGACGTCAACGACTCCGGCGTGACGATTGTCGCCGCCAGCGGCTCGGCGGGCGTCGGACCGCGCAACGCGGGCAACGCCAGTTCCGTCGCCCGCAGCGATCACGATCACCGCTCGATTCACGCGCTAAGTTGGTTCTTTCCCGGCACGCCCGCCAGCGGCGTTCAGAATATGACGCTGACGCTGCCCGAAGGCATCGCCAATCCCGCGATTACGGACCTGCGGGTGACGGTGAACACAACCAGCGGATCGAGCTCGACCTTCAATATCCAGCGCTGCACGGCGAGCTGCACGGGAGCCTCGCCAACCTTTGGCGACATTTACTCGGCCGCGCTCACGCTCAACGCTTCGACGCGCACCGTGGCGAAGGGCAGTGCACCCAATCAGAGCGTCTCCGGGCTCGCCGCGGGGGATCAGTTCAAGGCGAACCTGGTGACCATCGGCAGCTCGCTGGCCGACGTCACGGTGACGATGACGGTGAAGCATGACACGACGAACTAAGAATTCAGACTCGAGAATTCAGAATTCAGAATGCAGAACAGGCCACGTTCTTTTCGTTTTAGTTTTCCTTCTGACTTCTGAATTCTGGATTCTGGATTCTGCCTGTGCCGCCACCAAGGTTTTCCTGCACGACGCCGCGTCAAAACTCGACCAATCGAGCGCCTTCGACTTCCGCCTGGCGAACGCGACGCAGGGAAGCGCGAAGGTCACGGCGGTGATCAACTCCATCGGCGGCGCGGTGAGCGGCCAATACTGGCCCTCGTCGACCACCGGCCACATCCTCACCAAAACGGCGGGCGGCACGAAGACCGTCTGGTTCTCCGCGCCGCTTTCGAGCGGCGTTACCATCTCCGGCACAGTCACGCCGAACTTTTGGGGGCAGGAATCAAATGGTCAATGCAACTGCGGCTTTCGGTATGAGGTTCTGCGCTGGTCGGTAGCGGCGGGCGGAATCGTCAGCTCGCTCGGAATCTCCACCGACAACGGCGCAACCGAGTGGGGGACCAGCGCCGCGGTGCGCACCACCCCCACGCTCTCGCCGACCTCCACGGCTTTCGGCACCGGCGACCGCATCGTCGTGGTGATCTACAACGACGATGGCAACGGCGTGACCGAAGGCAGCGGCCGCACGTGGACGCTCGATTATGACGCCGCCACGGGGGTCGATGGCGACTCGTATCTCAGCTTCACCGAAACGATCAGCTTCAGCGCCGACTCGAACAACGCGCGCCCCGTCCCGCTCACCGCCTCGACATTCCAGCCTCGGGTGCTGGCGTGGGGGCGCGATTGTTGGCGGGAAAAAATTCGAAACTCGGAATTGGAAACTCGAAACTGGAAATACGACACTCGTCCCGCTCCCAGCTTTTGTTTTCCAGTCTTGATTTTTGTGGACTCGACGACTCACTGAGAAGTTACGAAACCGGAGGAAATCATGCCAAACGTTGACGCAACCAAAATCCATCAAGGGCCGGGCAAGCTCTGGCTGAGCGTGAGCGTACCGGCCAGCGGCAGCCGCCTGCTCATCAACGCCGCGGGCGACCCCACTGGGGGCACGCCGATCTTCGCCGGCGCCACGGAAGGCGCGGCGACCGTCCTGCTCTCGCCCAAACTGGAAACCATCTCCGCCGATCAGGTGGCCGCGCCCATCGACGTCGTCATGACGGCCGAAGGAGCTTCGGTCGAGGTCACGCTCAAGGAGTCCGACCTCGCCAAGCTGAAGAACTTCATCGCCAACGGCGCTTTCTCCTCGGGCACCGATACGGGACTGCCCGCGGGCGCGCAGGCCTACGAAGAGATTTCTTTCGGCGGCACCCTCGCCATTCCCAAGACTTCCGTGGCGGTGATTTCCCCGCGCCGCGACGCGGCGAGCAAGTTCGTGGTGAGCCAGCTTTATCAGGCCTACCAGGCCGAGGCGATCCAGCTCCCGTTCCAGCGCGGCAAGGAAACCACGTACAAGGTCAAGTTTGAGGCGCTCGCCGATCCCTCGCGCGCGGCGGGAGACCAGGTGGGGAAAATCTATCGCCAGACGTAGGCTGGCGCATTGTTTCATTGATCCATTTGTTCATTGAATCATTGGGCCACTGCCGAGCGAGTCTTCCAATGAATCAATGACCCGGTGAAACAATGGATCAATCTGGGGAGCAAATTGTGAGCCAACGACCTAGCGGGATCGCCGTGGCGGATGATTGGCGCTCTGCCTCTAGCGTGGCGCGCGAGGCGC
>JAIQGH010000034.1 GCA_020072655.1 Terriglobia bacterium | reverse complement strand
CGCGGCGAATCCGTGGCCCAAGGTTTTTCCCAGTACTTCCCGGGCGGCTGCGGAGGTTTTTCCCCCGGCTCGAGGGGACGCGTGCTGAGCTGGTTCTGAGCCACGCGTCGTCTCCGCAGCATAGCCCGGCGGAAGATCTTGGAAATCGCGCTCAAGATGCTCAGGGTGATCAAAGCCAAGATGACCCAGCCAATCAAATCGCCGCGGAAGATCTGCTCGCGTCGGGCGTACACATACCATCCGAGGAGAAAAAGGATAGGGAGTGCAAGCAGACGGGGTAGGTGCTCCAAGTTAAACCATTCTTCCGCTGTGGCGTCGAAGCCCAGGGGCATATCGGCAACGGCCTGGAGGGACCAGGCGATCTCAAACAAATCTCCTCCCCTATGGCTGAGGGGTCCGGAGGGGGCGCGGAACTCGAATGGGTAGGAAACTTCCTCGACATCGTGCCACACCGCGCCGGGAAGCACCTGACCTTCTGCCGAAGCCGAATCCTCGATCCCCCCGCCGCGAGTGGTCCAGGTCGGCGTCAACGTTATCTTTCGGCACTGGCAATCGGGTCCGACCGAGACCACTACGCTGCCGGTAATCTTCTCTCCCGGCTTGTAAGTTCGGTCAGGGCGGTCCAATTTGATTTCGAGCGAGCACTTCGCCATCGGGCAGGGGGGAGCGGGGTAATATGGAATAACTACATTTCGGCCGTGGAAGGCTCCTCGCTTGTAAGGCGGCCTGTACCCGTGAGCAGAAAGCTCCCTTTCCCCAACCCCGCAGACAGTTCGGTGACTTGGGATGAGAACCCGGGCAACTGGCATTGCATCGGGAACGGCTGGTGAAGAGTGTGGACTGATCGGTCGCCGGCGGTGCTAGAATTCGGGGAGGAACGACACGAAGAGGCGTTTGGAGGGGCGGGGATTGCGTAAGTTGAGCGCCACAGCGTGGGTGATAGGTTTTGTCTTATGGGTCTGGCCGGGCCTGCCGGCTGGAGCCACGCTGCCAGCCTTCTGCCCGTCGCCTCTGGTTGCTTTCCCTTCGGCGCCCGAGGCCGTGTGGAGTCCCCTCCAGCGCCTCCTAGCCGCCGCGCAGGCGGCGGGCTCACCGGGCCAGGGAGAGAAACCGAGTGCGCGGAATGTGGAGGGACCCGAGAATGCCGACGATGACCCCCAGCAGATCGAACGATTCCGGGACCTGATCGCGAAGGAAAGCTTCCAGGAGCTGGATCCCCAGTTACGCTCCTACCTCAGCGCCCATCCCCGCTCCTGGAGGGCCTACTATTGCCTAGGCTACGTGCAGCTCCGACAGCGACGAATCGGGGATTCCATCAAGAGCTTGTCGAAATCGCTTGAACTCAATGCCAGCAACGCCGAGGCGCACAAGATTCTGGCGAGGGACCTGGCCATCATTGGAAGATATGACTTCGCGTTGCGCGAATACCAAGCCGCCCTGCGCCTGGACCCGACCTCCGCAGAAGTTCACTACAACTGTGGCAGAATCTACACCTTTCTAGATGAGTTCAGGAAGGCCCGGGCGGAACTTGAGAAGGCGATTCGACTGGATGCCAAGTACATGGAAGCTTACAACGCCTTGGGGTTCGCCGTCGAGGCGCTGGGTGACGACGCCGGCGCGCTCGAAGGCTACCTGACCGCGATCCGGCTCAACGAAGAGCGGCACGGCAAGTTCGACGCGGCTTACGTCAACCTCAGTGCTTATTACAACCGTCGAGGAAAGTCGGACCTGGCTCTGGAGTACGCCCATCGAGCGCTGGCCTTGAATCCCCAATCGGACTTGGCATATTTTCAGATCGCCAAGACTTGCCGGGCCCAGCAAGACTGGAAAGGGGTCGTTGCGGCTCTGGAGAAGGCGATCGTCATCAGTTCCTCGAGACCCCAGTACTTCTACGTGTTGGGAATCGCCTATGGCAAGCTGGGGAGAAGTCAGGAGAGCGAGCGAGCCTTCCAGACTTTCCACGACCTAGAAAAACAGGGCGCTGACTATCAAAGGCAGCGGGCCGATATTCATAGCGTCCCCCACAGGCTAGAACTGAGGCCCATTGAGTAAGCTTGCGGGGCTGTTGACCTCGCAGGAGCCTCGTCAGCCAGGAGCCTACTCATGTAGGCAGCCGCCCGAGGGCCCGCCGCGCGATCGGGAAGTGAACAAATTCTTTTCACGCAGCTCGGGGGAACGCAGTTTTCTCCGCTACGGCTACGAAGATTTGCTCACCACTCGCCGGAGATACAGAATCTACAGTCGAGTCTGGCCTGGTACTGACGTGCCCCCCTTAAACCGGTCCAGCTGGTAAGTTAGGATTTGGGTCAGGCTGAGCAAGCGCATCCAGGGCACGCCGTTTAGCGTCCATACGGGATCGGCTGTAGTGCTCCAACATCCGCTGTGAGACGTGACCGGCAATAGCCTTGAGGGTCTGGTCAGACGCCTGCCCCTCGGCCAGCTTGGTTATGCAGGTCACGAGCAGATCGTGGAACCAAAGCATGAGTCCTGCCCGCTTGCGGGCCTTCTCCCCGGCCTTACGCCACCCCTGCGTGGGTCGGGTCTGGCACAGGTGACTGAGGGGGTTCCGCAGTTTCAGATCTGCGAGATTTCCGAGGCCACTTTCCTTGCCATCGAGGACGCGAGAAGAGTGGCGAATGTCATCGTGCGAGCTCCGCGGCTACAGGTTTATGCGGTTCCCAGGTCAACTTTCGACCGGATTGAGGGTAGCATCGCGGCAAGTCCGACCTCCGAAGGCCAAACGGTGGATTGCTCATAAGGAATATAGCTCTCATGGAACCCTAGCTCGGAAGGTTGTTTAGAAGAATCGGAGCGCCCGCGCTGCCCGCGCCGACGACCACTCGCGCGGGAACTGCCCGTGATTTTGTACCAGAATAAGTATCTCTACCTCACTGAGGGATCAGCCGGACTAACACGACACCATGTCGATTAACCCTGGTTGAATACTGACTGTCTACCGTTCCGCCGTCCTTCTGCCGCCAGAGGTTGCGGACGCGATGGCCGCCACGAAGACCTAGATCCCGCCAGGTCACGGTGATCGGTTTGGACGACTCCGTCAGGTTGAAGAGCCCTACTGCCAGCGAAGCGTCTTCCAACGGCTTCGCAAGCACGAACTCGTCGTCCGTGTGCCGCACTATGCGGGCCTGCTTGCCGAGTGCGTCCTGATCGACCGCAATCACCTCGGCATTGCAGAGCACGTTGAGGGTGAAGTCGTCGAGGTATTGCATTCTCAGGTCACCGGAAAAGAAGAGAGGCGCAGCCATGAGAGCCCACATCGACATGTAGCTGTACTGCTCATCCCCATTCAACGCGGTCGGCTCGGGGGACTCCTCGCTCTTGAAGGCGTTACCCAGGTAGCCGATCAGAATGTAGTCCGGATCGTTCCACCGCCCGGGGCCCGCATCCTCAGCGTGAAGCGCATTCTTGAACCCGATGGAGTAGAAACCGGGCAGCTTCGTTTCCTTCCTAAGGCCGAGATCGTCGGTCGTTCGCCAACTGTTGCCTCCAACCTCGCCACCCCATTTCGAAACCTGGCCCATTCCGTACTGACACAAATTGAATACGATGTCCCGGTCAAGTCCGCGAAGAATCGCTCCCATCAATTTGTAGGGCTTCTGGTAGTCTTCAAGCGTCTTTCCGCCAACGGTGCCATATGAGCACCAATCGTACTTCAGAAGATCGAAACCCCACTCGGCGAACGTGCGTGCGTCAATCTGCTCGTGCTGGTATGACCCGACGAAACCTGCGCAAGTTAACGGGCCGGGTGAAGTGTAGATCCCGGCCTTGAGACCCTTGCTGTGAATGTAGTCGGTGAGAGCCCGCATGTCGGGGAAACGATGATTGGGTTGAATCGCACCAGACGCATCGCGGGGCGGCCCGTCGAGCTCCGGGTCTTTGGCGCCGGGCTTCACCATCCAGCAGTCGTCGATGTTGACGTACTGGTAGCCGAAGTCAGCCATGCCGGAAGCGAGCATGGCCTCCGCAGCTTGGCGCATCAGTGCGTCCGTCACCCGGTTGTAACGCGTGTACCAATCGCTCCAGCCCATCGGTGGGGTGAGCGCCAGCATATCGCCTACCACAATTTTAAACGACCGCCTCGCCGACCCTCGCGCGTTCTTCGCTCCGAATGTCACTACGTAATTGCCGCGCTGGTTGGGCGTGCTTCCTGTGATGATGCCCGTCTGGCGATCCAGCTTGAGCGACCCGGGCAGGCCAGTGGCGGAGAAGTCGATCGGCCTTTGTCCGGTGCAGGGAATTCGGTAGAAGAACGGGTGTCCCGGACGGCCGCCGTAGACAGATGGCCCATTGATCCTGGGCTCTAACGGCGGCTTCGGCGTCAGGATGGCCTGGCCGAGGCCGGCGGCCGGCGCAGCCCCGAGATGAACTACAAAGACGAGTGTGGCAATGGTCAGAATCGCGGCAATCCGTAGATTGGTTTTCATCAGCGAGGCCCTAATCTAACCAGGATCTCCATTTAGGCACCCTCCGCCAGCGTAGTATACGTCCCACCGGCTCGTTCCCAACCACAATCTTGTCGTCGAGACAACGCACTTCATTCCCCCGGAACCGATGGCAGCTCAGCCGCGGCAGCTTCGGGCTTTGGGACTCTTGGAAAGCGTAGGACTGGCCTCGCGCCGAAGGTCGCCTTGTGTTCTGCCACGCAGCCAACTCCCCTATAGTCGGCTTACCTGAAAAGTGATCGAAGCCCCCAAAAGTGGTAGCGCAGTCAAATCCCAGATTACCCGCCGAAAGTCGCCTTTTGCTTACCGAGGCTTGCCGCTAAGTAGCCGGGAATTGCCCTTATCGGGAACGGGCCTATGCTTCACTACCGCTGTGCCGAAACGATTAGTTTTCAGCACGCAGGGCTGGTGCGTCCGCAGAGCGAAATCCTGGAAATAACAAAGACCCCCAGTGCAAAAAGTGCTCTTTTGAATCGCCCACCCAAATCCCGCGCGCCGTCATGAGCCCAAAATTGCACCATTTTTGGTGCAATTTGGGGATTATTACGGCAAGTGCAGGAGGGGGTACTCACGAGCGTGATTCAAAAGTGTGTCCGCTCTCCCGTACGCCCGGCGCGGTTTGACCGCCCTTATTCGCGCTGTGCAGGAGGACCTCACGGCCCGCATAAAGCATAGCTGGGCGGATGGCTTCGGTGCTACGCTCAGCTCCCAATCAAGGCGGCAGCAAGCTGCCGCACTCCAAGGCGACTGCGCAGCTTGCCGCTGCCACCCAATGCCCAGAACTGTAAAGTGTTGACACCATCCAATCTCTTTGACACCTTAGGTCCTTCAACCAGACGAACGGGGTGAAATGATGTGGTCCAAAAACATGCCTTGTATCGTTGTTCTGAGTGTTGCGCTTCTCGCTACAAATGAGTGCGGGGCGGCGACAGACGGTCCCGGGGTGGCCGTTCTCCTGGTCGACACCGATCGCGTGATGGGAAACATCGACGAGGCCATCTACGGCCACTTCCTCGAACATATCAACCATTCCGTTGTCGACGGGCTGTTCGCCGAACAGATTCAGGGCTGCGGGTTCGAGGGCAAGGATTTCGAGACCTATTGGAGACCGTTCGCGGACCACGGCGCCGTTCAACTCGCGGAGGTGAAGTTTGAAAACGGCGAAAAGAGCGTACGCATCGAGATCAACAACGGCACCGCCGGCATTCGGCAGGGTCGCATCTATGTGCAAGCCGGGTATGAGTACAATGGGTCCGTCTGGCTCAAACCCGAACAGGGCACGGTGAAAGTGACCTTCCGGGTGAAAGACTCCAACGGCAAGCTCGTAGCGGAAGCGCCGCTTCCGACATCCGGCTCGGCCTGGCAGGAAGTCCGCTATGCGTTCTCCAGCACCAGGACCGACGGACAGGCAACGGTTGAGATCGCCGCCGCCGGCACCGGGGCCATTCTGTTGGACTTCATATCGATGATGCGGGCCGACATGCGCAAGAACGGCATGTTGCGTCCCGACCTCGTCGAAGCCCTTCGTGGCCTGAAGCCTCCCTTCATCCGCTGGCCCGGCGGGTCGTTCGCCTCCATCTATAAGTGGAAGGACGGCATCGGCCCCCACGTCTCCCGCAAGTACCATCCGAACACACTGTGGGGCGGGTACTCCGACTACTACGGCTTCGGCACCGACGAATTCCTGGAACTCTGCCGGCAGCTCAACACCGAGCCGCTGATCGTCTTCGCCGCGACGAGCACCGAGCCGAACATGGTGCAGGACGCCATGGACTGGGTGCATTACCTGAACGATCCGCCGACGACGGAGTGGGGCAAGAAACGAGCGGCCAATGGGCACGCCGAACCCTACAAGATCAAATACTTCCAGATCGACAATGAGCCGATGAACCACGGTCTGATGCCCGAGCAGTACGCCGAGATCGTCAACGTGTATGGCAGCCGGCTGCGGAAGATTGCGCCGGAAGCGAAGATTTTCGCCTGCGGGCAGAAGCGGTCGAACGACATGGTCTGGAGCGAAAAGGTCATCGACATCGCCGGCGACAACTTCGACATCCTCGGCTGCCACAACTACGAATACGAGAACGAAAACTTTCAGACGGGGCTGCTCCGCATACAGGACTACCTCGTCAAGCTGCGGGACTATGTCCGTGCGTCGAAGCATCCGCAAATCAAATTAGCGGTCCTGGAATGGAGTCTCTGCCGGACGTACGATTGGCGGTCCGGCCTGCACACCGCCGGCAGTCTGATGCTGTACGAGAAGCTCAGCCCCGAACTGGCCATGAGCTGCCCCGCCCTGCTCCTGCGAAATACGACGGACGACCCGCTGTGGCGCGCGTTCATCTATCACGACCACATGACCTGGTTCCCCGGCTCGGGCTACGTCGTCGAGAGGCTCTTCCGCGAGCACTACGCGCCGAAGCACTTTGCCTCCACGTCCGGCACCTTCCGTGACATTCCGAACCGCCAGGTCTTCTTCGACGACATCGCCCAGATGAAACCGGAGAACTGGCGGCCCGGCACGGTTGATGCCATCGCGACCGGCAGTGCCGACGGCAAGCGTATCGTCATCAAGGCGGTGAACTACGAGGGCAATCGCAATACCCTGCTCGCCCGCCTGCAGGGCTCCTCCGTCCCCGCGAACGCCCAGGTGAAGGTCTACACGGTGAAAGCCGAACTCATGGACGCCCCGTCCCTGGAGAATCCCGATAGGATCAAGCCCGTCCAAAGCACGATGTCCTACGCGCGGGACCTGACGATCGACCTGGACCCCTATACTGTCACCGTCATCGAGATCGTCGCGGAGTGAGCCTGAGCAAGAACGCCGAAATTGGGGGCCGCACCAACACTTTTATCTGCCCTCCGGCCAACGCCCGAGAATGCGCGACGGCACAGGGCCTGCGTCCTCAAAGGACAGGAAGATCAAGCTGCCACTTCGGCCTTTAGGCTTCTGATCCGGCCGCCGTCCCCTCTCCTCGCATTACCTCACTCCGGTGCTGATAAAAGGTTATACGCCAACTCAAGGTTTGTGCCCTGCTCAAACAGCACTTTACAGCCAAACTACGTTGCTGAATCCGGCTTTCTTGACGCACCTACACCTGATTGGCTTCAGCTCGGCTTTGGGTCATGCACCCGTGGCGGTGGTACTGGGGATCTACCACGCGATGTTGATCGAGATGGCCAGTCACCTTAATCCGGATCGGCGCGGCCGATTGGAACCTCGCGCCGTTCGTCGAGACCACAAAACTACCCTTCACTCCACATTACCCGTGCTCTATGGAAAGCTCGCCGCTATGCCGCTTACCGGTCGCCTGCCAGTGTGAGTTTCAGCGCCCAGTCCATATCCGATCTGACCGTCTGATTCGGGAATAGTGGCAACGCAATCCGGCCGGACGTATCGGCGACGAGTGCGACATCTACATTGATCCATTTGCCGTTTCGCAGATCGAACCACCGAGCGGTGTAGCGTGCGTTGGCTTTCGCCCCTGCGACCGCAGCCTGGGGACAGTCTTTCTCGAAGTACAGCAGAAGAAGATCCTGCTTCGGCGTTGCCGCACCATAGGCCCAGCCGGCAGCACCTTTGGGACCCGCCGATTGGTTAGGCGAGATCCGATCGGTACACGGAGTCAGGTCTTGATATCGCCGTCCCTCGGAGAGGATGAAAGTCTTGAGGTGGCGCATCTGGTCACCGGAGGACCACTGGAACACCTTCCACATGGGGTACTTGGATGCCTCCTCTACCTCGCCGCTCCAGACGCCTCCATTCCACCCGCCCGCCCCGTAGATATGGCCTCCGAGTCCGCCGGACAGGACGCTGCCGTACATGGCGGAACGGCAATAAGCCGCCGCTTCTTCGGAACCACCCTCGATATTCTCCATGCCATCATAATAGGGTTCGCCGTTGATTGCCGGGACGACCGGATTCGTTTGGAATATCTCGGTCAACAAAGCATAACTGTCGTGGGTGCGAAGATTTCCGATCTGATGAAAGCTGAGCCATCTGGCTTTGTCCGTGTGTCCCCAATTCCGCAACGATGAGCCGGTTGAGTTTGTTCCCGCCAGCGTGCCGAACGGCGGCGGACCGTAGTCGTCGATCACCTGATTGGCCGCAGCGTTCCAGTCGGCAGCGGGAATAGTCTCGCCTGAGTAGTCGTAATGGATGGGGCTGAACAGGCAGATGTTCGCCTGATAGCGGCTCCAGATGTACTCGACGTACCGCACGTAAGACTGCGGCCAGGGATAATACTTCTTCCACGCCTGCCCGATGTCCCGCCGGGCGACCTCGATGAACGGGACGAATCCCTGGGCGTTCAGGTAGTCGATCTTCTTGTCCAACGACTGAAAGTACGCTGGATCGATACGTTCCACATCCGGGAAGTACTTTTCGTAGCCGGGGACTTTGCCGGGCAGCAGGAAGGCCCGATGGCCCGCCTCATCGGTCATGGATTTGGCACTGTTCGTTCCCGCCTGCTTCCAAGCAGATCGCAGGATCGTGCCGTCGCTCGTTGTCAATCTCGCCGGTTGGTCGTCGTTGGCCCAGTTCGGCAGCGCCGCCAAGATAGCGACGCAGTTGAATTCCTGCTTTCGGCGATAGGCGACAAATTCTTTGAAACCTGCCTCCGGCCCCATGGGACGGAGCGTATCGTCGTCGCGCCAGCGAAACCGAAAAGTCGGCGTCGCCCACCAGGTGTCTCCTATCAGCAGGAAAGGCGTTCCATCGGCATACTGGAACGCGTGGCCGTTGGCCGACGGCCGGATCATGCCGCGGCGGGATGGGTTTTCCGCCTTCTGTGCTTCTGTCCACTCAACCGCCGTGAAGGACCCGCTCACTCCCTCCAAGCCGGAGTCGACCGGGTTCGAGCCGCTTCTCCAACTCCAGGTTCCCGGCGCCGTGGCCAAGACACGTACGCGGAAAGTGTCGCCGCCATCCCAGAAACCGTAGCAGCGTTTGGCGAAGCCCGGCCCCTTCAGATCGATCCAGACCGTCATCTCCGCGTACGGGTTCTCGTATTTCGCTTTGGCAACCAGGACGATCTCAACCTTTTCCCAAACGTGGCACGTCTTTACGTTGGCAGATGACAACATGGCGTCGGCTGCCACCGCGGCGCATGCCCAAACGACGACAAATGCTGTTGATGTCATCCCCAATCGCGTGAGAAATCCGTTCATATCGATGCCTCTCTCAAGTTTCTGACCTTCTTGACACCTGCGCACTTTCGCCAGATTGTACCGCGTTCTCACAGTTGAGCAAGACCTGCTGTCATCTACTTTGGCTCTGCCTGACCCGCCCCCTATCGTTGTCCCACTTTCTAAGTTAGCTTGTTCGCGGCGAGAAGAACCGAGGAAGCCATCCTAGGAATGGACAGACTAGGCGACCTAGACGAAGTTGATGATGCACTTGCGCTAACAACAGCGGTCCGGATTCTTGACCTTTCAGCCGAACGACAGGAACAACTTTTGGCGCGAGCTTCCAGCGTAGCAGCTTATGAAGAGGGAAAATGGAGTGCTCAATTTGCCCTGGTCGAACATATGCTTACCCGAGGAGAAAAGGAAAGGGCGCTGGCCATGGTGGATTCCATCATCGCCGAATCAAGCGGCCTGGACTCCCACATGGGGCCGCGCTCCTGAAGGTCAGCGCGCGCGTTGAGGTTGTTCACGCAGCCAACAATGATGTCGGCCCGTTTGAGCACGTCAATGGCGGCCTTCTCCGGGACAAGGGCGTCCACTGCTGTAAAGCGCACTTTGCGGTTGATCCACCACACCGTCGATCTGACCGCAGCTGTCTTTCGACGGCGCAGAAGCACGTCGGCCCAGGCAAACTCGTCCGAGGCCAGCATGTTATCGCGTGAAGTTAGTAGCAAACAGACATGGTTCGCTACCGCTCGGATGGAGGACTCCGGCAGCACTTCGGTGCGCGTCTTGTTACAGTCCCGCTCTAACTTGACTCTTCCGAGGGTCTCCACGTCTCATCGTTCTGAATGGGTGGATCCCGATTGTGGTTCCAGCGGCTGCTTCTGCGCCCTCTCGGCACGAATAGCGGCTCTCAGTGTCGCTATACGATACAATGCTACATGCCTTCGCCCGGCGTACCCGCTCAGAAGCAAAACTACACCGATAAGAAGCACTATCCCTAGCTCCAATGAAAGCGGAAACGACCACGAGCCCACGAAAAAGCTAGCACCCAGCCCCGTGCGTAATAGTGCAAGTGTCTCTCGGCGATCAAGCTCGACAAAAAGTTGGGGATAAAGCCTGCGATAGTGGAGGGCCAAGGATTCCGAGCTCAAGGGAAACCCAGCCCGCCTTCTTGATCCCACTCCCCTTGTCTTCTTTCGGTCTTTCCACCACTTGAAACCTACAAGATTGGCAGCATATTGTCGGACGGCGCCAAACACGAAACTTGTGGCGTCTTGGATGGCATGCCCTATGGCAGCCATTAGATGGCCGGCCACATAGGAAGCGCCAAGCAACGCGACCACTGCACCCCACATCGGAAGCTTGGAACCAAGAGTGAGCGACGATTCGCTTGGGTGCTGAGAAACAGCCAGAATGGAGAGAAACGCAGCCCCGGGGAGCAGATATCCGAAGAAGTCACGCAACAAAAGGAATGCTCGCACTAAATCTCGGAGGAGTTCCGCCCACATCGCTGCGACTTCTTCCTGCCTAGATTGTAAAGATGGTTGCAAGGGCTGACCAGCATAAGGGCGTCTGCGGCCTTGGATGGCAATCTCTTGACTCTTGCCGCCACGGCCTTCGTGACTCTGGAACTGTTCGCATTCAGGCAATTTGTCCGCAGCCGCAGCAAAACCACATCAGCCACCTCCTTATGTAAGCATCTCCTTGCCTTGATGTCAACTTTGATGTACATAATGAACACGTAATGCCGATGCCCCATGCTTCACAGCCCGGTGAGGCATCAAGGGGGCTGAATTCGCAGGGTCCGCGAGCCACTAGGTCTTGTCCATGAAGTCATTGGTTCTTCTCAGTGGTGGAATTGATTCGGCGGCATGCGTGGCTTTCTACCTCAAACTGGGGCACCCAGTCGAAGGCCTCTTTATTGACTACGGCCAACCCGTGCATGCTGCGGAGAAGGCCAGTGCCAAGAAAGTTGCACGTCATTACTCGATTCCCGTTGAAGGCGTTGTTTGTCAAGGCCCCAAGGTTGCGTTCTGTGGAGAGGTATTGGCAAGGAACGCGTTTCTAGTTATGGCAGCTATGCTCTACAAGCCGCAATGGACTGGATTGATCGCGCTTGGCGTACACGCTGGGACATCCTACTACGATTGCAGCGGGGAATTCGTGGCTGACATTTCTCGAATAATGGATAGGTACGCCGACGGGCGTATTGTGCTGGGGGCACCTTTTCTGCATTGGACAAAAGCTATGGTGTGGGAGTTCTGCCTTCAAAACGATGTTCCAGTTGATATTACCTGGAGCTGCGAAGTCGGACCCGCGAAGCCATGTGGAACTTGTCTTTCATGCCGTGACTTAGAGGCTGTGCATGCTCGCTCGACAAAATAGGGTCTATTTCAAATCAAGCTTCGTTTTGGAAACACCCCTCCTTCTGCCATCGTTTTCCAGCAAGGGTTTCCCTGAAGTACGTGAACTCGTGAAACTGATGAGCGGCATTATCACGAGCGGCATTCTAGTCAGCGCGTATGACCTGCATTACGGACACATCCCGAAGACTAAGCTTACTTTTTCAGAAGTGATATTCCTCGATAGCGGAGGGTATGAGGCACGCGTCGACTACGATTTGTCAGATGCCTATCGAAGACCCCACAAGTCGAAGCAATGGACCCGAGACTTATATTTGGGAGAGGTGAAAAAATGGAAGTCGAGGGTTCCTACTGTCGTCGTGTCGTTCGACAGCCCGACCCAATATACTGATCTCGAGAAACAGATCAGGCGGGCGAGGGAACTAGAGAGAATGCGCCCCGACCTCCCCATCGAACTGCTCATAAAACCGGAGAGAAAAGAAGATCGTATACCCATCGACGGGCTGATTGAGCACGTGCAAGATTTGCGGTTTTTCGTTGCGGTCGGTTTTACAGAGAAGGAACTGGACAAATCCACGCTCGGACGAATGGTGAAGATCGCACGCCTCCGTCGAGCGATGGATGCAGCCGGCGTTAGTGTCCCGATACACATCTTCGGGAGCTTGGACACTGTCAGCACGCCCTTATACTTCATCTCTGGGGCAGAAATATTTGACGGGCTTACCTGGCTCCGGTTTGGATACCATGCCGGGGCTACTGTCTATTTCCAAAACTACGGAATAACACATGATACGAACTACCTTCTTTTGAAAGACGTGGACCGAGCTCACCGCATGTGGGTCAATAACTACTACTATTTAGAGAAATTGCGCGACGAGATGGTCAACTTTGCGCGCACCGGCGATTTCGGCCATTTCAAACATATCGGTGATAGGCTTCAAGAGGCGTATAGACAAGTTGAAGCAAGGGCGGGAATGTAGAGGGAAAAAGCATGGGTGGGTCAAGAAGAAGATTCTTTGATCGCGAGACGAAGCCTGAGGACGTCCTGAAAGCTATCCGGGCAGAAGAGGAGAAGGCCAAAGATCAGGCCTTCGATACGGAAGTGTCAGAAACGCTTGGAGACCTTCTGGCAGATTACAACGCCCGCGATACGGAAGCCGTGTCCGCTGCCTTGCAGAGAGTAAAGAGCGCTCTGGAGAGTGAAATAGAGGGGACAGTCGCTCCTATATTCGGCGGGTCGGTCCGCAAGCACACCTACGTGGACGGTCTCAGTGATGTTGACGCCTTGGTAATACTCAAGGATGCGGAACTGAGCAGATTGACTCCGCAACAAGTCCTGGACTATTTCGAACAGAAGCTTCGCACAGCACTAAGTAATTGGAAGGTCTCACGCGGTCAGCTAGCAGTCACAGTCGCCCAGGAAGATCTCCAACTTCAACTGCTTCCTGCCGTCAGGGAGGACCAGGGTCTCAGAATCGCGTCAGCTAAAGGGGACTCCTGGTCGAAAATCAACCCTCAGCCTTTCTTTGACCATTTGACAAGAGTAAATGACCGGGGCGGAGGGAAGGTCATTCCTACCATAAAGCTCGTCAAAGTCATTAACGAAACCCTATCAGAGGCGACTCGATTAACCGGGTATCACATCGAATCGCTCGCGATTGAGGCATTTCGCGATTACGGGGGGCCGAAGAATTCGAAGGCCATGTTGGTGCACTTCTTCGACACGTCCCGAACCCGTGTACTTAACCCGATAAAGGACAAGACGGGTCAATCAGTCTACGTGGACGAGTATCTAGGTCCAGCGAACAGCCAGGCCAGGAAAATGGCTGCAGAGGCGCTTGACAGAGTACTCCGACGGATGAAGAATGCCGACGCGTCCCGGTCGAAACCGCAATGGCTGCAAATCCTAGGCGAGGAATGAAGCTAGCATCGAAGAAGCTTTCGGAACAATGCCTAGCCAAAGCTTACATACATGCAAAGATGTCGGTCCTCTCCGCAGGGTACGCAGACGAGGTCGCGTGGCAACGTACTGTAAGCCTCGCTTCACTTACAGAAAGCGACCTGCTTCGGGAGACAGCATGGGTGATTCTTTCCGCTGGAATGAGAGAGAGCATAGTCCGCCGGAAATTCCCAGAGATCAGCTCTAGCTTCTTTGAGTGGGAGTCAGCTCGGAAAATAGCAGAGTCGGCGAACGCATGTTGCCTCTCGGCTTTGCGTCATTTCAATCATTCCGGTAAAATACGGGCGATTGCCGAGGTGGCGCAGCAGATCAGCTCCGAAGGCTTTCAGTCGGTCCGATTGAACATAGCAGCAGACCCGATAAACTCCCTACGCCAATTCCCCTACATAGGGCCGGTAACAGCTTTTCACCTGGCCAAAAACATCGGAATCTCAGTAGCAAAAGCTGACCGGCACCTCAGTCGCTTGGCTCTGGGGGCCGGCTACGACGATGTTCACGCATTCTGTCGTTCCATTTCCGAGTTCGTCGGAGACAACGTGGAAGTAGTTGATATCGTGCTCTGGCGCTTCGCTACACTCTCAAAGACTTACCTGCCTGAATTCCTCGCGAGTGCGCATTCAAGTGGAATAACGTCCGACGACGATCATTTCTTGGAGTAGGAGATCGCCACACAAGGTCAGGAAATCATGATCGGATCGGAGATGGTGTCGATTCGTACAGCAAGATAAACTCTGCGGTGGGGAATGTCACTCCAACCGGACCCTGCCAGACACGCTACCGAGGCCTACTACGCAGCGAGGAAGAACCACCGCTCAATTCCTGGATGAAGCAATAATCAGGTGCGACAAAATATTTCAGTTCTACTTCAGTTGGCCATTTGGTGCTGGCGCCTGTCGCATCAGAATTCAGCGGAACTAATTGGATTTCATAGGGTTGAATTGGTAGACCTGGGGAGATTCGAACTCCCGACCCACGGTTTAGGAAACCGCCGGCCCTCCTTAATTCCCTTCAGGCAAACAGTAAGGCGTCGAAGCAGATCAACACCGGTACCCGCTACATTTTCCGCTACATGGCTTGAAGCCCTGTTTCGGAAACGTGGCTAACTTGTTGAAAATAATGGTAGGCCCGTGGGGACTCGAACCCCAGACCTCTACCGTGTCAAGGTAGCGCTCTAACCGGGCTGAGCTACGGGCCTAATTAACTCACAATACAGCACTTAAACCAAGCTGTGGCTGTGGCATCAGTTCGGGCTAGCGGCCGATTAGGGGCTGGCTCGGGTTAGCTATTGCCGGCCTGATCTTGGCCGCTTCCAGCCGTTTCATCGCAGCCACTCTGTCCACCATAAGAAAAGGCGCCTACGACGAAGTCACGGCCATTCTAGCATGGCCCAACGATCTCCGCATGCCGTGGCTGAGAAAAAGCCTGTGGCAGCGACTGCACGTCGCTTGTGGCGATGCATGATCGCCGCCACCTCGCCGACAAGTCCGGGTGAAACGGCTCTCGGGAACGGGCGCGGAGCGGCAAATCCGCCAGGTCAGAGCGCGCGGGTAAGGGCTTCCCGCAACTCTTCCGCGGTGAGAACGACGGGATTCGCCCTCATGCTGCTCGCCTGCGAAGCCTTTTCTGCGAGCGTGGGAATATCGCTGGACTCGATCCCGTAAGTGCGAAGCGGGGGAATTTGGAGTTCGTTCACGAGCTCACTCACCCACTGCACGCCTTCCTCGACCGTCGCGTCGGGTCGGCCGGTGAGTATGCGCGCCACCATCTCGTAGCGGCGCAGAGTCTCGCTGCCGGGCTCGCGAGCGCGCAGCACGCGGATGTTGATCTCCATGCCATGAGGCAGCAGCGCCGCGCAGACGGCTCCGTGTGGGGCAGGAAACATCCCCCCGATGGGCGCGGCAAACCCATGCACTACTCCCAGCCCGGCGTTCGCGAGCGACAACCCGCCGAGCAGGCTGGCGAGGGACATATCCTCGCGCGCTTCCGCGTCGTGACCGTCGTGATAGGCACGGCGGAGCGACCGCGCCACACGCTTCATGCCTTCCAGGCAGTAACCGTCGGTGAGCGGGTTGGCGCGATTCGAGACGTAGGGCTCGATCAACTGGGTGAGCGCGTCGAGCCCCGTCCGGGCGGTGATCGCCGGCGGCAGGTCGCAAGTCAATTCGGGATCGATCGCCGCCAGGCGGGCCAGCATTAGCGGACTTCGTAAGCTGACCTTAACTCGGTGCGCAGGCGACGCCAGCACGGCGTTGCGGGTGACTTCGGTGCCGGTGCCGGCGGTGGTGGGGACGGCAATGAAGGGCGCGCCGGGAGCGCTCAACGCTTGGCCCGCGCCGATTACTTCAAGGTAGTCCATCACGTCACGGTTGTTGGTGAGGAGCGCGGCAATGGCTTTCGCGGCGTCGAGCGCGCTACCGCCTCCAAAGCCGATGACCAAGTCGCACCGCTCGGCGCGACCCAAGCTCCGGCCCTCGCGGACGAGCTCGACCGTCGGCTCCGCGGGAACAGAGAAAGTGACCAAGGAGACGCCCGCGGCTTCGAGGTCCGCCGCGAGACCCGCCGAGGGGCGCGTCTGGCGGCCCGTGACCAGCAGGGCGCGCTGCCCCAGTGCCCGCGCGGCGCGCGCGACCTCGCGCACGGCGCCCGGCCCGAAGATGATGCGCGCGGCGCTGGCGAACTCGAAACGCATCGAGGTTTACCAACCTTTATCGGGCGGGAAGACGTTGGAGTAAGTCACTCTCGTGCGGGGCTCGGCCATCATCGCCTCGGCGATTTCTCGCCAGGCGTTGTAGTGCGCCGTTAGTCTATGCAGCGCGGGAGCGTCCGGTGTTCGATAGACTTCGACCAGAACGAAGCGCGTAGGGTCGTCGGCTTGCTGGATCACATCGAACCGGGCGATGCCGAGTTCTTCGACGCTATGGCGGGCATTGTCGGTCGTCACTTGCTTGAAGGCTTCCACGAATTCCGGCTTGACGCGCACATGGACGTGAACGATTTGCATGACCATTCCCCTCGGAAAAAGATTCGTTCAAGAAGAATAGAATTATCTGAGCAGCCCCGCAAGGCCTTACGGAGATACCCGAAGACCCTTTCAAGGTCACGATATCCCTTACATCTGTTTCGTGGGGCGGTGGCCCCGGCTGTGGGCCCCTCGGGGTCGGAGCCATTGTCTGCGACACCTGGGGGGTCAAGGCGACCGGCTGTGACCCGAGGGGGTCGGGGATTGTTCAACATCTTAAGTACTCCTGCGGCGTGATGTGCGATATTCTGATCTATTGCAGGGCGCAGCACGGCTGGGAAGATCCCCGTCCGGGACGCGATCGCGCATGAATCCTGAAGCCCTTGAGAGCAATGGCCCCACCCGTCCCTTCGCGGCCTCGCACAGCGGTTCCGACCGTGACGCTGTGCTCTTCCTCAGCCTCCTCGGGCTAGTGATTCTCTTCACGCTTGCCGGGGTCGTCGTTCGGCTTTTCCACGCGAAAGAAAAGGCTCTCGGCGCGGAATGGTACGCGCGCGGGGAAGCAGACCTGAATGCCGGCAAGCCCTCGGCCGCCATTGTCGATTTCCGCAACGCGCTGGCCTACGGGCGAGACAATCCGACCTATCGTTTACATCTCGCGCTGGCTCTTACGGCGGCGGGGCGAATCGAGGAAGCGCGCGCGCATCTGTTGAGCCTCTGGGAGCAGCAGCCGGGCGATGGGACCATCAACCTGGAGTTGGCACGCCTGGCCGCGAGAGAAGGAAACACCAGCGACGCGGTCCGCTATTTCCAGAATGCCATTTTCGGCGTCTGGCCGGGGAACCCCGACGAGCAACGCCGCGCTGTCCGGTTCGAGCTGTGCCAGTTCCTCTTGGCCCGCGGACTCCGATCCGAAGCCCAGGCCGCCTTGATCGACCTTGCCGCCAAATTGCCGAAGGAAGCGGGCCTCCACGTCCGCGTGGGCAACCTCT
The DNA here is from genome assembly GCA_020072655.1 of Terriglobia bacterium. GTDB lineage: Bacteria > Acidobacteriota > Terriglobia > UBA7540 > UBA7540 > JAIQGB01. The sequence goes on along the minus strand of JAIQGH010000034.1, from coordinate 5,642 downwards.
TCCTGGAAGCTGCCGACTCTTCTCGCGCCCTGGCCGAATTCCGCGAAGCCCTGGCTCGTTCCAGCCGTGATGAGGGGGGACTCGCCGGCGCCGGCCGCGCGGCTTATCAGATGGGCGACTATCAGACCGCGCACCGCTATCTGGAGCGACTGGCGAAGCTATATCCGCAAAACTCCAGCGCGGGCCCGCTTCTGGAGACCACTAATCTGGTCCTTTCCATTGATCCGCAGGCGCGCGGGCTTTCGGCGCGGGAGCGTGCGGCCCGCGCGCTCCGCGCCTTCGAGCAGGCCACGACAAGGCTAGAAACTTGCATTGAAACGCGCAACGAAATTCTAGGCAGCACCGATGCCGAACTCCAGGCCGCCCTGGGGCACGTGGACGAGCTTCGTCCCAAGGTGCGGCCGGCAACGCTCGCCCGCGATTCCGATCTGCTGATGCAGACAATGGACTTGGCATTTGAAGTCGAAGAACTCTGTGAACACAAGTGCGGGCCGGCGACCGGATTGGACTTGGCGCTTCTGCTCCTGGCTCGCCAGCACGGAGGCGCGGAACCGTGAGCAATCCTGCCAACTCGCCGCCCTTGCCGGCTCCCGCGGAGGGGGGAGAGGGCGACAAGGCCCTCGGTCCTTGGCGCTCCGTGCGCTCCGCTTGGGCCTCCGGGCGCTGGCATCTCCCCCTCAGCGAAGACCACCTCTTTCTCCTCCTCGCCGTCATCATTGGTGTTTATTCCGGTCTCGCGGTTGTTCTCTTCCGGATTGCCATCGAGTGGACACGGGTGAGGTTTCTCGGCTCGACGCTCGCGCCCTCCTGGCCGCGCGTGGTGCTGGTTCCCGTGGTCATCGGGCTGGTGGTGGCCTTTCTGGTGATGCATTTCTTTCCGCGCGTGCGCGGCAGCGGCGTCAATCAGACCAAGGCCGCGATGTACATCTATGCTGGCTTTATTCCGTTCAACACCGTCATCGGAAAATTCCTCACCTGCGCGCTGGCGATCGGCAGCGGCCAATCGCTCGGCCCTGAAGACCCTTCGCTGCAGATAGGCGCGGGCATCGCCTCGGCCTTGGGGAGGCGCTTGCGGCTCACGCGCCAGAAGGTGCGCCTAATCGCCCCGGTGGGGGCGGCGGCGGGCCTGGCCGCGGCGTTCAACTCGCCCATTTCCGCCGTGTTGTTTGTGATCGAGGAGGTGATCGGCAAGTGGAGCGCCGGCGTGCTGGGCGCCATCGTGCTCGCCGCCGTTTCCGGCGTGGTCGTCGAACGCAGCTTCCTCGGCGAGGAGCCCCTCTTTCGGATTCCCGCGTACCATCTGGTGCATCCCGCTGAATTGCTGGCGTACGCGGCGCTGGGAGTGGTGGGCGGATTCGCGTCGCTGCTATTCGTCAAGCTGATTGCCTGGTCGCGGCCGCATCTCAAGCGGCTGCCGCGAACAACGCAGTATTTTCAACCGGCGCTGGCGGGATTGCTGATTGGGCTCATGGGGATCTGGCTGCCGCAGGTTATGGGGGCCGGGTACGTCTTCATCGACCAGGCGATGCACGACCAGTTCACCTGGCGTGTGTTGGCGTTGTTGGGCGCCTTCAAGATTCTTTCCACGAGCCTTTCTTTTGTGAGCGGGACGCCCGGCGGCATGTTCGCGCCGACGCTGTTTATCGGCGCCATGGTGGGCGGAGCGGTGGGCGGCGTCGAGCACCACTTTTTCCCCTGGCTGACGGGCTCGGTGGGCGCCTACGCGTTGGTAGGCATGGGGGTGTTCTTCGCCGGCTTTCTGCGCGCGCCGTTCACCTCCGTCTTCATGATTCTGGAGCTCAGCGGCAACTACTCTATCATTGTGCCCGTGATGATCTCGAACACGATTGCCTACCTGATCTCGCGGCGCTTTCAGGCCGTGCCGCTTTTCGATATGCTGTCCCGCCAGGACGGCATGGACCTGCCCTCCATGGAGGAGCAGCGCGAAGCGACCACGCTGCGCGTGGAAGATGCCATGCGGCCGTATGCCGGCCCCCTTTTCCGCGACGAAGACCGGGTGGCCGAGGCGCTGCGACGGGCCGAGGATTCGCCCGCGGACGTTTATCTGCTCCCCGGCGCCAATGGGGCGTGGCGAGGATTTCGCCAGCAGGCGTTGCAGAAGATCGTGAATGAGGGCAACGGCGCCATGCCCCTGGGGATCGATACCGCCTCCCTTTTTGCCATCACCTTCGGAATCCTGGGCCCTGCTTACCTTGCCACCCATAACGCGGAGCTGGCCTGGAAGATCGCCATGGCGGTCATGGTCCTGGCTGGGCTTTTTAAAATGGCGGTCTCCTTTATCGCCCCCCGCATCAGGGATCTTCTTCCCCGGGTAGGGATGCTGGGCTCCATCGCCGCTATCGCCATTCTACTCATCGCATTCTTTCCCACCCTGAAGGTTTTTGAAAGCCCCCTGGTAGGGTTTGATTCATTGATCATCATTCTGGTGGCCCTGGTGGGCAAATATAAACTGCCCTTCAAAATTCCGGGGGCCCTGGCCGGGGTCCTGGCCGGGATGGTGATCTTTTACGGCCTGTACTTTCTGGGGCTCTCCCAGGAGGCGGCCAGGCTCTTTACCCAGCCCCATTCCCTTCAGTTCGCCTTTCCCTGGCCCACGTTGAATTTTTTGGGAGGATTGGTTGACGCTCTGCCCTACATGGCCATTGCCCTTCCCCTGGTGCTGACAGTGATCGTGGGAGGTATCGATGTGACGGAGTCCGCTGCTGCCGTGGGGGATGAATATTCCGCCCGCCAAATCATCATGACCGATGGCCTGGCGACCCTTGTGGTGGGCCTCTGCGGAGGGGTGCTTCAGACCACCCCCTATATCGGCCATCCGGCCTACAAGCAGATGGGCGGGGGAGCGGGTTACACCCTGGCGGTGGCCCTCTTTATCGGGCTGGGAGCCATCCTGGGCTATCTCTCCTCATCGTGGATTTTATCCCCGAGGCGGCGGTGGCGCCCATCCTGATCTTTATCGGCTTGGAAATCATGGCCCAGGCTTTTGACGCCACCCCAAAGCACCATCACAAAGCGGTGGCCCTGGCTTTTATCCCCCTTATCGCCTACCTGGTGCTGATCCAGGTGAACAGTTTCCTTCAGGGAGGGGCTTCAAAACTGACGGGGGAGCTGGCCCATACTTACGGGGCTCTGGTGACCCTTTCCAACGGCTTTATTCTCACCTCGCTGTTGTGGGCATCGGCACTGGCCTGCATCATCGACAAAAAACTCAATAAAGCAGCCATCTTTATGGGTGTGGCGGCGTTCTTCTCCCTCTTCGGCATCATCCACTCGCCCTATGATAATGGCAAGCTTTTCCTGCCCTTTGAGGTGAACTTCACCACCCATTTCCAGTTCTTCGGGGCCTATCTGCTGGCCGCGGCTTTCCTGGTGGGAATGGCTCTCTCTCAGCCTAAAAAAGCAAGCTGATCCTCTAGTAGGTCTGGCTGTGCCCGACAACCAAAAAAGATAACGGCGGGCGCAGCCCGCCCTACAGGACCTGGCGATCTTCGACAAGGAAATAGAAAAAAAGTGGGTTTTATCTTGATGAAGACCGTTCTCCCTCGGGTGGGGATACTGATTGCGGATTGTCGTCATTTCCGGATTTCAGCGGAAGATCTTTGGGGATGATGAAACTGAAGACCGAGCCTTTTCCTGGCTCAGATTCAACCCAGAGGCTTCCTTTCTGTGATTCGATGGCCATTCTGCAGAAAGCGAGACCCAGACCCGTGCCTTTCCCTGCCGTTGTCGTCGTCCAGTATTTGTCAAAAATCTTGTACAGGTGCTCCCCCATGATTCCCTCTCCCTCATCTCTAACCACTACCCTCACCCCCGGACCCTCAAAAAAATCGGTTTTTTCGACGTATTCGCCCGCAACAAAGATATTTTTCCCGGAAGGGGTATGTTTGATGGCATTGTTCACCAGATTGGTCAGTACCCGCTTCAGCACCATGGAATCCCCCGTCATCTCGAAATCTTGTTCCAAGGAATGGTGAAAAGTTACCCCTTTGTTTTTGGCTATGAAATCAGTCTCCGCCAGGGCCTCATTGATCAGCCGGGTCAAGGAGAACCTTTCGACGGCGAGGTTAAAGGTGGCGCTCTCCAGCCGGGAAATATCCAGCAGGTTGGAGACCATCTGCTTCATGGCAAAGGCAGCCAGTTTCATCTGGTTGATCCACCTTAAAGCTTCAGGATTGTCCGTCTGTCTCTTTTCCATAAGGTCCAGATAACCGCTTATGACCGTCATGGGGTTCTTAAAGTCATGAACCAGCATTCGGGTCAGGTCATCCTTCAGATCGGACAGCTCCTTGGATTTGCGCTCCAGCTCTTTCCGCGCTGTGATGTTGCGGGCTATTCCGTGGATCCCCACCACATGACCCGCCTGAAATATGGGACGGCTGCTGACTTCGACATTTTGCCGTTCCCCGTCTTTTTTGATGACGTCCAGTTCATAGGTGGTGACGGTCCGCCCCACGATTTTTTTTCGCAGCATTTGACCCAGCAGTTCCAGGTGATCCGGGGCAACAATCTGGGCAACATTCATGGTTTCAAGAGTGGCGCGGGGATAGCCGATAGTCTCTGCCAGTGCAGCATTGACCGAAGTAAAATTGCCTTTGAGGTCCAGGAGATAAACAAAGTCGCTGGCATTTTCAAACAGATCCCGGTATCGCTCTTCGCTTTCCTGCAGCTCGCCTTCCGTACCCTCAATCGCGTCCAGCATCTCATTGATGCTTTGGGTCAGGCTGGTCAGCTCATCCTTTCCTTTGGGTATAATCCGTTGACCCACATCACTCTGGGTGGCGATGGTGCCCACGCTCCTGCTCAGGAAAGTCACTCTGGAGAAGACCATTTTCTCCAGGAAAAGAAGAATCACCGTGCCGAAGAGAATCCCTGCAATCAGAAAATATCCCAGGCGGTACATCGGAGCATGATTTACAAAAACATTTGAAGACGTCCAATATAAAACCACCAGCATAACCAGAAAGGTGATACCGATGATCAGCAAGGTTTTAGTTCGTATGGTCATGGCAATTTGAGAGGAGAAAGATGAAGAGAATTGGCAGAATCTTTAGGGAGAGGCCGGAATCGCAGATATCCTCTGCCGGCATTAATGATCTTTTGATGGGCCAGTTCGACGGGTAAACAGACTACCTCCACTCAAAGCCATAGCTGTAACCCGACCGGTCGGAAAAGCTGATCCTGACCGCCCCCGGGGTAAAGCTCTGGGTAGGCGGCGCCACGGAACCGCTGGTGGTGAGACCCAGATTGCCACGAACCCTGTCACCCGCCCAGTTGGACTGCCCGATTTCGAAACCGGCATTGCTTAACGCTCCGGCAAGCTCGCCATCCGTAGCCATGATCCAGGCGGGACCCACTTTTTTCCACCATTGCCAGTCGATACGGATGATTTTGCCGCTGTTCATGGTGAGCATGACCGCCGGCACATAAACATTGCTAAGATCGGCTTCAATAGTCCGGGAGGTCACCCCGTCAAAAGTAAATGCGTCGCTGGCCGTCACCACCACCTGGTAAGTGCCCGTCGGCGGGGTGGCCGGGCTTGACGCTTCGCCTCCGCAATAAAAATTCAGGGTCCTTTGAAAACCTTCTTTCTGGTTCCAGCACTGGCTCGCCACCAAACTCCC
>JAIQGH010000177.1 GCA_020072655.1 Terriglobia bacterium | reverse complement strand
CGAGAGATTCATCGTAGGTCACGTACTCGCCATGCTCATCAACGATGCTTGTCCTATCTGCGTCTCCGTCGAGTGCGATCCCTAGATCAGCACCTGTATCCGCAACCGTTTGTGCGAGGAGAGAAAGATTTTCTCTTGTGGGTTCAAGCCCTCTGGGGAAAAATCCTGTGGGCGTGCAGTTGATGGCGACCACATCACATCCCAGACTCCCTAACACAACTGGTGCCACGAGTGAAGCGGCACCGCCTCCTGCATCGATGACGACCTTTTTCTTTTCAAGATTCAGGTTATGTGTGAGGAAATCCACATATTCATTCTCAACATCGACACTCTCATAGGTTCCTATGGCATCCCACGATGCCTTTTTGAACTGACCTTCCTCAACAACCCTTTCGATTGAATGTTCATCTGAATAGGCGCATCCTTCCGAGTCGAAAACTTTTATGCCGTTGTACTCAGGTGGATTGTGAGAAGCCGTTATCATAACACCCGCAGATGCTTTAAGTGATCTAATAGCGAATCCAAGCGTGGGGGTGGGCATCATACCCACATTGTAGACATCGGTGCCGCTGGAGAGCACTCCAGACACGAGAGCATCCTTGAGGAGGGGCGAGCTGGTGCGCGTGTCCATGCCCACGGCGATAGAACCTGACACGAGGCTTCCCAAAGCCATGCCCACCGAACATGCCAGGTCGGGCGTAATCTCTGTCAGGGCAAGTCCGCGGATGCCTGAGGTGCCGAAAAGATGCATGAGAAGGATTTTTATCATTGCTCTTAAAGATTATGGATAATTGTTCTCAGGCGTTGTTGAGATTTTTTGTAGACGAGCATCATATACGATAAAATTCTATGCATTTTGATGCAAAGGAGAGTCCAGAAATTTTCTGATCTTCGAGAAGCATGAGAATAGTAAAATTTATAAAATGAAATCATCAAACTCAGAAATCAAGAAGAGGTGATGAAAGAATGATCAGCAGAATTTGGCATGGTTGGACTACACAGGAGAATGCAGATGCGTATGAGTCCCTCCTCAAAGAGGAGATTTTCAAAGGCATAGGCGCCGGCCAGTCCCACCGCATACGACGCCCCGGAGCCCACCATGCGGATGGGAACCTCGCCCCAGCGCGTCCGGCGGATCAGTTCCTCATACTCGGGCCGGCCCTTCTCGATCGTCTCGCGGAGCAGACGAGGAATAATCAGGAGTTGTTGCCGAATCTCGATCGACATTCAGCTCTCCCACGGACCGACGAGCCTGTCTCCTGCTCCATTGTTCCCAGATATCGTCCCAAAAGCCTTGCACCGAGAGGTGCGCGCCGAAGAGCATAATGAGTGCCCCGACGAAAGCCCAGAACAAAAGCGTCGCGGACAGCGCGAAGGGGCCGTAAACCTCGCGGAAACGAAACAGCGGCAGTGTCAGCACATAGACGAATTTCGCCGCCGTCACCAACGTCCCGGCGATAACCGCCGCCGGGAGCACGCGGGCAACCGGCACGCGGCCATTGGGGAGGTAGTAGTAGATCACAAAGAAGATCGATATGGCGAAGGGTATGGAAACCACTTCAAATAACCCGCGCGAGACGGCGCTCAGGAACCATTCCGCGGGAACCCAATTAAACAGCAAAACCAGCAGGGTCTGAAGGGCCGTTGTGAGCACAATCCAGAAGAGCGCCAGGACCCCTGAGATAAAAGCCAATAGAAAAGATGCCGCAAGATTGCGCAGGAAGCTGCGGTTTCGTTCAAATCCCCAAATCTTGTTAAGCGCCACTTCGAGCGGCAGAAATACGCCCGATGTCGTGAAAAGCAACATGAAGACCGACATTACCTGAAGGCGGGGGCGGCCCAGCGCCAGGGCCGCCAGGTTTTTCACCACCGATTCCGTGCCTGCCGGGAGGCGGATGCGGAGCAGGCCGAGAATCACTTCGTAGGCGCCTTGCCAGTGCAGCCAGCGACGACACACGCTCAGCAGCGTGACCGCGAAGGGAAAGAACGAAAGATAGACGTTGGCAGCGATGGAAAAGGCGTAGGCATGGACTTCCGTCGTGAAGACATAACGCAGACTGGGCCCGAGGCGGCGTCCCGCCAGCCGCAGCCAGCTACCTGGTCGCTTGATGCCTAGGTCGAAGGTCACCATCTCTCCGCGCTCCGGACGCACGAACCTCCTGCCCCCTTCCGTCCGCCCGGCTGTTGGGAGGCCCTATTGCGCGACCCATTGTCGCTGCCATCCACTGGCCGGCACAGCCACCCTGGACCGAGCTCCCGAGTGGCAAGCGTCGCAGTATACGACATCGCTTGTCCGGGAATAAACAGCCGTGGTAACACACGCAGCCGGAAGAGACAAAATTACCTCTTCCCGCCGGGGAGCGCGTGCTATAATGTCGCGTTCGCGGGGACAACCACTCAACGACTGGCGATGGCAAGAACGACGGGCCGTCTGCTTTTGTATCGACACGCTAGGTGAAGGAACAAAAGGAGCACATCATGGGTCGAAAAGGGGGGAAGCTGCGCAAGGCCGGCAAGGAAGGATTCTCGCGGCGTGATTTTCTGAGGGGCGCGGGGGTGGCAGTCTCGGGCGGGCTGATGATCGGCCAACCGGCCGCCGGCGCTCCGCCCGAGGGCGAGACGGAAGTCCTCGGGCCGGGAGCCGTGCCCGTCACGCTCAAGATCAACGGCAAAATTCACAAACTGAATATCGAGCCGCGCGTGACACTGCTCGACGCGCTTCGCAACCATCTGGACCTGACCGGCGCCAAGAAAGTCTGCGACCGCGCCGTCTGCGGCGCGTGCACGGTCATTCTGGATGGCAACCCTGTCTATGCTTGCGGCATGCTCGCCATCGAGGCGCAGAACAAGGAAATTGAGACCATTGAAAGCTTACCGGTCAGTGGAAAACTCCATCCCATCTCCGCCGCCTTCGTCGAGCATGACGCGCAGCAGTGCGGGTTCTGCACTCCGGGTTTCGTGATGGCTGTGAAAGCCTTCCTCGACAAGCATCCCGATCCCACTCTGGAGGACGTCGAGAAAGGGTTGGGCGGCAACCTCTGCCGCTGCGGCACCTATATGGGAGTTCGCGCCGCCGTGCTCGAAGCGGCCAAGGCGAAGGGAGGGAAAGCGCATGCCTAAGTGCAAATACGATTGGCCCGAGCCCGGGCAGCGAAAACTCATTGGCAAGCGCCTATCGCGCGTGGATGGTCCGGCAAAGTCCAGCGGGCGGGCGAAATACACCTACGATGTCAACCTGCCCGGAATGCTGTTCGGAAAGATTGTGGGGTCCGCTCACGCGCACGCTAAGATCAAGTCCATTGACACCTCCGCCGCCGAGAAGTTGCCGGGCGTGAAGGTGCACATCATTCAAGGGCCCGGCTCGGAGATTCAATGGTACGGAGACGAGATCGTCATCGTTGCCGCTCCGACCGAGGAGCTGGCCAAGGATGCCGCGGCCAGGGTCAAGGTGGAGTATGAAGTCCTTCCCCACTTCGTCCATGAGGAGGACCTCAGCAAGGTTGGTGATCACGGAAAACCCACCGCCGAGCAAAAAACAGGCGATCCCGATGCGGCCTTCAAAGATCCCGACGCGGTCATCTCCGAAGGCCTGTACGGCGCGCCGGTCATCTCGCACTGCTGCCTGGAGGCGCACGGGCAGGTGGTGGAATGCGCGGACGGTCAGCACGTCAAGTACTATGCTTCCACGCAAAACGTTTCGGGCTTTCCGGGAGCCATTGCCGAGGCGACCGGGATTGCTGCCAGTAATATTGAGGTTTTTACTCCTTACATGGGCGGCGGTTTTGGGAGCAAATTCGCGCCCGACCGCTGGGGAATGGAAACCGTCAAGTTCGTGAAGGAAGCTGGGAAGCCCATCAAATTGATGTTGGAGCGCGACGGGGAGCTGTCGGTCGCGGGCACTCGGCCATCCCACTTTGCCAAGGTTCGCGTGGCGGCGAAGAAGGATGGCACCATCACCGCCTGGGAATCCGACTCCTGGAGCACCGGCGGGCCGGCCGGCAGTGGCAAACCGCCCATCCCTTACGTGCTCAACATTCCCAACCAGGTGACGCGGCACACGTCGGTCGCGACAAACACGGGGCCAGCCCGCGCCTGGCGCGCGCCCAACCATCCTCAATCCGCGGTCCTGACGATGTGCGCCCTCGACGATTTGGCCGCCAAGCTCAACCTGGACCCAGTGGAATTCTTCGCCAAGAACGCAGGCCTAGCCGGCGAGCGCGCGGAAACTTATCGCCAGGAGCTGCGCAAGGCTGCGGAGCTGGCCGATTGGAGCAAGCTCTGGCACCCGCGCGGCGATAAGACTCCAGGCTACATCAAGCGCGGCCTGGGCGTTTCCATGCACACCTGGGGCGGGGCGGGCCATAACAGCAACTGCAACGTGAGCATCCATCCCGACGGCTCGGTGGAAGTGGCTCTGGGCAGCCAGGACCTCGGCACCGGAACGCGCACCGTGATCGCGCTTGTCGCGGCCGAGACGTTCGGCCTGAACCTGAGCGATATTACCGTGGAGATCGGCGACACCAAGTACCCGGCTTCGGGCGCCTCCGGCGGCAGCACGACGGTGGGCGGCGTGAGCGCTTCGACCCGCCGCGGTTCGGTGGACGCCCTTGAACAACTCTTCGCCGCGGTCGCCCCCAGCCTGGGCGCGCAGCCCGGGCAGCTTGAAGCGGTGGACGGCAAGATTCAGGTGAAAGGCGACTCTTCCAAGAGCCTGACCTGGAAGCAAGCTTGCGCCAAGCTGGGCGTGAAACCTATCCAGACGACGGGCAAGAATCCGGGCCCCTGCAAGTTAGGCTCGGGCGGCGTGGGCGGGGTCGAAATCGCCGACGTTTCGGTGGACACCGAAACGGGCCTCGTCAAAATCAACAAAATGGTGTGCGTGCAAGACTGCGGCCTCGTTCTCGACCTCAAGACTGCGGAGAGCCAGTGCTACGGCGCCATGATCATGGGCATCACTTACTCATTGTTCGAAGAGAAAATCATGGACGAAGTCACGGGCCGCATGGTGAACCCCAACATGGAGTTCTATAAGCTGGCTGGGATCGGCGATATTGGCGAGCTGGTGGTCCACATGATGACCGGGCCGGGCTACGACGAGCGCGGCGTGATCGGGCTGGGTGAGCCGCCGGTGATTTCGCCGGGCGCCGCCATCTCAAAC
>JAIQGH010000176.1 GCA_020072655.1 Terriglobia bacterium | reverse complement strand
ATGCAGCGGGTACAGCGGGAAGTGGTGATGGCCCATCTGGCGCTGATGCACATGGCGGCGAGTGATATCAGCCTGCTGGAACTCGCGACCCAGCCTGAGCAACCGACTCCTTTCACTCGCAAGCGGCTGAAGGGGCGGATTGAGGAACTGGCCGCACAGAGCCCCGTATCGACTACTTCTCTCGCGCTCGCAAGGACCTCACCCTACGCCGAGCCAATTTTCACTTCGCGAGCCCAGAAGGAGGCCTGGGAACGGCAGCAGGGGTTGATTGCGGGCGGAGAGGGCCAGTAACCGAGGAAACGTGCCATGGACTTACGTGAGCAGACCCGGGAATACATGAAGGCGCGACATCTGAGCCGGCAGGAGATGGCGGAGCTCGTCGATGTGCGTTGCCACGCCCTGGCAAAGTATCTGGACAATCTGCCTGGCTGCGGCAAGGAATCGGTCGAAGCAGCGCTGAGGGCCTATTTTTTGAAGCTAGAGAGAGTCGAAGCGCGGGCCAAGAGGCCCGAGTTCATTCCGACTCTGACGGCAAACCTGATTCTCGAGAAGCTTCAGGAAGCCGATGAGCGACGAGGGCTGGGGCTGCTCTATGGGCCGCCGGGGATAGGGAAGACGTTTGCGGTTGAGGAGTTCATGGATCAGGTAGAACGGCAACCCAATCCGGAAAAGCCCGAAGTGTTGCTGGTGACGGCGCACTCGGCTTCGACGCCCAAGTCGCTCATGGCGGCGCTGTGCCTCCAGGCAGGAGTCCCCCATCAGGGGACGGCCTCAGCGCTGGCTGAAAGCTTGGTCAGGAAGCTCGAAACCGGCCACTACTTGGTCATCGTGGATGAGGCGAATCACCTGGATATCGAAGCGATGGAGCTGCTGAGGTATGTGTACGACCTGGGGCGTCTCGGAGTGGTTCTCATCGGGACTCTGCGACTCTATGAAGTCTTCACGGACGGCAGTCGACCGGCGGGGGAACTGGAACAGCTCTGGAGCCGGGTGGGAATCTGCGAATTGCTGCCCGGGCTCATGGAACACGAAGCCCGGCAGATGGTTCAGAAGCAGCTCGGGCGCATTCCTGAGATCACCTTCAGGCAAATCCTCAAGCAGTCAGGGAACTCCATCCGGCGGCTGACGAAGCTGTTGGAGCGGCTGAACGAACTGAGACACATCAACGACGACTGCGGAGTCGAGGACCTGATCGTAGTCGCCGGAAATGGCATGGGCATCTAACCCGTGCTTGCCAAATGGGTTTAAGACTGGTAAATAAAGACCAGTCGTCAGATGGCAGACGCTCCGATCTCCGACTCGATCACCAGGCTCGTTCGCGGGCAACTGATTTCCCAGCACTACCTCACCCATCAGCTTCTCGAGCGAGATGATTGGAAGTCTGTAGCTGAAGACCAACGCGCGACCGAAATCGAGACGCTTTTCCAAAAGGTCAAACCTCAGCTCTCCAAGAACAAGCCGGCGAGCAAGGGCAGCAACGAAGACGCTGTCCGCGACCAGTTCCTAAATCGAGTTTTCGACATCCTAGGTCTGCCATGGTCACCATCCATACAGCACTTCGGCAAGGAGCTTGATTACGCCCTGTTCAAGAATCAGGAAGACCTTGCCAAAGCCCAAGCCCTCATTAACGAAGGTCGAGAACTTGAGGCCCTCAAGACCAGTTGCGGCATCGTGGAAGCTGAACGTTGGGGTAAGGAATTCCCTGACAGGCCCAAGAAATTCGACCTGAGTGATCCAATCTATCAAATTGAGTTCTACCTCCAGAACGCCCGTCGAAGCGGCGGCCCACGCTGGGGAATCTTGACCAACGGCCACACCTGGCGACTCTACTGCGGCGACTCGGACCCGCTTCGCCACGACTATCTGGAACTCGAACTGCCGACGCAATCCTCGTTGTTCGACCAGGAGCGACGCCAAGCGTTCAACCTGCTGGTCTATTTTTTCAGCGTCGAAGCCCTGCGGAGCGGCGGCCGGCTCGACAAGATATACGACGAAGCCACACGCCACGCAGCGGCCATCACCGCCGAATTGCGGCGCCAGGCTTTTGGGGCCGTGGAACTCATTGCCTCAGCCATCATGCGGGCGAGCCCTAAGACGCCGCACTTACTTGCTTACGAAGCCGCACTGATTCAGCTTTTCCGCTTGCTATTCATTTTGAAGGCAGAGGCGGACGGATTGCTGGAACATCGGGAGCTTTCCGAGGAAATCGCAGACCGGGTCATCGAGAAGAACGGCGACGCCATCGGCGGCGGGGAGTGGGAGGGAACAGGAATCTGGCACCAATTACGCGATGTGTTCAAAGCCATCGCCGATGAGTACAACGGCCATCTGTTTGAGGGCAAGCCGCCCACCTCGAGCCCTGCGGCGGATGAGGGCGTCGACTACTTTGCTCCGGCACGCGCCCTGCTGGAAAGCGTCACGCTGCCTAACCAGGCTGTCGCCAACGCGATTGATCGCCTGTTGCGCGTGTACCAACCCAACGGCCAAAACAAATTCCATCCCGTTCGTGTGGACTACTCCACGCTTCGCGTTCGCGAACTCGGAACAATTTATGAGGGATTGCTCGAATGGCGTCTTGAACCAGTGTCTGCTGCCGACCTCAAGGCTGGTTCAGTAAAGCTTCTCGGTGACAAGCATATCATCCGGAAGGTCGAAGCCGGGGATTACACTCTAGTCGCGGACCAGTCTGACCGCAAGGCTACCGGCAGCTACTACACACCGCACTATGTAGTCGAATTCATCGGCGAGAACGTACTGAAGCCCCTCCTGAATGAGATCGAAGAGGAATGCGGGAATGAACCAGCCATGATTGTTTCCCGCGTTCTGGACCAGCGCGTTCTCGATCCCGCCATGGGGAGTGGCCACTTCCTGGTGTTTGCTGTCGAATACTTGGCCGACTACGTCTACGAGCAATTGGGGAAGATTCGGGCGCAGCAGAAGGTTAACGGAAAGGTGAAGAAGAAGGCCGAAAAGGAAGAGTTGCCGCTTCCTCTCGACGCGCCCATCGAGTTCATCCGTGCGCGGATCGCTGAGCGCTGCATCTATGGCGTGGATATCAACCCGCTTGCCGTCGAACTCGCCAAACTCTCCCTTTGGGTCGCCACCGCCGCCAAGGGCGTTCCATTGAGTTTCTTGAATCACCATCTACGCTGCGGTGACAGTCTGCTGGGAGTGTTTTCAAGCGAATTTCACCACGACCTCTTTGCGCAAAAACTGATTCAACAAATGGCCCTCGCCGTGGGCTTCATTCGCTATATTAACGACAACTATTCGAAAACCCTCAAAGACATCGGCAAGAAGGAAGAGAATTTACGTGTCGCCCGCGAGCATTTGAGACGTTTCCGCCTGACATACGACTGCCAATTGGCGCCGCTCTTCGGCCTTGATCTCGCCGGACAATTTCACGCTTGGCTCGACGGCATCACGGAATCCGCGCCGAAGGACTTACCTGCTTGGCTTGAGCAAGTCGAGAAAATCGCTTCCCAATATCGGTTCTTCCAGTGGGAGCTGGAATTCCCAGAGGTCTGGCGCGACCGCTTCGGTAGACCGCTTCCCACTGTAGCGGCGGTCTATGACCGCCGTTCTGATGCAGGGGAAAACCGGCGCTCACAGAGCGCCGTTACAGCCCAGGGCCGACTCGCGGGCTTCGACGTCATCCTGGGTAACCCGCCATTCGTGAGGGCCAAAGATGAATTGGCACGCCGCGCCTACATGGAGCGATGGGCTACCGCCATCGCTGGTTTTCACCTCTTGGTCCCGTTCTTTGAGCACGCCTTTCAGATTCTTCGGCCTAATGGCCATCTGAGCTTCATTGTTTCGAACGCCTTCGCGAAGCGAGAATTCGGTAAGAAGCTAGTGGAAGAATTCCTGCCGCAGTACGCGCTCGAAGAAGTCGTTGATTGCAGCGGTCTGATGTTTCCCGGCCACGGAACACCCACGTGCATCGTGTTCGCCCGCGCCACCAAAGCGGCGATAGGGGAGGGCCTTCACGGCCCTCCCGTTCGGCCCTCGGCGCGGGAGCACCGTAAAGGTGCTCCCCTACCAGACACGATCCGGGTTACCGCCACCCTGAAGGGCGATTTGCGTACCCCGCCCGAGGACAGTCCCCTCTGGCAAAGCACCATCACGCATCACGCCCAACCCGGCTATCGTGATGAGTGGATTTCGGTCACCGAACGTTCACGGGTAGAGCTAGAAAAACATCCATGGATTTTCTCCGACGTGGCGCAACATACACTGGAGGTGCTGCGGGCAGTTGGTGGCGTGACCCTCGAAAGCCTCTGCGCCGAGCCCATAGGCGCGCAGTTCATCACGGGAGCTGATGACGTGTACGTCCTGCCTGCGCACCTAGTGAGGAGATTGCGAATTCCTGGTGATTATTTACGCCGTTACGCGACGGGAGAGGATGTTCGCGACTGGGAAGTTTGGCCAAGTGCCTTGATCATCTTCCCATACGACGAAAACCTTGACCCGCTGGCCGAACCCTTGCCTACTTCACTTGAACAGTTTCTGACGCCCTATCGGAATCACCTGGAGAGTCTAATCATTTCAGGTACAACTCCCAAAAAGGAAACCCATCTGAAGTGGTTTGAATATCGGCGTCTGGCGAGAGCTAAACTCCACGCAAGGTTCAATATCATTGTCCCGCAGATTGCCATCTACAACCATTGCTATCTGTCGAATCATTCGGTCGCCTTCAAGGAAAAGGCGCAGGCCTGCGTCTTAAGAAAGGAGGTTTCTGACGAAGCCTGGCAGGCTGTTACGGGAGTTCTAAACAGCAGCAGTACTCTGTTCATTCTCAAGCAAATCTGCTTCAGCAAGCGTGAGTCCATAGAGGCGGAGACAGACACGTACTACGAGTTCTCTGGAGGGAAGCTGGAACAGTTGCCTGTCCCCGAAGCATTCACGCCTGCGAATGGGCAGGCGAACCCGATTGTCGCGGGGTTAACCGAGTCTGCGCATGCGTGCCATGCGTTGGGCTGGCACGAGCGGCCAGTTGCGCCAGACGAAAGCGTGCAAGCGATCGGGAAAATGCGGCAAGGACACCGGCCGGGGGGCTTGGCCGCGGGGCAGGTCGGACGCGGCCAGGCCGGGCGACCCGATGGCTGGGCGTCCGCGGGCGGGCGAGGGCAAGGCACCCAGCGCCAGGCCGCCGGCAATCGCTGAAGTGGTTTCGAG
>JAIQGH010000033.1 GCA_020072655.1 Terriglobia bacterium | reverse complement strand
CTTGACGCTGGGCGGCAACAAGTAAGCTTGATCGGGATGGTAGGGAAGAAATCTCATCACGGGCCTCCTTGCCCACCTTCCCTGCACGTGTACAACCGAGAGTTATCACACAGACTCTTCAGCCCGGCACTCGTGCTTTCAACGATTTGCCGCCCTGAAGGGCGGCGCTACAACGGCAATCGGGAAGTTATCACACAGACTCTGAAGCCCGGCGCTACAAGGCCAGAAATCTTCTTGCGGCGAGTTTACATCGCCAGGTGGCGGCTTTAAGCCGCCCCTACGTTCCCGGCGAGGCGATAGAAGCCCAACTGCGCGTCGCCGTGGCGCAGCAGGCGGGCGCGGTGCAGGTCGGCGTATTGCTCTTCAAGTGAAACGTGGCGGCAGTGCTCAGCCACCACGAGTGAAGACGGCTCGAGAATCATCCCGCGGCCGAGCTGGCGGAGCGCGTGATGATATTCGCGGATCTCGTCGTAAGGGGGGTCGAGGAAAACAAAGTCGAAGCGGGAATCTTCGTCAGCCAGCCGCCCAAATCCCGTGAGGACGGCGCAGGTCAAGAGGCGAAAACCGGATTCGATTCCGAGCGACGCCAGGTTCTTGCGGATCAGCTCCACGGCGGGCCGGTGGTGCTCGATAAAGACCACTTCGCGCGCGCCGCGGCTGAGCGCCTCGAGGCCGACCGCTCCCGAGCCAGCGTAGGCATCAAGAAAGCGCGAGCCTTGGACGGCTGGGCCGAGCACGTCGAACAACGTCTCGCGCAATTGCTCGGAGGTGGGACGCAACTTCCCGCCCTTCAGCGTCGCCACATGCAAGCCGCGATATGTGCCGGAAATGATGCGCATGGCACGATTTTCTCATTGACTTATTGAATCCTTGATCCATTGAAAAACCGCAACTCGAAAATCGAAATCCAAAAATCGTCTGCGTCGCCGCCGATTATCGTTTTTCGAGTTTCGATTTTCGAATTTCCAGTTTCAACCCTAATGGGTCAATGATTCAATGAGCAAATGAACCAATTCATGCGACTTGCGCGAGTCCGTAGCGGCGCGGCCAGTGAGCACGCAAGTAACTGACGAACGCCTCGAATTCCTGGCGCGAGGCGGGATGGGCGACGAACTCCAGGGCTTCGCGTTTCGCCCACTCGAGGATTTCCTGATCGCGCAGGAGATTGGCGATACGGAACGTGGGAATCCCCCACTGCCGCGTGCCGAAGAATTCCCCCGGGCCGCGCAGCTTCAGGTCGATTTCCGCGATTCGGAAACCATCGGTCGTTTCCGTGAGCGTGCGGAGGCGCTCCGCGGCGACGTCGCTCAAGGGCTCTTCGGCCAGCAGCAGGCACGTGGACTTGGCCCTTCCCCTCCCAATGCGGCCGCGAAGCTGATGCAGTTGCGCCAGGCCGAAGCGTTCCGCATGTTCGATAAGCATCACCGTCGCGTTCGCCACATCCACGCCCACTTCCACCACGGTCGTTGAGACCAGGATTTGTACTTCGCCGCCCTTGAAGGCCTGCATCACGCCTTCTTTTTCCTCGCTGCGGAGCCGCCCGTGCAGCAAGCCCAGACGCAATTCCGGAAACACCGTGGTGGAAAGATACTCGTACATGCGCACGGCAGGCTTGAGGTCCAGCTTTCCGCCCTCTTCGATGACTGGATAGACGACGTAGGCTTGCCCGCCCTGTCGCACTCTCTCGCGGACAAACTCGAAGGCCTGCCCGCGGTCGCGCTCGAAAAGCAAACGCGTTTCGATGGGCGTGCGGTTGGGGGGCAGCTCGTCGATGACCGAGAAATCGAGGTCGCCATAGAGTGTCAGCGCCAGCGTGCGCGGGATGGGCGTGGCGGTCATCACCAGCACGTCCGGCGTCGCGCCCTTGCGGATCAGCCGGAAGCGCTGCATCACGCCGAAGCGATGCTGCTCGTCCACCACCGCGAACCCGAGGCGCGCAAAGCTTACGTCCTCCTCGATGAGCGCGTGCGTGCCGACCACCAGGTGGATTTCCCCACCGGCAATTCGCCGCTTCAGTTCGGCCTTCTCTGCCGCTCGACGGGCGCTGATGAGCAGGTCCGCCGAATAAGGCAACGGCGCAAGGAGGTTCTTGATGTAGAGATAGTGTTGCGTCGCCAGGATTTCCGTGGGGGCCATGAGCGCCACTTGGTAGCCGTTCTCCATCGCCAGGAGGGCGGCCTGGATGGCGACGATCGTCTTGCCCGAGCCGACGTCTCCTTGCAGCAAGCGGTTCATGGGACGCGGCGAGCACATGTCGTCGGCGATTTCTTTCAGGACGCGCTTCTGCGCTCCGGTGGGATGGAAAGGTAGGATTTGCTTGATGGCCTGACGGACGCCATCCGTGACGCGAAACTCGATTCCCGGCGCCGCCTTCGCCTTGCGTCGCTTGAGCGCGAGGCCTGCACCGACGGCGAAAAATTCTTCGAAGATCAACCGGAGCTGAGCGGGTGTCCGGAAACTCGCGACTTCTTCGAGCGGCCGCGCGCCATCCGGAAAGTGCGTCTGGCGGAGCGCTGCACCGCGCTCGACAAGCTGGTTCTTGCGCCGGATCGATTCCGGCAGATGATCCGGAATCTGCGCGCCAAGCCCAGCGAGGGCCGCGGAAATCAGCCGCCGCAGGACACGAGTTCCGAGCGTCCCCACGGATTCATAGATGGGCACGACGCGGCCGACTTCGAGCGATTCAGCGCTCGCGTCTTCCGACTCGGGAAGGATCTCGAACTGCGGTTGCACGATCTGCAAGTTGCCCGTGCCGAAGGGATCGCGCTCCACCTTGCCGTAAAAAAAGACGCGCTGGCCCTGACGAAAGATTTTTCTCTTCTCGAGGTAGACA
This sequence comes from Terriglobia bacterium, assembly GCA_020072655.1. Classification (GTDB taxonomy): domain Bacteria; phylum Acidobacteriota; class Terriglobia; order UBA7540; family UBA7540; genus JAIQGB01. The sequence goes on along the minus strand of JAIQGH010000033.1, from coordinate 20,627 downwards.
GCATTGAACCATTTGCAGCGCAGCATCCCGGTCGTGTCCGTGGCGGCCAAGTCGAAGATGTAAAGGCCCGTGCGGGTGCGCATCAGGCCGCAGGTGAGCACCTTGGCGAGGACTGTCGTGGTCTGGCCGGGAACCAGGTCGCGGATGCGGGTGACGCGCGTGCGGTCTTCGTAGCGGAATGGCGTATAGTAGAGGAGGTCCTCCACCGTGTGGATGCCGCGCGCCGCCAGCAGCTCAGCGCGCGCCGGCCCGACACCTTTTAGGAACTTAACCTCTGAAGATAGTGTCAGCAGGGACTGGGCCATCGGTGTGCCATTATAGCTGCGAAAACCTAACCTGGTCATGAGTGCCAACGCCCAGCGGTGGCTCAAATCGTTGATTGCGGTCGTCGCCGGTAACGCGCTCTACTTTTCGCTCAGTCCCTACCTTCCGCCCGGCGCCCGCCATGAGCCTTTCGCCCTCGACTGGGGCGTGGTCGTTGACTTCTGGGTCTGCCTTTCTATCTACGGCCTCCTGGATTTGGCTATCTTCCTCAGAAAGCGGAAGCGCTAGAACCCGCGGGTTTCGACCGTAAGCCATTAATTCAGTGGCACTTTCTCCGCCAAGCAGAGCCCCCGACACCCCGGGAAAGGGTCGCAAGATCGACCCCCTCCGTTATGCTTTTGATAAGAATTTTCTTCTTCACAAAAGCGCCACCGCGAGTTAGAATTCGTGACTCAGGTTTTTATCGGAACAGGGTTGGCACACCGCCGAAGGCGTTCGTTAGGATAGTCGGTAAAGTCAGCTTCGCCGGTGGCTCTTTAGTCCAAGTCGGCATCCTGATGAGATAAGTCGGCGGGTCTTTTTCACCCGGGATCGGGGGATTTCCCCTTAGGGAGCTTGCCTATTCCGCTCTGGTGCAAGCGGAAGATAACGGCCTAAACATTAACGCGCCGCATGCCAATTAAAGAAGGAGAGGCAATCCATGGCAATCAAATCTGAGATGGGCGAAACGGCTGGTGAGGTCTACAAGCTGTTAGAGAGCCAGGGACCAATGACCCTGACCCAACTGAAGAAGAAGCTGAACGCCAGGGGTGAAATGACGAGCTATGCCCTCGGCTGGCTGGCGCGCGAGGACAAGATAGACTTCGTTGTCGACAAGAAAGCTACGTATGTCCAACTGAAATAGATTTACTAGTTTCCGGCTCCCCGTGGGCAGGGGGCAACGGAAGGAGCCGGGAGCGGGAAAGGAACAGCGAATGAAAGAAAAAACCAAAGCCCTCTTGCTGTACGGCCGTGGCGATCCTTTTGCCACGCTCAAGCCTGCGCTGGAGAATCAAGGCATCAAGACGATTCGGGCGCACAGTCGTGAGGAGGCCTCCCGGCTGCTTCGAGCGTCGGGCTCACCTCCTCTGGTCTTTACGGATACTGAGTTCCCGGATGGAAGCTGGCGGGACGTCATTCACCTCGCCCGGGAAGCCGCGCAACCAGCTAATGTGATCCTTGTCTCACGCCTAGTTGATGTCCGTCTCTATATCGAGGCACTCGAAGCCGGGGCCTTTGACTTCATCGCGCCGCCATTCGAGGATTCTGCCATCGCTCACGTCGTGCGCTGCGCGGCCGCAAATGCGGAATCCATGCGCCAGCCAACGCCAACGATGGCGAGCGCTCCACTCGTGCCGTTCGCCTCGGCGTAAGGTTCACTCCTTCAGGCCATCAAGTATTGGCCGCTCCGGCGCGCCAAGCTGAAAAAACCACGGAAGGGCGAGGGCAACCCCTCACCCTTCCGTCCGTGGTCCTGCAGTGACCCAGCCCGCTCACGCGCGAGCGGCTCTGGCTTCACCCTTTTCGATAGGCGCGTCGACCAGATTTCCCCACTCCGTCCAACTCCCATCGTAATTGCGGACCCTGTCAAAGCCCAGCAAATACTTGAGCACAAACCAGGTATGCGAGCTGCGCTCACCGATGCGGCAGTAAGCGATAGCCTCCCGATCAGGTCGCACGCCCAAGCCGCCGTACAGATTCAGCAGCTCGTCGTATGACTCGAAGGTGCCATCGTCATTCGCCGCCTTGGACCAAGGAATATTGACGGCGCCGGGAATGTGCCCGCCGCGCTGAGCGGTCTCCGTCATTCCCGGGGGCGCGATCACCTTGCCCGTGAACTCATCCGGCGAGCGCACGTCCACCAGATTGCCGTTGAATCTGTGCAGGTTCTCGAAGATCAGCTCGCGACGCGCCCGCACGCTCTCGTCGGGGGCGCCGGCTTTGTAGCTCGTAGGTGCAACTTGCGGAGCCTCCGTAGTGAACGGTCGCCCTTCCAGTTCCCACTTCTTGCGCCCGCCGTTCATCAGCCGCACGTCCTTGTGGCCGAAGTACTTGAATTGCCAGAGGGCGTAAGCCGCGAACCAGTTGTTGTTGTCCCCGTAGAAGACCACGGTCGAGTCATTCGCGATCCCCGACTCGCGGGCCAACTTTTCGAGCTGCTGCCGGCCAAGCAGGTCGCGCCGCACATTATCCTGGAGCTGCGTTTGCCAGTTCCAGCCGACGGCGTTCTTGATGTGGCCCTTGTCGAAAGAGCTCGTGTCAACGTCCACTTCCACCAGGCGGACCTTCGGGCTGTCGGTGTGCTCTGCTACCCATTCCGTGCTGACCAAAACTTCCGGATGTTTGTACTCACCCATGATTGAATCTCCTCCTCCTAAGGTTTAAGAAATCTGATGGTTACGAGGGCAGATGGAAGAGATGCTGGATTCTAGCGACAACAGTTCATGACGGGACGAAGAACGGGATTCGCCGAAGATGCCCTGAACATGGATATGATATACCACGATTCGGACATTTTGGCAATGCCTTATTTCGCCTGATGGTGGGTCAGCTTGATGTAGAGGCGCCTTTACGCCGTCCCGATAGACTTCATCGGGACGAGGTAAACTCGCCGCTACAACGCGACGTTTTGCCCGTGTCGCCGTTGGAGTGTGTCGCCCAGCCGTCCGTCCATGAAATGAACTAATTGTCACTCTATGAAATTCCATCAATGTGGCGTTTTTCCCCATTTTTGGCTCTCGCGGCCCCTGCAATTTGACACCAAAGCCACTCCATTTTTTCATCGAGTGGTTCAATAATGGTTAACACGGACGCCTTCCTTTCGCCCCCGCCCCCGCCACCGCCCGACAAGTCCCGACATGATATCGCTGCCATTCTCGGGACTCGCGACTCGGGTTTCGGGCTCTCGGCTCCTGACTTCTGACTCCTGCCTCCTGAATTCTGACCCCCGAGTCCTGACTCCTGATTCTTTTGGCTTCGCAGTTCAATCGCCCGATCACTCAATCGCTCAATCACTCAATCCCCCTTGGCTCCTGTCTCCTGAATTCTGGCTTCTGGATTCTGGCTTCTGAATTCTTGCATTTGCATTTAATATGATGTATATGTACGAACCGTTACGCGGCGGTAACGCGCGCGGCCCGGCTGCGGTGATGGTCCGCCCGACCGCGCGCGGCGTGGTGGAAGCACGTTAACTGCCAGAGCGCAGCGTACGTGCCGGCCTTCAACAGAAAGGAACAAGAGGGATGGACAAGTCAATTTGGGCCATCTTCTTCAGCATCGTTGGCGGGGTGCTAACTGTCTTAGTTGTCGAGACAGTTAGATATGCTAAAAGGCGGTACGTGCGGTGGAAATTCGAGAGAATCTTTGGGGCCGCCATTGACCAGTATCTCTTGGTTTACACAGGATTCGTCCTTCGTCCGGAATTCCGAGGCCTTGACCCGCAACAGCAGGCGAACCTCCTGCGGCACCCCTTCGCTAAGCCGCGGGATTCCGGGGTCCGCATCTCTGCGGGGCAGACGGCCAGTGCATGCGAAATCCGCGCGGCTGCCTACGTAGGCCCCACCATCGCGCGACAGCTTGGGGTGTCAACGCGGTTCGTCGACGACGAATCTTTACGGGACAAGTTTGACATCGATTTTGTGTCGTTTGGTGCGGCTGCAAACGACAAGACGTGCGACATCTTCCAGAACGAGGGTAACGACCTGGTGGAATACGACCATTCGCAGGGTTTCTTCGTGTGGAAAAAGAGCCGCCAACTCGTCTACAATCGTCGCCAGGGTGATCGTCACGACTACGGCATAATCCTGAAAATCCACCCAAAGCAATTCCCCAAACGAACATGGATTGCCTGTGCCGGAATCGGAGAGACGGGAACATCAGCCTCCGCTTATTTCTTAGCGACGAAATGGAAAGAAATTGAAGGAGTCGTCAAGGGTAACGGCAAGTTCGTCTGTGTCGTCGAGGCAGAGACGGATAAGGATGAATCGGCGGTGAAGTGTGTCGTGTATCAAGCTGCCGAGGAGGCTCCTGCCCTCACACGGGCTTCTTAGGAAACGCCGGGCGGGACCGCTTGCAGCGCGCGGACGGTGCAGAGAACGCTCCGAAGCAGGGTAACGCAGGGCTGGTTTGTTGCGCTGCGGCTTTTTGATGCGGGGATTCGCGAGGTAAAGAGGAGGGGATTTAGATGGAACCGCGGGTGGCGCATACATCACGTGGTTTGCGATGTGTGCGGTCAGCGGTGTAGCGTTGAGTTGGTCTTCAACTCTGCGGCTCTTGGGCCCGGGGAAATGAAAAGCCGCAGAGCGAAATGCCAAGTCTGGGGTGCCAGATTACGAGGTTCCTTGGACCTGCTCTGTTGAAGCTCGACCCAATCAACTCATGCAGGAAGTGGACGAGTAGAAATATGAAATACATCGTCAGCTTGATATTGGCTCTCTCGTTTATCGGCCCCACACTGCTCGCAGCCGTACGAGGCGATAAAACCATGTACGTCGGCGGGACAGTGAACATTCCTCAGAAGACAGAAGGCATTTTGAACCTCGAAGATGAGAAGGTCGCCGTGTTCACTTACGAGGGGGGGAGGTACGAGCTTCCCTATGCGCAGGTCACGATAATGGAGTACGGACAGAAGGCGGGTCGCAGAGTCGGGGCGACGGTGGCGGGCTTTGCCGCGTTTGGCGTTCCAGGATTGATTGCCCTCTTTTCGAGGAAGCGTAAGCACTTCCTTTCCATAGCACTCACAAACGCCGAGGGCAAGAACCAAGCTATCGTCTTGGAACTGTCCAAAGGCAACGTCAGGACCATCCTCAGGACAATGGAGGCACGCACCGGAAAGAGAATCGAGTACGAGTCAGAAGAAGCGAAGAAAAATATCGGTCAGTAGGCGAGTAGCCACGGCACGGATTGCGTGCCGCGGGCTTTCTCAAGGCCGCAACGTTTCGAGCCCACCGCATGAAAAACATGCCGTGACTACCCACTTTTCCCGTGTTTAAGAGCCGATCGCGTCATTATTAAGCGTATTTCAACGGAGGTGGGATATGGCCTCGAAGAAGCCGCAGAGTCGTTTGGGATGGAGAGATGCCGGAACGGGACGGTTCATCCGGGAAGCAGAGGCCGAGCGGAAGCCTAAGGAAACGGTCGTCCATGAGCGCATTCCGCTGCCGGGGAAAGGCACTTCCAAGAAATAACCGCTAGCGGAGTAGCGGGGTAGCGCCCCGATGGAGGCGATCCGGGCAGCTCGCGGAGCGAGGTAGCGCAGACCTCCGCCGTTGAGGTCTGCGGCTCGGATGAGGAAGAACCGCGGACCTGAAGGACGCAGGTCCGCGCTACCCTCTACCAAGCTACCAGTTGGCGGTAGAATCGTTTGGAAGCGGGAGTCCGAGACGGAATCGTGGTGGAAGTGTTGCATCCGGGTTGATTCTCCTAAGGTGTTCAGCCCGAGTGCACGGCCGAGGGTTGAAGTTTGAGAGGAAGACGAGCCGCGCAGGTCAAGGCGAAGTCGGTTATCCCCGTGGGATTTGTGGGATCGAGCCAAAGTCTGACGGGCGACCTTGTCACGTTGAGTCCCTTCGGTCTCTTCGCGCGCACCAAGCGCGACGTACCGTCGGGCACGGTACTGCGCGTGGGCATAACGGTTGGGCACGAGACCTTCCGCGCCACCGCCGTCGTGAGACACTCCGAAGCTGGCGAGGGCTTCGCCGTGGAATTCATCAAGATGACTTCCAACGACCGAGCCTTGCTGCGGCGCCTCTACCTGCAACTCTCTCCCGCCCAGGGTTGACCAATCCGCGGGCACCCGCCGAAGAATGAAAAGCCGCCCCGATGAAGTGCATCGGGGCGCCAGCCACGTGAAGGTGCTCCCCTACCCCACGGTCTGCGGCTTTCCAGCTTTCCCATCGACGAACCGCGGACCTGCAAATCAGGTCCGCGCTACCAGTTCACGATGACCGGGGGGGAGAACGGGTGGCCTTTGCTGGCCGGACGTGTTAAGGTCTGCGGCACGCGACGGGAACCGCTCCAGCCCCCATACCTGGCGGGCGACGAGCCGACGCCCTAAGGCTCCCGCTCGAGTGCGGAGGTATGCCATGCTGGAGAGTCATCATGTCGTGACGCCCACGGCGTTCATCATGGGCCAAATCAACATCTCGGGGATGAGCGGAAGAGGGTTTTCGACCGAAGTGCGCGTCATCGCCAAGGGCAACGGCCAGGTCACCGAGACTACAGCGAGAAACGAGTCGTCGTATGTCCTGCTGGTTTCGCCCGGCGCGTGGACGGTTACGGCCCAGGTGGGCGGCGTGGCCTCCGAGCCGCAGAACATCACGCTGGACCCGGGCCAGACCGTGGAGATCCACTTCTGGTTCGGCCGGCGCCCCTAACTCACCTCCACTAGGAAGAGGACTGGTGCCACGACCTGAGTCGGTAGCGCCCCGATCTACTTCATCGGTGTGGCTCTCCCACGTCTTTCAAAGGAATGGAAATGCCGCCCCGATAGAATACATCGGGGCGCTACCCGCTCCGGCCGGCGCATGGTGATGAAGAAGGCTGGCTGGCACCCGATATCGGTGTAAAATCCCCCCCACGATGCGTGGTTCCAAGGTCCTTGCGTACTCTCTGCTCACGCTGGCCTACATCCTCGGGTGCGGGTCCCTGGGGCTGTTCGGGCTGTTTCTATGGGCGGGACCGCACCCCCTTGCGAATCTGAACCTGGCGACGCCGCTCGCCCTGGCCTTCGACGCGTTGCTCGCTATCGCGTTCTTCGTGCAGCACAGCGGGATGATTCGCAAATCCTTTCGCGCCAAACTCGGCGCCGCACTCCCGGATCACTACCACATGCCGGTCTATGCAATTGCTTCGGGGGCCGTGCTGTTCCTGATGCTCGGGCTGTGGCAACCCTCGGCTCCGCTGGTTCTCAGGCTGGGCGGGCCGCTGCGCTGGCTGGCACGGGGCGTCTTCCTGGCGACGATGGCCGGCATGGCCTGGGGTTTCAGCAGCCTGAAGCATTTCGATCCGCTGGGCGCCGGACCCCTTCTGGCTCATCTTCGAGGTGTGCCGGCGCGGACGATCCCCCTCACCATCCGCGGGCCGTATCGCTGGGTGCGGCACCCCATTTACGCTCTCTTCCTGTTGATGATCTGGGCCTCGCCGGATGTGACCGCGGACCGCCTTCTGTTCAACGTCCTCTGGAGCGTCTGGATGGTCGTCGGCACGCGGCTCGAGGAACGGGACCTGACAGCGGAGTTCGGCGACGGCTACAAGGAATATCAGCGCAGGGTCCCCATGCTCGTGCCACGGACTCTGCGCCCACGCGTGTAACCACCCGTGCGGACCGCAGAGCTGCGCTCTGCGCCAGCCACCGGTAACCATCTGCGGCGAAAGAAGAGGCGACCATGGTACGCAAGGATCACGAACCACCCGCGGCAATCTCGGCCTGGGGCTGGCGATATCACCACCTCGGCATCCCCACCGATGCCTCGCGGCCGGGCGAACGCTATCTGGAGCAGTTCAAGATGTACGTGTCTGGATTTGAAGGCAGTCCGTATGGAATCGAGTGGATGCGCTTCGAGCCTGACAGCCCGGTCTCGGCCCTCGTCCGGTCAGTGCCCCACATCGCCTTCGAAGTGGACGATCTGGACGCGGCCCTGAAAGGCAAAGAGATCTTGTCCTCGCCGAGTTCCCCCTCGGAGGGTGTCAGAGCAGCCATGATCATCGCCCATGGCGCCCCGGTGGAACTCCTGGAGTTCCACGGCGATTGACACCCCTCGGGCTTCGCCCTACAATCCCCCCACCCGAAGTTCCGTCTCCGATCCGTCTGGGGCGGGCCGTGGAGGTGCACGCGGACGCGCGCCGTCCGGCAGGGTCGAACGGTGATTTCGGAATGACGAAAAGCGTTCATGCCTGTGGGCTGCCGCGCGCTGCCGCCGGGCGGCGACGGCGGGTGCGTTCTTTACTTTTCCACCTTCCAGTCCTCCTCGTGATTTGGCTGAGTTGCTCGGTGCTCGCGCCGACGCTTCGGGCGGCCTCGGCGGCCGAGAGAACCGGGGCCGAGGTCCACGTCCCCCGCGTCAAGACTCCGCCGCGACTCGAGGACTTCCTGAACATGGAGCCCCCCGAGGAACTGGCAAAGAACCTGGCCAAGATCGACGACCTCCGGCAATACATTCCCAAGTATGGCGAGCCCATCACGCAGGCCACGCACGTCTACCTCGGGTATGACGACAAGCACTTCTATGTGGTCTTCGTTTGCTTCGATTCCGACCCCAGCAAGATCCGGGCGCGCCTGGGCCGCCGCGACGAGATCTTCGACGACGATTATGTCGAAATCGATCTCGACACCTTTCACGACCATCGCCGCGCCTATCAATTGTGGTCAAATCCCTTAGGCGTGCAGTTGGACAATATATGGACGGAGGGGCAGGGTCCGGACTTCTCCTTTGATACCGTCTGGCAATCCCGCGGCCAAGTCACGGAAAAGGGCTACGTGGTCTGGATGGCCATCCCCTTTGACAGCCTGCGCTTCAAACGCACGGACGAGCAGACCTGGGGCATGATTCTTTGGCGGGTCATCCCGCGATTAAGTGAAGAGGCCAATTGGCCAGGGGTCTACTTGTCCATGGACGGTTTGTTGAGCCAGGAGGGCACCGTGTATGGCATCAGCGGGATCTCTCCGGGCCGCAACGTCCAACTTGTGCCCTACGCTTTTGCCCGCTCCCACCGCGCCCTGGATGCTCAGGACCCTGAGCAGGTGCACTTCGTGAGCGATAGGTTGGATCCGCAAGCGGGCCTGGATGCGAAGTTCATCCTGAAGGACAGTTTCGTCCTCGACACGACGGTCAATCCCGATTTCAGCCAGGTGGAGTCCGACGAGCCGCAGATCACCGTGAACCAGCGATTCGAGGTTTTCTTTCCGGAAAAGCGGCCCTTCTTTCTGGAGAACGCCGGCTACTTCAATACGCCCATCAACCTTTTGTTCACGCGGCGGATTGCCGATCCGCAATATGGCGCTCGCCTCACCGGCAAGAGAGGTCCCTATTCCCTCGGCATCCTGCTCGCCGACGATCAGGCGCCGGGCAAGAGCGTCCTGCCGGGGGACCCCCTCTTCGGCAAAAGCGCGAAGGTCGGCGTCTTTCGCCTGCAGCGCGAAGTCTTCAAGCAGTCATCGCTGGGGGTGATCTACACCGACCGCGAACTGGCCGGGGGCTTCAATCGGGTCGGCGGGTTGGACGCCCACTTCAAGTTGAGCCGCCAATGGGCGGCGGCACTTCAGGGTGTGACGAGTTCCACGCGCTTTCCAGACGGCAGCCGGCTGGCGGGGCCAGCGTACAAGGGTTACCTTCGGCATACGGGCCAACATCTCTACTACGACTTAGAATATGACGACCGCAGCCCGGGGTTCTTCACCGACGTCGGCTTCCTGGCGGAGAACCAGGTCCAGCGGCCTTTCATCCGCAGCCGCACCATTACCGCCCCCAATCTGCGCACCGACATGCGCAGTGCCAGCCAGTACGCCTTATATCAGTTCCGACCGGAGAATAAATGGCTGATCTCCTGGGGTCCCTCGGTCAGCCTGAACCGGATGTGGGACCACAGCGGAAGGCACCTCGATGAGTTCCACGACGTGGGAATGATGTGGGAACTGCCAGGATTCACCTATTTCGAAGTGTTTCAGACCGCCGACCGCGAGCTCCTGCGCGCGCAGGATTTCCCCTCACTCACCGGGGACCAGGCCTTTTCCCACCGGGAGAATGGCCTTTTCGTGGGCTCGCAAATCCTGCCCAAACTGAGCATCGCCACACAATTCTCCCGCGGCACGGGAATCAACTTTCTTCCCCCCTCGGGCCAGCCGCCGGCGCTAGCCCAAGTGACGCGCGCCAATGTTGACGTGATCCTTCGACCCCTCAGGCCCCTGCGGGTTGAGAACTACTATCTGCTGGAACGGCTGACGGACCGCGCGGACGGGGGGAGCATCTTCAATAACCACATCCTCCGCTCCGCCTGGAACTGGCAGTTCAACCGTGAGTTCTCGCTGCGCGTCATCCTTCAGTACGACACCGTGCTGGCGAATGCGAACCGCACCTCGCTCCAGACCACCAAGAAGTTCAACGCCGATTTCCTGTTCATGTACCTGCTGAATCCCTGGACAGCAGTTTACGTTGGCTATAACGGCAACTACCAGAATGTCGATCTGCTCAATTCCCCCGCCGGCGCCCAACTCATCCGCACCCGCGGCTTCCTGAACGACGCGCGGCAGTTCTTCGTCAAGTTCTCCTACTTGCTTCGCTTCTGACCGGGAATATCGTCCCGACGCACATCGTCGGGGGGCATTTCGTTTCTTTGATAAATCCGGAAGAGCCGCAACTTCAGATAGCGGAAGTTGCGCTACATCGTGGCTGGCGCAGACCTCGCGGTTCAGGTCTGCGCGCCGGGCTTGCATTGTTCCGCAGCGCGGCGTATACACTCCTCAGACTCAGCCACGCATTCTCGCCCCGGTCGGAGGTGCGCCATGCTTATAACGATCATTCTGTTGGTGGTCGGAGTCGTGTTGGTGCTGCTGGCCGGGCTCTGGCTTTTCGGCGAGCGCTGGCGTCTTCTGCGCCCCTCCACTTTGCGGACCCTGCGCGAGAGCGGCTTCGGCGTCAACGCTCTCCACGGCTACGTGTACGGTCGCTGGACGAACCAATACGCCGGCGTGCTCCTCAATCATCTTCTCCCTCACATCAAACCGGGTTTTGGGAAATGGTTTTCCGATCACTATCACGGCAAGGTCCTGACGCAAGAGGAGGCGGAAGCCATCATCGCCAACCACAAGGACATCCCGCGGCGCGACCTCGAACAGATCATTCCTTACCCCGTGGCGCGCGACCTCGTGCTGCAAGGGCCGCCCGACGTCGCGGCTTACGAGTGCTGCTGCCGGCACGCGCGCGCCACGCCTTGCCAGCCGACCCAGGTGTGCATGGTGGTCGGCCAGCCCGTTGTGGATTTCATCCTGGAACACAATCCGCACAGCAGCCGCCGTCTGACCCAAGCAGAAGCCCTGGACCTGCTGCGCGCCGAGCACGAGCGCGGGCACCTGCACTCGGCTTGGTTCAAGGACGCCATGCTGAACCGCTTTTACGCCATCTGCAACTGCTGCAAGTGCTGCTGCGGCGGCATCGAGGCCATGTCCCGCTACGGCGTCCCCATGATGGCTTCCTCGGGGTACGTCACCGCGCTCGAGCGCGAACTCTGCAATCTCTGCGGCGCTTGCGTGGACGCCTGCCCGTTCAATGCCTTGTCGATGGACGATTCGACGGTGGAGAGAAGCTGGGAACTCTGCATGGGCTGTGGAGTCTGCGTCGAGAAATGCCCCACGCAGGCCATGACGCTCGTTCGCGACGAAAAGAAGGGGATTCCCCTCGACGTCCGCTTGCTCGCCTGAGGCGGGCTAGCGAGGTAGGGGAGCCCTCCGGGCTCCCGAGGGAGTGAACAATACGGGAGGGCCGAGCCCTCCCCTACAACCTCAGAGCACCTACCGACGCGAAGGCGATGCACGCGCTACCCACGGACCTTGTACAACCAGTCCGTGCTGGCGGCTACCTGCTATCGGGCCGCGAATTCATAAAGGTTGACGCTGAGGGGCGCCGCTTCGAGCGTTGCCGGCACCTCCGGGACCGCCATCTCGACGGTTTCGATTTCCGGCTTCTTGCCGGGCTCGTTCTCGGCTTCCAGACGTGGAGCCACGATACGGTAGACTTTGCCGGGTCCGCGAAGCTGAACACCGGCCACGTTGAAGTCAATCGCGTGCGGGGCTTGCGTGGGATTGACGACGGCCACGGTCAACGTCTTGCCATCCTTCGTCAAGGCCGCGGCGACATCCAGCGGATAGGTGTCGCTGCCTGAGGCGACTTGGGGCTTATCGACGCCGACCGTCCCCGAAACCGACTTCTGCGGGGAGTTGCCGCTGACCGCCACCGGGAACGTGCCGAAATGGTGTTGGTAGAGTTTGAACACCAGGCCCACGGGACTGAACGTGGCGTCGTTCCCGTTGAAAGCGATGCTGGCAGTGAAAGCCGTGTAAGCCCCCATTTTGATGATATCCGAGTGGCGGAACATCTCCTGCAGTCCCTCGGCGGCACAAAGCGCCCGCATGAAGCCTCGGAAGCCGCCACCGGCCCACTCGTCGATGGCCAGCTTGATGTTCTTATCGCGGAGCTGGGGCATTCTCTGCAGGTACTCGTTCCAGGCCTCGGCGGTGGCCTGCACGCGGTTGGGCAGCCGCCGCATCTGATCCTCGAGCGGATCGTTGGTCTTCACGAATTTCTGGGTCCCGACGTCGAAGGCGCTGTCGAGCAGGGGATAGAGGTGCTCGGAAAGAAAGTCAATATAATCGGAAGAATGCTCCAGCAACTGCCCCGACCAGTCCTGCGGCGACCCAAACTGATAAGGAAGCTTGGCGGGCAGGGGCAGACGATGTAGCCGGGCGACGGTGCTGGTCTCAAAGGGCGTAGCGCCGCAGGCGACGAGCAGGATCGTGGGATCAACCGCGCGCATGGCTTGCCCAAACATGTTGTGCTTGATGACGTAGTGGTCAATGTACATGTGTCCGAGCTGCCATTCGCCGTACATCTCATTGCCAATGCCCCACCACTTTACGCGATAGGGCTCGGGATGGCCGTTGGCCGCCCGCAGTTTGCCCATGGGCGTTCCCGCCGACCCATTGCAGTATTCCACCCAACGCGCGGCGGAGTAAGCATCGCCGAAGCCGGAATTTACGCAAATGTAGGGATCAATTTTCAGCAGGCGGCACAGCGTGACGAACTCATCCGTGCCCACGTCATTGTACTCGACCGTGTGCCAGGCATAGTCATAGCGCGGCGGCCGCGAGTCGCGGTCGCCGATCCCATCGCGCCAGTCGTAGCCGGAAACAAAGTTCCCTCCCGGCCAGCGGTAGATCCCCCAATCGACTTCTTGGAGCAGCTTGATCATGTCCGCGCGAAAGCCGTCAATATTCTCGGCCGGCATCAGGGACACGATGCCAATATGAAACGATCCTTGGCCGGTTCCGGTGATTTCGAGCGCAGCGTCTTCGCTGTTCGCCCCGGCGGTAAAGCGCAGAGGAAACCGGGTGTACGCGGGGGAGAGCGCGGGTATCGGGATCGTCTGGCGGTCATTCGGGCCGGCTCCCCACACCAGACTGACCTGGACCTTCGCCCCGGGATCACCCATCAAGACCACGTGCCCCGAATACTCCCGGCCCTGGCGCAGAGGTAAGCCGGCCTGCCGAATGCCGTGGGGCGCGGTCGCGTCGAGCTTGACGAGCGGCGCGTGCTCGCCCACATACGGGTTCTTCGCATCCATGACCACGAATTCGTCTGGACCCACGGGCCGCCAGCGGGTGAAGTTCCGCTTCCGGTTCTCCGGAACCAGCTTCGCGCTGGAATCCACCGGATAGAAAAACTTGCGGTCACTGAGCATTTCGGCCCAGAGACCCTTCTCGAACAAATTGAAGAGGAGCTCGGTGAACTGGCCGTAGACGTAGCGGTCGATCGGCGCGCCGGTCTTCGCGGCCTCGACGGTCATGGTCAGCTTCTTTTCGGGCGCGGCGGTTTGGGCCCCGGCGCTAGCCGTCAGGCCAGCCACGAGGGTAACCAACAAGAATGGATTCTTGGACATGCTCGCCTCCTTTATTTCGGGTGCCGCACAGTTTAGCGCGGATTGCGGTGAACCACGATGGAAACTGTTGCCAGGTGCAGGGCAGGGGTAGCCACGACGAGCGCCCTTCTCGTCGTGGGTTCTTGCAGCCGGTAGCGCGGACCTGCGTTGTTCAGGTCCGCGGTTCTCATCTGGCGATTTCGTCCCGTATCGTAGTTCGAAGCGGTGTCGCGGAGCCGCCATCTTTTCCGCATTCGTTCGCCGCCGCGCGAGTTCTAGCCGCGGACCTCAACACCGGAGGTCCACGCTACTTGCTTGCTGCGCTACCAACCGGGTTTTTCGATTTTTCGCGCGATCAAAATCCCCCGACACAGAAAAAGCATCCCCGGCCCGCGCGCTGTGTTATAAGTCTCGCGCATGACCAGCCTCCGCCAAGGGACGATCCATTTATGGCGCTTTGCCGGGATTGACTTGTATTTGCACTGGACTTGGTTCCTGGTGGCGGCGTATGAAATCAGCGGGCGCGCGAAGAGTTATCCCTCCCTCATCTGGAACGTGCTGGAATATCTCGCGCTGTTTCTCATTGTAATGCTTCACGAGTCTGGCCACGCGCTGGCCTGCCGGCAAGTGGGAGGCACAGCAGACCGGATCGTGCTCTGGCCGCTGGGCGGCGTGGCGTACGTGAATCCGCCCGCTCGGCCGGGCGCCACGCTCTGGAGCATTGCGGCCGGGCCGTTGGTGAACGTAGCGCTTCTCATCCTCTTGTCGATGTTCGGAATCATGAGCCGCTCGGCGGGATGGAATGCGGCGATGCCCAATGCTATGGCGTTGCTGCGGGCGCTCTGGTTCATCAACCTGGCCTTGCTGGTCTTCAACCTGCTGCCCATCTATCCCCTGGATGGCGGGCAGATTCTCCGCTCCTTGCTCTGGTATGTGCTCGGGCGCGCCCGCAGCCTGATGGCGGCCACGGTCATCGGCTTCCTCGGTGTGGCGGGACTCATCCTCCTGGCCGTGTGGGCGCGCGCCGCCTGGTTTGCGATTCTCTCCGCTTTCATCCTGCTGAATTGCTGGGGAGGCTTGCGTCAGGCGCAAGCCCTCGCCCGTCTGGCCAAGCTGCCGCGGCGCGAGGGGTTCGCTTGCCCGTCGTGCAAAGCGGCGCCGCCGGCGGGCGGTTTCTGGAGGTGCAGCCGCTGCCGCGAGCCTTTCGACACGTTCCAAACCCAGGCTGTCTGCCCACACTGCGGGGCCCAGTTTGCCGTCACCAAGTGCCTGGACTGCGGCGCCGTCAACCCCCTGAGCGAGTGGCGCGCTTCCGCCCTCGTCCAATCTCGTTGAACTGCCGGACTCGTCGGCGTATGCTTCAGGCGCACTCGCCGGAACCGCCCATCCCAGGAGCAGCCCCTTGGCCGACTACAACTACTACATTGTGGAGAACACCTTCGTCGCGCGGGTCCAAGGCCAGTGGGGACAGAAGACCGAGAGGCTGACGGATGAGGGCCAGTGGGTCCCGTATGACGATGTCTGGAACGTCACGGTCGATGGCCGACAGGTTTCCGAAGAGGAAGCCACGGACGCGGCCAAATTCTTCGCCGACCGGAAGGCGAAACGAGAGCTGCTTGCCGCGCGAGAGAGCCAGCAGGCCCTGCCGGCCCCCGCCCCCACCGCGCCGATGGCGGAGATTGAACTTGCCGATGGCGAGTGGGCAGACCCGCGGCGCTTGGAGGCTCTGGCTGCCGATCCTCCGGCAAAACTGCGGCTTCGCGCGAATCAGAACCAAGAGGTTACCGAGGAAGACGCCCGCCGGCTGGCGGCATTGCCGTGGCTCACTTCGCTCGTAGAACTCCACCTGAACATGGTCAAGCTCAAGCCTCCTGCCGTGCGCGCGCTTTTCGCCACACCTCACCTTTCCCGGCTTCGAACGCTGATCTTCTCCTATTCCGAACTGGGTCCGGCCGGAACGCGCGCGTTGGCGGAAGCGCTGCAACTCGGCCGGCTCGAATCGCTGGCCATTACGATCGACAAGATTGGAGAGGAGGGTGCGCAAGGCTTGGCCGCCTGTCCGCGTCTCACCTCATTGAAGCAGTTGAGCCTTTACAGCAGTTGGATGGGCGATGAGGGAATGCAAGCGCTGGCCGCGTCTCAGAACTTCTCAGGCTTGGAAGACCTCAATGTGGGGACCAATGGCCTGTCGGCGAAAGGCGTGCGGGCGCTCGCTGATTCGTGGAATTTCCCCCAGTTGGCATCTCTCACCCTGTGGGACCTTGGCATCACCGATGATGCCGTCCGGGCGCTCGGCGACTTGGCGCGTTTGCCCATGCTCGACACACTCAACATGGGCCACAAGATCACCGATGACGGCTTGCGGTTCATCGCGGCCTCGGACCGCCTCGCTCGCCTGACCCACCTCAGCCTCACGAATAATCAAATCACCGACAAAGGGGTGCGCGCGCTCGTGACGGCGCCCCGAGTCTTCGCTTTTCGCTCGCTCTGCCTCTGCATGAACCAGATCTCCGACCGGGGCGCGAAGCTGCTCGCCAACGCGACGAATCTCCCCCACCTCGAAACACTCACTCTGGGGGGCAACAACATTAGTGCCGCCGGGGCGCGCCGGCTCGCCGAATCCCCCCACCTCAAGGGCGTCAGGTCATTGTCCGTCTGAGCCACGACGACCGGGTAGCGTCGATCTTTAGAGTCTGTGTGGAAACCTCGAATACTCCGCCCGCAGCGGCTAAAGCCGGAAAAAGTGTGTTGAAAACACTCGCGTTACGGCACGGTTAAAACCGTGCCCTGACGCCAACGCGGGGTTCTCACACGGACTCTTTAGGCCGGCATTTGGGGAATGTGCCGGGCTGCCCACCGCGGCTCGCCCCGTTTCCGCTGCCTGCGTGCCCTTCTGCCGAGCGATGTTGAGCCGACCGGCAAGGAACGGGGGGCGGGCCGGGGAAGCCCGGCGCTACGCAAGCCAGATGAGAGCCCACCGCCGGGGTCGGCGCATTTGACACACCTAGCTTGGCGGAATACACTATGCGCCAGCAAAGCACAAGTTCCCTCGAAGGAGTTATTACTATGCGCGAGACTCGACGGTCGGGTGCTCTCATTCTGGTGTGTCTTTTGCTGCAATTCACGCGCGACACGATCGCGTTACAGCCCGGCACTATTAAGGTTCCTGATGGAACGCTGGTCCGACTCGCGTTGTTGGACAACCTGAGTTCTGCCACCAACAACGCGGATGACGCCGTTAATTTTGAATTGACGGAAGATGTGAAAGTAGGCGAAATCGTCGCCATCCCCAAGGGGAGCACCGCGCGCGGACATATCGTGGAAGTGCAACCCAGGCGGCGCATGGGCCGTGCCGGCAAGCTCAATTTCTCCGTCGATTATGTGAAAGCTCTTGACGGAAGCAACGTGCGTCTGCGTGCCAGCTCGGCTCGCCAAGGCGAAGACAAGTCGGGGACGGTCATCGTGGGAACCGTGCTCCTCGGCGGGTTGTTCCTGATCATGCGCGGGAAAGACGTGAACATCCCCAAGGGAACTGCCTTCAACGCCTATGTGGACGGCGATCGAGAAGTTGCGGTCGCCGGCGCGGCCCCGGTGGCCGCTCAACCTGCTACCACCGCGGCGAGCGCAGCGCCCGCTCCCGCCGCTCAGCCTGCCCCCGCGCCCTCCACGGAGGACCTGACCACGGCGGTGTTGAAGTCCGATCCGCCCGGAGCGGACGTGACCGTGGACGGCAAGTACATGGGCAGCACGCCCTCCACGGTGCGGTTGGCACCTGGCGACCACACCGTGCTGTTCGAAAAAGCGGGCTACCGGGCGTGGCAGCGCACCATGACTGTGAATCCCGGCGGCATCGTCACGATTGACACGGCGCTGGAAAAGCTGCCGTAGTAGGGGCGGGGCCTCGATGAATTGAATCGGGGGCGCCCCGACTCTAGCGGCGCTATCTCCGATTGCTGGAGTCCGATGGACTCCATCGGAGTCCCGAAATCGGACCTCAGCGCCGAGAAGCGCCGGTGTGGATACCGGCGCGACAGGCATTTGTGGCTCAGACCTTGACGCACATCGGCAAATATCGCATCGAGCGGGAACTCGGCCGCGGGGCGATGGGTGTGGTCTACAAGGCGTTCGACCCCGTCGTCGAGCGGCTGGTCGCCATCAAGACGATCCGCCTGGACGTCGAAGATGCCACCGAGCTTTTGAGCCGGTTGCGGCGCGAGGCGAAATCCGTCGGCCAGCTCGAGCACCCGAATATCGTCACCCTCTATGACGCGGGCGAATCGGGCGAGCTGTTCTATCTCGCCATGCAGTTCATCCAGGGCGAGACCCTCCAGGACCGGCTCAACCGCCAGCGCTGGTTCGCCTTGCGGGAAGTGCAAGAAGTTTTCGCGCAGATCTGTGCCGGACTCGATTACGCCCACCAGCACGGCGTCATCCATCGCGACATCAAGCCCGCCAACATCATGATCACCGACGAAGGCGTGGTGAAGCTGACCGACTTCGGCATCGCCAAGCTGGCCGGCGCCGGAACCACCAGCACGGGACTTGTCGTGGGAACGCCCAGCTACATGTCGCCGGAGCAGGCGCTGGGCAAAACGCTCGATGGCCGCTCCGATCTCTTCTCGCTCGGCTCCATCCTCTACGAGATGATGACCGGGGAAAAGGCGTTCCCGGGCCAGAACGTTACGACCGTCATGTACAAGATCGTGCACGAGGCGCCCACACCGCTGGCCGCGCTCCAGCCGGGGCTCGATCCGGCCGTCGAAGCGATTGTCCAGAGGGCGCTCGCCAAGCATCCCGATCAACGTTTTCAAACCTGCGCGGAGCTCGCCGCGGCCCTCGAGCTGTACATCAACCAGGCGATCGCCGCCATGCCGCGCACCGCCGTCATGACGGCGCCGCCCGCCGCCTCTGTCGGCGTCGCTCCCCAGCCCGCAGCGCCAGCCGCCCCTGCTGTTCCCGCGGGCTATCCTGGCGCTCCGCCAGCGCCAAGCGCACCCGTCGCTTCGGGCTCGGCTCCGGGCGTCCCGCCGGTCGCAACGGGCGCCGGTTCGGGAGGTGCAGTGCCGGTGCCGGGCTCTTCACCGGGCGTTGCTCCAGTCCCCGCGCCATTCGAAACCGCGGCCCAGCCGGTGGCGCCCCGCGCCGGATTGCCGTTGGCCTGGCTGGGCGGCGGAATTCTAGGAACGCTCCTGTTGGTTATCCTGATTCTTCTCGTAGTGCAGATGCGGCAGACGACTCAAGCTCCGACGCCCGCCCCCCAATCGGCCGCGAGCGCCACACAACCGGTGGCGCCCGCGCCTAGCCCTGCTTTGCCGCTGCCATCAGCGGCTGTCCCGGCCAACAAGCCGAGCCAAATGGTGACAGAGCCCGCCGCGCAACCGGCTCAACCTGCCGGCGCGACCACGCTTTCCACGCCTCCGGCCGTGGCCAAGCGCACCCCGCCTCCCACCCCGAAGCCCCGGAGCGCCGAAACGGCCGTCCGACACCCCGCGACGCGGCCCGCGGTGCCGAGTCCACCTCCTCGAACAACCTACGCTCCCGCCTCCGCCCCAGGTTCGGTCCATCCTCCTTCGCCGGAACCCGAGCCGACGGTATCGACCGAGCCCGAGACTTACCAAGCTGCCATGCTGAGGGGCGACTTGGCTTTCCAGTCCGGTGAGTACCAGAAAGCCCTCGCCGCTTACCTGAAAGCCTATCGGCTCAATCCCGGCAGCCGCGCCGTGAAGACCAAGCTCCGCACCGTCCTAACCTTGCTGAACCGCCCCGAAGACGCGCAGAAGTACCAGTAGAAACTCCGCGACGCCGGTCACGGGCGAGACCCCAACGCATCGGGGCAAGCTGCCCGTGCCACATCGGATGACGGCGGAGGCGTTTACAATTGAATTGCTGCGGTGAGGTTCTGCGCGAGAAAGGTCGAAGGGTCGCGGGCCAGCTTTTCGAACTCGCTTTCCGAGTAGACAACCGTATCGGTGGGAATCGATTTGACAGAAATGTGGTAATTACCGCGCTCGAGGATGTCCGCAAACTCTCTGCGCACGACGACGATCAGGTCAGCGTCGCTGTCAGCGGTCCAGTTGCCCTCGACGAGCGAGCCAAATAGATACACCTTGACGATTTCCGGGCGCGCCGCCTTCGCCTCTGCCACCGCGCGGCGGATATCGGCGAGCACCTGATCGTAGTCAATGAATCTGACTTCGGCAAAATTCCAGGATTTGTCGGGCATGAACTACCAGCTCCTGGCTATTCTTTTCATTGAAATAGTCGCTCGGCGCCCCTGAGGTGAAGCCATTGGGATAGCGCGACGTGAAGTAGACCTTGTCGAGTTCCTGCGCGGCCAGCAAGAGGGCGGGAGGGACTTCCGTTGAGGCCGGAAGTTGCCGCAGAATCTCCGTGATGGAATGTCCGCGTACCGCCCCATGCAACGATTGGACGAGAGCCTTAACCGCCTTCTCGCCGCATTGCTGGGCCTGGAACGCCGCCCACTCGTGGTGACCCGAGGCACGGGAATCTTCTGCGGCTTGTAAGTCCAACCCCGCTTGTTTAAGCCAATCCGCCGCCCGGTTCATGTTCAAACTCCGGGCCTAGTCTAGCACGAACGGTTGGAAGGCCGAAGTAGCGCTGACCTTCAGGTCGGCATCTCGGGCCATGCCGGGCTCCCGACGGTGTCGGGACATGTTCCGCGCGGCGCTCCAAGACCC
>JAIQGH010000032.1 GCA_020072655.1 Terriglobia bacterium | reverse complement strand
CCGCCGGGATCGCAGAATGAATGCGACACACCTCCGGAACATGTTCATGCCCCCCAGAGGGCGGAGAGATGACTGGGCTCGACCCCATCGAACCTCCGGAGTTCGTTGTTGACACGTCGCGCTTTCAGAGATGACAGCGAATGGGCTCAGGATGACATCGCGTCAACATTCATGAGCACTCCGTTAGGGTAAGGATTGCGCCAACTGTTCGAAGGTTGGAGCATACGACTCGCCGAGGCTGCGGTCAAACTCCGCAAGCCACTGACGAACATACGCCCGATCGAGGTGGGGGTTCTTCAGAAGGATGCTTCGCACATCTTCCAGGTCACGAGGGCGGCCGGCGATAATTTTGTGCACGATGACATCCTCGGCGGCCGCGAAGCACACGGCTGCTTTTCCGATCTCCACGCGCCGGATGCGCTCTAAAGCCTGTTGTTCATACGCGGAGTTCGAGAAGATGAAGTCGATGCGAATGCCGCTCTCCGGATCGACGCAAGGCAGCACCATGGTCCGTTGGACAAACTCCTGTGGCGCCTCGACCAGCGAGCGCCATCGAGACGCCTCCGCAAAAGCGACCAGATCCGCCAGGCGCTCGGGCCCCACCCCCAGCGTTACATCAATGTCGCGCGTCAGGCGGGGCTCGCCGTAAATCAGCACCGCCTGGCCGCCAATGATCATGTACGGAATTTGGCGCTGCTCAAGGCCGAGGGCGATCCGTTCCAGGAGTCGAGTGAACATTCAGAGCTCTCGCCAGGGAGATTTTCGTCTCAAGCCCCGCCAGTGGATCGGGCGGCGGAAAAAGGGCCAGGGATCGCGCATATTGATACATCGCGTCGCCAAGCGCGAGCGCTTGACTGTAACCGAGGGGTTCTCGAAGAGGTCCCTGCGATTCCCAAGCACTCCAATATGTCCTATCCTTTATCACAGTCTCGCCCATCAACTAAGTTCGAACACGCTCAGGCACCTCTGAACGTCCTTCTGCCTGCGGACATTTACGTCTACTCCCCATTTTACACCCGCCAGGACGGCAAGCCGGCTAGGCCCTGTTCATCAACGGTACGCCGGAATCCCGGTCACGCGCTCCCCGATGATGAGGGTATGGATATTGTGTGTGCCCTCGTAAGTAAAGACCGATTCCAGGTTGCACATGTGGCGAAAGATGGGGTACTCGTCGGCGACGCCGTTCGCCCCCAGGATATCGCGCGCTGCGCGGGCCACGTCGAGGGCGATCTTGACGTTATTGCGCTTGAGCATGGAGACGTGGGCATGGTCAGCGCGGCCCTGGTCCTTGAGGCGGCCGACTTGCACCGCCAGCAGTTGCGCCTTGGTGATTTCCGTCACCATGTCGGCGAATTTGGCCTGGACGAGTTGATGTGAGGCGATGGGTTTATCGTCAAACTGTTTGCGGATTTTGGCGTATTCGAGCGACTCGTTATAGCACGCCATGGCCGCGCCGATCGCGCCCCAGCCGATGCCGTAGCGCGCCTGGGTCAGGCAGGAGAGGGGCGCTTTCATGCCTTGCGCCTTGGGGAACATATTCGACGCGGGCACGCGCACGTCCTGGAGCGAAAGGCTGGAGGTGACCGAGGCGCGCAGCGACCACTTGCCCTTGATGTCCTTCGACGTGTAACCCGGCGTTCCTTTTTCAACGAGAAAACCGCGCACGCCTTCCTCGGTGCGCGCCCAGACGACGGCGACGTCGGCAATCGTCCCGGAAGTGATCCACGCCTTCTCGCCGTTCAGAATCCAGTGGTCGCCGTCCTTCACACCACGCGACCTCATGCCGGCGGGGTTTGAGCCGAAGTCGGGTTCGGTGAGGCCGAAGCAGCCGATGGCCTTGCCTTGCTGGAGGAGCGGCAGCCATTTTTCTTTCTGTTCTTCCGAGCCGTATTCCTTGATGGGATACATCACCAGGGCCCCTTGCACGGAAACGAAGCTGCGCAGGCCGCTATCGCCGCGCTCGAGTTCCTGCATGATGAGCCCGTAATCGACGTTGGACATTCCCGCGCAGCCGTAGCCCTGCATGTTGGCGCCGAAAAAACCCAGCTCGGCCATCAGCGGCACCAGATGCATCGGGAACTTGCCCTCGCGATTCCATTCTTCGATGTGCGGATTCACCTCGTTGTCCACGAACTCGCGCACCATCTGGCGCACCAGCTTTTCTTCGTCGCTAAAGAGGGAATCGATTTCCATGTAATCAACACCATGAAATGGGAACATAAAGACACTCCTTCGTGAGGCATAGGTTCAAAATAGGGGCAATTCGCGAATCGCCCCTGCTGGAGCAGCGGTCGATTCGCACTGCAACACTGGATTCTATCGGCGGTTGGGGGGCAGTTCAAGCGAGGGCGGTGTAGCGCCGCTCGATGAGCAGCGAGCAGGGGAGCCCTACGGGCTCCCGCGGGAGCGCGGAGCGCTCCCCTACCAAGCACGCTGGTCCTTTCCTGCGTCAGGGCAAGCTCCGACCGGCGCTATAGTGTACGCCGCTTTAGAATCGAATACCGGAGGCATATAATCCAATCCCTTATGGATGAGCGCACGCGGCTGACCGCGATGGTGAAGGCGGCGGGTTGAGCGGCGAAGTTGAGTCCAAGTATTTTGGACTCGGTGCTCAGCAAGCTGCCGAAACAATCCGACCCTAATGTGCTGATCGGCTTCGACACTGCCGACGACGCGGGAGTGTATCGTCTGAGCGATGAGCTGGCCCTCGTGCAAACGGTGGATTTCTTCACGCCCATCGTCGACGACCCTTACACCTTCGGCCAGATCGCCGCAGCGAATTCGCTGAGCGACGTGTATGCGATGGGCGGCAGACCGATTTCGGCGCTCTCCATCGTGGGCTTCCCGAACAACGCCGATCGGCTCGACATCCTCGAAAAGATCCTGCAAGGCGGCCACGCCAAGATGCAGGAAGCAGGTTGCGCGGTGATCGGCGGCCATTCGATCGGCGACGATGAAATGAAGTTTGGCTACGCGGTGACGGGCGTCGTCAATCCGCAGCGCGTGTGGGCCAACGCCGGCGCGCGGGCGGGCGACCGCTTGGTGCTGACCAAGCGCATCGGAACCGGCATCATCTCCACAGCGCTGAAGATCGGCGCAGCGACCGAGGAGGCCGTGAAGGCCGCAACCGAGTCGATGGTCACACTGAATCGCGCGGGAGCGGAAGTGGCGCTGGGGTTTCCGGTTCATGCCGCGACAGACATCACCGGCTTCGGCCTGCTGGGTCACGCACGCGAGATGGCGGTTGCCGGCAAAGTAAGTCTGGTGCTCGATCACACACGCATCGGACTTCTGCCCGGAGCCGTCGAATACTCGCGCCAGGGCCACTTGCCCGGCGGGCTCAAGCGCAACATGGAATTCGTCGCCGGTTGCGTCGAGTTCGCGGAGGGGATTCCCGAGGAGATCAAGAACTTGCTGTTCGACCCGCAGACTTCCGGGGGGCTATTGTTCTCCGTGGAAGCAGCGGCATCAGCAAACCTAGTGAAATCCCTCGCCGAGCGCGGCGTGCCTGCACGTGAAGTCGGCGAGGTGATGGAGAAGACTCATCCCCTGATTCGCATCCGCTGAAGCATCGTTATCCGGAACCCATGTTGGATTGCATCCAAGCCTCATCGCCGGAGGAGATCGAGAAAGTCCGCGAGCTGTTTCTCGAGTACGCGGCTTCGCTGGGGTTCAGCCTTTGCTTTCAGGGTTTCGACAAAGAGGTGCGAACGCTGCCGGGCGAATATGCTCCACCGCAGGGCCGGCTGCTGCTGGCGATGGAAAACGGGGAGGCTGCCGGCTGCGTCGCGCTGCGCAGGTTAGAGGAGGGCGTCTCGGAGATGAAGCGGCTCTATGTGCGGCCGAAATTCCGCGGCCGGAAGCTGGGGCGACAGCTCGCCGAGGCGATCATCGCCGAAGCTCGCGCCCTCGGCTATGACTCGATGCGGCTCGACACGCTGCCCGTGATGAAGGAGGCGATGGCGCTTTACGAGCCGCTGGGATTTCGCCGCATCCCACCCTATCGCGAGAACCCCGTCGAGGGCGCGCTCTTCATGGAGCTGACCCTGAGATAGCCCCGCCCCAGCGCGGGCCGCCAGAGCGTTGCAAGCGGATTGCGCCGCTCCAGCGGTGCGGGTAAGATGGCAGGCTATGAAAAAGGAGATTCCCACACAACTCATCGTGGCGTTGGTGATCGTGCTCGTAGGCATCGGAGCTATAGGCGGCGAAATGCTGCTGGTGAAGTGGTACCCCAAACATTGGGAGCGCGTCCGCGAGGAGACCCTTCAGCTCCTCCCTTACCAGAACGCCGCTTTGGGCATCGAAATGCAAATTGCCGCCGGCCTCTACGGGAAGGTCGAGGATTTCCCCGGCGGGGTGAGGATCACGAAGCCCAAGTTCTGGAGTGTCCCGCCGGTCCTTACCATCACGTCGCAGCCGAATCCCGACGCCAGCTTCGAGTTCTCACCCGAAGTCCTGGCCAAGTGGGAAACCCAGGGGGTGACCGAGGAAATTCCCCGCTACCATTTTGACCACACCAAAATCAACAACCGCGACGCCGTGCTGATCTCGCAGTACCAGGGGCGCGCCATGCTGCTGACCGCGCGGGTGATTTCCCCCGAGCGGATTGTGGAAGCCTCCTGCACGCCCGGCCGCGAGGACGAGGAGTTGTACATGCAGGCCTGTGAGGAGACCGTCCACACCCTGAAGGTGGCCGGACCGATGCCTCCGCCACCACAGCAGCCCATCCTGGAACTAACCGGTCCCGCCGCCAAGCCCCGACGCGCGAAGTAGGCGTGCCCTTCGCTCATGTCCAGACTGGCTGAAAGGGTCGGAGAAGGAGAGCCCCTGGGAGCCGTCGAGTCGCGCCGGAGGTTGGTTGGAAACCTAAAGAATGCCTGCCCTCAGGACTTGGGGGCGTAATACCCCTCGCGGCCGACGAGTCGGTATTTAACCTTCTTCCCCTTTTGGTCGACCATCTTCAGCTCGTTGCCTTGCGCGTCCACCAGGTCAATCTTTAGCTTGTGGAATTTGCCGTCTCGGGACGGGTTGGTGGGAATAAATCCCAGACTGTATTGCATGCGGAGCTGCGCGGCAATCTGTTGAAAGATGCCGGGGAGTTCGCCCTCGAAACGGGGGAAGTAGGCTTGGCCGCCGGAATACTTCGCGATGGTGGTGAGAGCGTTCCGAGCCTGCAGGGAGTCGATGGAGTCGCCGTAACGGACGGTCACGAACTCCAGGATGCTCAAGGGATAGATTGCGGTGTCAGAAGTGCGCGCTATCTTCAGCATCTGATCGTAAGTGAGCTTGCTGAAGGTATCGTAACCGGTGCAGACGGCCAGGATGGCTTTACGACCCTGGGTGTCCTTCATGCGATCAATGGTGAAGGCCAGCGCATCATAGAGATTGATCTCACTGAAACCCGGGAGTCGCAGTCGGTCCAACGCCTGAGTGACTTCGTAGCGATTCTGGGTGAAGTCCTGGAGGATTTGCGGCCGCATGTCAAAGGTAACCACCGCCACCCAGTCCTTGGGCTCGATGACGCGCACAAACTCATAGCTGTCCTCCAGCGCCAGATACAGGAAGCCCCACCATTTGTTGCTGAACTCAATCAGCATGCAGATCGTCATGGGGGCTTCACCGGTGGAAAAGTTGGTGATGGTTTGCGGCACGCCGTCGTCGGAGAGCTTGAAATTCACCTTGCCGAGGTTGGGGATGGGATTCCCGTTGCCGTCCACGACCATGACGTCCACATTTACCAGGTTGGTCGTCGTGGAAATGGTGTAGACCTCGCTGGGATTGATCTTCTCTGGCTTCTTCGCCTCGGGCTGAGGCGCGGGGGCGGTCTTCTTGGGAACTAGGACGGTCTCCCCCACATTCGGATTGGGACCAGAGGTGCTGGGACTTTGGTCCTGCGACCGGGAAATGCCGGAAGCCCAAAACACAAGGGCTGCCCCTACCAGTCACTCCAGCGGCAAGGGCGCGGGCTGCCCAAGGTCCAATTGCCCCTCTCCCGCGCCAATTGACCCGCCACGGGTTTTGATGAGCTTCCCCCCGCTGGCTGCACGA
The DNA here is from genome assembly GCA_020072655.1 of Terriglobia bacterium. Taxonomy (GTDB): domain Bacteria; phylum Acidobacteriota; class Terriglobia; order UBA7540; family UBA7540; genus JAIQGB01. The sequence goes on along the minus strand of JAIQGH010000032.1, from coordinate 27,008 downwards.
CGCTTAGCCATTCGTCCGGACAATATGTCTGAGTACCTTCGTACTAAGGGTTTGGGCTTGACATTGGGTTCTTGTCTGGCACAATGTACCACGTGGGAGTTTGGTAGATTCTTATTGACTTGTAACCAATAGTTCTCTACGCTCGCCTCCATATAGGATGTTCTGATCCTATTCACCCACAACTGGAGGAGAGCGATGAAGAACCTTATTGTTACGTTCTTGCTGGCGGTTCTGATCGTACTAGCCAGCGCAAGTTTGCGGAAGGCTTTTGCAATTGGTGGAAGTCCGCCGCCACCGCTGCCTACGCATGTGACCGGGATCGGTGGTTCGCCGCCACCACCCCTGCCAACGCACGTGCTGGGGATCGGCGGTTCGCCACCACCACCGCTTCCCGGAGGCGGTCACTAAGCCCGCTGGTTTTCTACGGCTTGCGTGAGCAACCCGGAAGAGAGCTGGCGTGCTGGGCAGCTGAACCAGGTTGCTCACGTTGCGGTACCTTAGCGTAGCGCTACAGTACGGTATTTATCTACTCGAGGCGGGGCTGCTGGCCTACCTGACTGTCCGCCGCCGCTTCGGGGGTTTGGTTTGTCTTATCCTATATCTCAGCTTACTACTCGCCTTTGACGGAGTCAGCCGACCCTACATCCTTTACCGCTACGGTTATTCCTCCCGGGAGTACGCGTACTTCTATTGGCTGACGGACGTGCTGCTGACCCTCGGGGCGTTCCTGCTTGTCTGTGCCTTTTTCCGCCGGGCCTGCAAGTACGAGCAGAAGATGTGGCACTCCATTCGGCTGGTGCTGGTTTTTGTCCTCATCCTCACCTTGGCGATTTCGCTTCTTGCGCTCGGCCGCAATTATGATCAGATCCGCACGGTCTTCATTGTCGAATTCCAGCAAAACCTCTACTTCACCTGCCTGGTTTTGAACACGCTGCTCTATATCCTGCTGCAGCAGATCAAGAGCACGGATGACGAACTGGCGCTGCTCGTGTGCGGCTTAGGAATCCAATTTGCCGGCCCTGCAGCGAACCTCGCCCTCGCCCGCTTGACGACGGGTCAAGGTTTTGCCAGCTCGCTCTATGGTTACGTGAGCCCGCTTTGCACGCTGGGGATGTTATTGACCTGGTTTTATGCGCTCGTCCGGGCGCCGCAGCCAAGCGCCATCCTGGCCGGGAAGGAACCGGCCCAGGAACTGGTTGCGGTGGCAACCCGGGATGTCTGAGAGGGGATGTTGTAATGTTCGGGGCCTGTTTAGTGCTGGTCATCTCGACTGGCCTATTCTTCTTTTATTTTCAGGTTGCCTGCCAGAGAGTCTTGCGCCGGCGGTTTGACCGGGAGTACTTCCTGGCGATCGTTCACGCCAACCGGCTTGAGTTCCCCGTCGTCCGCATGACGCTTGAGGAGTACGAAGCGCCGGTGGACTACCCGCGGGTGCGGATGACCCTCAAATGCGATTACCTGGCCCTGACCTACCTGCTCAAGAACGCGGCGAACGTCAATCAGCGTTACTCGCGCGACGAGCGTCTGCTTATCCTGTACTTCAATGCGATTTCTTTTTACCTCGTTGCCTGCCACTGGCTGCGGCGGCAGGAGAAGCCAGCAATTCTCCGGCTGACAGCCATTCTGCAATACTTCGCCAACGTCGTGGGCGAGCGGGTCAGCACGATTCGGTTCGGAAACTTGACCGCCTCGGACTACCTCCTCAATCTTTAGTTCAATTCCAGGCCGATGAGTCGGGGTGCCCCGCTTGACGCCCCTGTGGACCGGTTGAAGGCGCCTGTCCCTACCGCGATTGACATTGCATCTTCGCGGGTGTATGAAACAAGCGCCTTCGGTTTCCCGCCATTGCGCGGATTCGAGGTCGTCCACCGATTATGAAGACCGCCCTGCGCCTTATCGCCCTGGTCTTGGCCGCCTTCATCGGGCTGTGGGTTCTGGGGCACGGCATTGTGCTGGCCGCCCAAATCCATGCGCTTCTGCGGGAGAATCAGGATATTGTCGAGGAGTTGGTCGAAAGCAGCGTTTCGATTGCCGGCGGAATCTGCGTGCTCTCAGTTGCTGTCGAGCAGCTCTATTGCTGGCGTGCCCACCGCAAAGAAGACAGCCTGATCTAGAACCAACGAAAATCGGCACTGTGTGGTTCGCCTTCGGGGGCTCTCAAGCTTCCTTGGCCCGGTCCGCGTGCGCCCAGAATTATTGGGCTGGAAAGGTGAACCTCATGCCGGCGAGGAAATTCAAGTGCAGGGCCGGAAAGCCCAGGGCCTCCTCGTATTTGCGGTTCAGAGAATTGTTGAGTCGGCCATACACCTCGACTCCCCGCGGAAGCCGGTAGGCGAAGCCGCTGTTCGCGAGGAAGTAGCCAGGGTTCGGAAACAGTCCACCGAAGGCGCCGTAATTCGGTTCCACGTCGAGCACGCGAGTCCGCCAATAGCCGTTCAGGTTCAGCATCAGCCGGCCGTGATACCAGGTGGCGTTGAAGCTGCCGGAGTTGCGAGGCCGACGCGTCAACGGCTGGCCAACTGCAAAGGGCGATGGCGCGAGGGTGGTCCCGTCGAGGGCCAGGATCGCTGAGTCGAGTCGCGTGTAATTGGCCGAAAGATCCAGCGACCGCGCGGGCCGAACGCGCACGGACGTTTCCAATCCGCGGGCGCGCGCGTTGGCGAGATTAGCAGAGGTGAAGCTGCTCAGGTTGCTGAGGGAGCTGCCCAGGACGACGATCTGATCCTTGAAGCGGTTGTAGAAGTAGGTGGCGTCGAGAACCACGCGGTCCGCGAGGAAACGTTGCTCGACGCCGGTATCGAAGCTGAGACTCTTTTCCGGTTTCAAGCGCGGGTTGTTGGTAAAAGCCAGCTCGAAGCCACTGGGGGCGCGAATGCCCGTGCCGAAGGACCCATGCAGTCGCGTCGCGCCAAAGCCGCTCATCGCCGAAGCCTCTCGCGCGAGATAGGTGGCGGAGAGGCGGGGATTTGCCTTCGCTACTGACTGCGCGGGGAGCAGCGGGCGCGACCCGAAGGCATCCGGCGGGAGCTGGTGGGTTCGAATGTCGTCCAGGCGGACGCCGGTGATCACTACCCAGCGCCGCGAAGGATTCCAGCGGTTTTCCGCGAAGTAGGCAAAGCTTGTCCGCGGCAGCAGGAATGGCGTGTTGCGGGCGTCGGCGATATAGGTGTTCTTCACCTGCTCGCGGTTGTACTCGAAACCGAAGACGAGGAAATCCTGGCTCGACACCGTCAGCTCACTCCGCGTGTTCAGCACTCCGCGCAGGTTGTCAGAATACGAATCGCCAAAGGACGTGTGGAAGTAGTAGTCGTTGCTCGCGACGCTCGCGCTCGTCACCTGTCGCAAACGTGGGCTAAATTGCTCAATGTAAGTCCCCTGGTAACCGAAGAGGTTCTGCTTGTTGTATGAGGTGCGATCGATGCCGGGGAAAACGCCCAGGGGGTCGGACCCGAAGGGGCCTGGCGCGCCCGCGTCATTGGCGTTGCCGAAGAAATGAAAGTTCAATTGCCGCCGCAGGCTGCGCGAGTAGCCGAGATTGAGGAAAGCGCTCTGGTCTCGGAAGCCATCATTGGGGACGACGCCTCCGGTGTCCAGCCGCGAGAGGTCATAAGCCCAGCTCAGGCCGCGCGTGAGGCCGCTTCCCCCCGTCGCAAAGCGTCGCGTCGTAAAGCTGCCGCCCTCGCCGAGCACCGTAAAATGCGGCGGTCCCTGGCCGCGGTGAGTCACAATGTTAATGACGCCCGTAACCGCGTTTGAGCCGTAGAGGGCACTCTCGGGCCCGCGGACGATTTCCACGCGGTCAACGCCCTCGGCAGGCAGCGGCGCAAAGTCGAAGTCCCCGCCGAACTGGTTGACCTGGACGCCGTCAACCATCACCAGGTTGTAGTTGGAATTCCCACCCCGAATGAAGACGCCGGTCGCCCCCCCACGGCGGCCCGCTTCGGCCACAGCCACGCCGGGCACATCGCGCAAGACTTCCAGAACGGACTGCGCGCCGCGCTCCTCGATATCCTTCTGCGCGAGCACGCTCAATGACGAGCCAACTTGCGGCGCCAGCGCGCCTCCCAGGCTGGCCGACACGACAACGTGCTCCTCGACAGCGCTCAGGGCGAGACGCAGGTCCGCTGATCGCGTCTCGTCAGCGGCGAGATCCACTGAAACTGCCGAAGCTGCGAACCCCGGGACGTCGGCCACCAATCGGTAGGCGCCCGCCGACAGGTTCTCGAAACGGAAGTGCCCTTGCGCGTCGCTCCGGCGCTCTGCCACGGGCGTGAGCCGAGCCAGCAGATTGACCCGCGCGCTCGGCACCGGCTTTCCGCTCGGGTCGAAAACTGTCCCTTCGATCGTCGCAGCGCGCGCGCTCCAAGTGCCCGCTGTCAGCAGCAGCGCCAGGGCGGCAATCGCGGGCGTGATCTTTAGAAGTCTGGTGAGACATACCCGGGCTTCGGAGTTCGCCCCGATGGATTTCATCGGGGGGGGTTCGGGGTTTTCGATTTTGGATTTGGGATTTTGGATTTTGGATTGGAAGCGACCGCAATCGGCGGCCCGAAGTTCAGGGTCCGTTGTCTCGCTTCTAGCTCCTGACTCTCTGATTTCTGGAGTCCGATGGTCCGATGCCACCCATCGGACCGCAAATCGGAGCTGACTTCTGACCCCTCGGCTGCCGGCGGCCGGCTGCCTGCTGCTTGCTTTCGACCTTCGACTTTCGACTTTTGACTTCCTCACACGGAGCTCCTTCTCCCCGTTCTCGCGACGAGGGACGCTGGCGGAAAGAGCTCCGAGGCGGGACAGCGAAAACGAAAAAGCCTCCCAATTCCTCGATGCGGAACCGGAAGGCCTCGGTACGTCACCCCAGGACTCTTTCCGTCGAAGAGCGGGTCTAAGTGCAAGTTCCCGGGCAGGTTTCCTGGCTTTCGGGTCGTTGCCGCATCCTCAGCCTTCCCAGTCCGACGCGTCGGACCAGTGGCTGGCCTTAGGCCTCAGGAGGAGGCGGCTCGCCGATCACAGTGGCGGGACCGCAGCCGATTTGCACGGCCTTTCCTTTTTCCCCGATCGGGTCGGGGCACCACGGGAACCAAGGTTTTCAAAGAACCAGCCGGTCCTGTTCCAGCTACTTGGCTCAATTCCTGAGACCAGCGACCTCAACCAGACGGGAGAGATCGCGGCTCGGGTAACGGAGTCGAATGTTATGGAACGGCACCAGCACACGCAAGCTACCATTGCGCGCCGGGGTTGTCAATCCTGGTTGACCACGTTGAAAACGCCAGCCCGTTGGCATATAGTGAGCCGCCAAGCTGACCGGCTCAGCCGGACTTCTCCTCGAAAAGTCTTGGGACGAGGGCGGCAGGGCGGTCGCGCCGCGGCGTGGGCGAGACAGAACACCTTTTGCCTGCCCGGCCCCGACGGGCTTCATCGGGGTCACACCTAGCGCCGCATCGAGACCTCGCGGGAGGAGTCATCATGTTTCCACCTCAAGTTCCTGTCATTCGACCCGCCGCAGGCGGGCTGGGTATTCTCGTGATCGTGCTAGCTCTGGCCTTGAGCTGTGCTCCGCCGCAGCCGAAGCCTACAGGCGTTGCCTACGAATTTGACAGCGCCAAGGACTCTTTCAAGCGCGGCCGGTTCGACCGCACTCTGGAATTTTGCGAGGGGCCGTCCACGGCCTCGCCGCCCAACGCCTTCACGGCGCGGGCGCAAGTCCTGCAGGTTGTCGTTTATGGCGGTTTCATCAAGGCCGATAGGCAGTTGGCGGATGCCTATCAAAAAGGCTCAGACGCCAACAAGACCCCGCGCGCCAAGAGCGCCTATCTGAGCTTGCGTCATGACAATCTCCAGGTTGCCTCGCAGCTCGCTCTCGCGCTTGCAGCCGTGGCCCACCGGATTACGCAAGCGGGCCCCATCCCGAAAGAAGTGACACTCGAGGCGCCCTATCCGACCCGCGAGGAGGCGAAGGCACCCCCGGAACTGGCGCGGGTCGAGGAAGGGGCCTGGGTTGAGCCCGAAGACCAGGAAGCCCTCGCCCGCCACGCGCAGTTTCAAGGCATCGAGGATGCGCTCGCGGAGATTGTCGGCGGCGACCGGCCGAAGGCGCGCGCCGCGCTGGGGGCTGGACCGGTCAAGCTGAATGGAGGGAACTTCGCCATCTATTTGGGCCAGCAGCTTCTGGTGGGCGAGAGCATCTTCGACAAAAAACATATCCACGATCCTCAGAAGTCCCGGACAATGCTGGATGAAGCGGATGCGGCCGCGAAAGCCGCCCAGGCTTTTCTGAAGGAAAATCCCGACAAGACCGCTGAGAAGTCTTTGAAGAAGCTTCAGGACGATATCAAGTCGGCCCGGAAGAACATGTGACCGGCAAAGAGGAAGTCAGAAGACAGGAGTCAGAAGTCAAAATGAAGAAACCGTGGGCAGTGTCCTGGTTTGGAACGTAGCGCCGGGCTTCAGCCCGGCATTTGCCGCCCTAAAGGGCGCCGCTACATTCAAATTAGGACACTACCAAACCGTGGCACTGGGGTCGTAAGCCCTGACGAATTCCAACTGGACGATTATCGCGGGCTGCAAGGGCCAACAGCTCTGGCACGTCACGCTGCGAGCGCACACCTATTTTCTGATCCGTGACCACTGAGTGTTGCCTTCTGCCTTCCTCAATGGCTCGGCTGGAGAGGCGTTTCCGCAGAGGTAGCCGTGGGAGCCGTGGCGGGGCCGCCCGACCCCCCGTGCGGCCCCATTCCCATCCCGTTCATGAGCGAGCTCGACTCGACCTTCCAGCGACCCGCAACGCGCCGAAGCTGGTAGTTGACCCCGACCACCAGGTTGGGAGATTGCCGGCTTCGAAACTGGACTTGGGCCGTGGCGGTCTCGCCGGAGAACTTCACATCCCGAAGCTCGAGGTCCACATTGGACACCACGAGGTTTTGTTGCTGCTGGAGGTGAGCCTGGATGGCCTCCCGGATGGCGTCTCGCGATGCCACCTCGCCTTTGCGGCATGCTACAGCAAGAAAGGCGACCGCCAGGATCCCGCACAACGATTGACGCATGAAGTCCTCCGCAAGTTGAGTCAACGGTACTCCCGGGCTGCGGGAGATGTCAAAGACCCCATAACGCAGACCTCGTTTGGCCAAGGGTTACGGCTTTGGTCGTGGACGAGCCGGGGGCTGGTCAATGCGATTTGCGCTGGGCGCTGATTCTCTCAACTAAATCCTTCAATCTGCCGATGGCGTATCGGGGGGGTTGTGTAGGGCCGCCTGATCGGAACGAGCGGCGCCGACCTTCGCCCTCGGGACCTATGCACGATTCGGGAATGCCACCCAAGCCGGATCTTCGCCCAGCGGGCGAGCCGTTCAGCCCGGCAGCGGGAATTCCGGACCAAGCGATCGAAGCGGCCATGAAGGCGCGAAGCACCCAACAAGCCCTGCTGGTCGAGGTGAATGCGGCGCTGGCCGCGGCCGTCGATGCGGAAGAAGTCTTGAGCCAGATTCTCGCACTGCTCACGGACCGAATACGGCTCATCAACGCCGCAATCTATCTGCTTGACGTCGAGCGGGGAGAACTGCGCTGTATCGCCCAGGCCGGGCATCTCAACCTCGAGCCCTTCCGCAAGCTGCAGATGGACGGGCCCGGTCTGGTGGCCTGGGCAGCCCGATCGCGGGAGGGCGCGTACGCGGCCGATGTCTCCGAGGACCCTCGTTATCTCGCCGTGGACCCACGCGCCAAGGCGGAATATGCCGTCCCGCTGGTCGTCGGCTCGACCCTGGTGGGCGTCCTCGACATCCAGTCGGCCCACGTCGATGGCATCCGTGCGGTCACCCGAAAGCTCATCGACCAGTTCGCCAGCCAGGCGGCGATGGCGATCGAGCGCAGCGAGCTCTACAAGAAACTGCGCGCCTCGGAGCAGCGTTTCCGTTCGGTCTTCGAGCAGAGCCCGCTCGGCGTGGCGCTTTGCGACCTGGAGGGGAGGTTCTTCGAGACCAACACGGCGCTCACCCAGGCGCTCGGGTACGACGCCGGCGAACTGCGGGGAAGAAGCTATCTCGATATCACTCACCCGGACGATCGTCCCCGAAGCCTGGAGAACAGCAACTCCCTGCGCGCGGGAGCGGCGGACCACTTCACCCTCGATCAACGCTACGTCCGCAAGTCCGGGAAGGCTATCTGGTGCAACACGATGGTATCCCTGGTGCGAGACTCCGCCGGCAAGCCCGCCTATCTCCTGCTGATCATCCAGGACACTGCGGAACAGCGACAGGCCGAAGAAGAGCGAGCCCGCTTGCAGGAACAACTCTTCCAGGCCCAGAAGATGCAGGCGCTCGGGACCCTCGCCGGGGGGGTCGCCCATGATTTTAATAACCTCCTGGGCGTCATCCTGGGGTACGTTTCCCTGGTCAGGACCCGCCTGACCCCCGAGGATCCCATGCAGGAGACCGTCGCCAGGATGGAGCAGTCGGCCAATCGTGCCGCCGAACTGACCCATCAGTTGCTGGAGTTTTCCCGGCAGGAAAAACCCCTCCTGCAGCCGCTCGAAATCGGCAAAGTCCTGAGCTCCGTGCTTACCATGGTGACCCAAACCTTCGACCGTCGCATCCGCGTCGAGGCGCGCGTGCCGCCCGAACTGCCCTGGGTGGCGGGAGACCCCGGACAATTGGAGCTCGCCATTCTGAACCTGTGCATCAACGCCCGCGACGCCATGCGGGAGGGTGGGCCGCTCTCCCTTGAGGCTTCGGCGGTGACTCTCGAGCCCGGACTTTTGCCTCCCGATGCGCAAGGACCGCCGGGCCGCTATGTGCGGGTCGTCATTCGGGACAGTGGAGCAGGAATGGAACCGGAGGTCCTGCAACGGGTCTTCGAGCCCTTTTTTACAACTAAGCAGGCTGGAAAAGGCTCGGGCCTCGGACTGGCGATGGTGTATGGGATCGTCAGCCGGCATGGCGGCTTTATCGGCGTGCGCAGCCAGCCGGGACGCGGGTCGGAGTTTATTCTCCACCTTCCTGTGGTTTCGCCGCCCGAGCAATCCGCCGTCGAGGAAGCTCCGCTCGCGGCGGAGCACGGGACGGGAACCGTGCTCGTCGTGGACGATGAGCCGCTGATGCTTTCCTTCGCGGCGGACGCGGCGCGGGAACTCGGCTATGAAGTCCTCGCCGCCGAAGATGGCGCGCGCGCCCGCGCCGTGGCTTCCTCATATACGGGAAGAATCGACATCATCCTCCTTGACATGATCATGCCCGGCGACGGCTGGGCAGAGACACTCCACGCACTTCAAGCCCTCAGCCCCCAGGCGAGAGTCATTGTGACCTCCGGCTACAGCAGCGTCCGCGAGTCGCGGCGAGCCCTGGCGGAAGGAGCCGCAGCCTTTATCGGCAAGCCGTACACGATTGATGCCCTCGCGCGCATCCTCAAGGTCGTTCGCCCGGCCGGCCCCGGAAGATCCGTGAATCCACCGCCAAGCCGAACCGCCTGAGCTCGAACCTCCCCCCGATTGCGACCGTGCATGTCAGCACCGGACTAATTTCGGATAGATTGTCGGTCGAGGATAAGCAGAAAATGGAAATCCAGGCTGGAATCCTTTCGTCTGCCTGTCAGCGCCTCCGGGGTGAAAATTCCTCTTTGACGAACCACATGGGCAGTCCATCACGGGAGGGGGCTGGCGTATAATCCGAACGTTGGAAGCCGAGAAACTAACCCCGCTGAGTGAGAAGAGCACATGACCGGCGCCGAATTGTTTTTCAATCTGTTTCGTGACAGGGAAGCGATGAGCTTCACTCCTGGGCAATGTGTCTTCAAGGCAGGAGATCGAGGCGATGCCATGTACATCGTCATCGAAGGCGAGCTTAAAATCCTCGTGGGATCCGCAACCGTGGAAATCGCCGGCCCAGGCTCCATTTTCGGTGAGATGGCGCTTATTGATGACGCACCGCGCAGCGCTACGGTGGTTGCGAAGACCCGCTGCCGGCTGGTGGCGGTCGATCGGGGCGAATTTCAGTACATGGTGTCGGAGGGCCCGTTCTTCGCCCTCGAGGTGATGAAGGTTATTGCCGACCGGCTGCGCAAAATGGATGCCAGACTCCGCTCTAAAGCCAATCAAACCCGCCGAACTCGTTTCCGAAGGCGGCGACTACAGCGGAAGTCTCCGCAAAGTCGAGCCTAAAGAGCTGGGCCAAATCCCTATCAAGACACTATTCGCCCTTCGCTGGAATTGCATTGTACCGCGAAGGCGTTTTCTGTCATGGGTCAATGCCATGTCCGGGTCGTGGTCGCTCGCAGCGTACCGAAGATCCTATCGGCCGGTGAGCCCAGGCGAATAGTTGCCAGCATTTTCGCGGCATTCCGTCCGCAGGAGCGTGAGCAGAAATCGGCGCCTCGCGCGGGCGCAAGGCACTTCCGCGGCAAGGGCGTTTCTCGTCAACTTGACCGCGGTCGCCCAATTTTCGAGTGGCAGAGATAACCGGTCCAAATCCTCAGAGCCCTGTGTTGGTGTTCTACAATCCTGTTACTGAACGCTGATGGGCATCTACGGCCGCGGGTTGGGCATGCTCTCGGCTCTTTTCTTGATACCCTCGAGCCACTGGAGCCGGAGCAGCCCGCTTCCGGGCACAATCAATCTCCAGTAACGGGCCATGCCGCGGCGGGTGAAATCGTCAAGCGCCAGGACACGCGTCTCGGTGCTGATTGTGGACCATCCGCCGCCCGCATCTTCCACGTTGAAGTCATAAGCCATTTTGACCGCACCCTGCTCCCGATAATCAGCGAACTCCTGCAAAGTGCGCACCTCGGGGCGGCGGTTCGCCCGCACATTCCAAACCCCGAACATCACGATTTCATGCTCGCTGCCGCCAAAAAGATAACCAGACGCCGAAAACGCATCGAGAACCCGCCTATCCTGCAAAAAATCGCCGGTGTCATGAATGCGCAAGGCCGCTCCGCGAATTTTCAGGAGCGTGACCAAGGATTTCATGTCGCCGAACGTTGACTGGCGAATAGCCTGCATCACCTGCTCGGGCCGGGCGTGAATGCGGGCCGAGTGCCTCTCGAAAAACTGGTACTCCGGCATGATGTCGTCGAGACGGGTTCTAGGTTGCGCGACGCGGATCATCGAGGCCGGCCAGAATAGAGCCGCAAGGGTTAGGGCCACGCCACCCGCGAGAATAAGCGCTCCGACGGCTCGTTTGCGGACTCCCAGAAACCGGAAAGGAAGAACCAGGTTCGCCAGCCCACACAGCGCCAGCACGATTCCCGAATAGGCCAGCGTACTTAAAGGCTGATATGCGGCCCAGTAGTTGAAGAGCAGAACTGTCGTGAACGCCATTGCGGCCAGCAGCGTCCACGCCACAGCCTTAAACGACATCGGCTCATCTCCTTGCGGTCGATCTTGACCCAAGGATCGAGTCACGATCTGTTAAGTAGTACGGAGTGATGGCGGTCTAAGTTCCGCTGTCTGTAGCGTTGCTACGGTCTCCGGCAAAATCCATCCAGTCATCGCGCCGTTCAAGCGATCTGAGGCCGACGACCCCTTTCGTAGCCCAGGAATTCCTGTAAGAGAGTCCCGGCTCCACGCTGGCGGATGTCGCGCGGAAGGGAGCGCCTGCGCAGTTCTCGACCTCAGCACTGATCGAAAATCAAACGGTGTGGCGCCGACTACGCCATCTCGACGTGTAGTCGGCTTGTTGGAAACTGGCCGCTGCCGTGTGCGCGCAACTACACAAATAGAAACGGGGCCTTGATGGTCGCCTCGTGTTTACGAATGCCCGGGTTGCGATTGAATTCAAAGTCACCCAGTACCGAAAAATCTGTAGAGTCTGATGCCGAGTTCCTACCGCCTCCCCGCCGATGAGGGTTTCAAAAGCCTGGCTCCCTTCAACCTGATGAAATTGGCCCCTCTTAACCAGACGCTGACACCGTGCAAGGTGTGGAGACGCAGAGCCGGGCTTATCCTGCCCCGCTGCACTCTCGCGGAGCAGCCCGCCACCTGCCCCGTCGAACCGGGGCGCTCCATTCGAATCAGGGCACTTGACGGCTGTGCGAAAGTGGTGTCCGATAGGGTGCAGTCGAAGGGCGCACGGATGCGTGGCGCTCCTCGAGAGGACTCTATTTCAGCCTGGACCGAGTCAAATCCCAGGGCGCGCGATGGCGTGTTGCCCAAGGAGGTTTAAGGTATGAAGGTTCTGGTGGCGCAGGAAGATGACTCGTCGCGGATAGCTCTCGAGGCCGCGCTCGCCAAGCTGGGGCATGAGGTCGTCGCCGCGCGGGACGGCCTGGAAGCGCTGCACGAGCTGCGCGTCGCGGGCGCGCCAAGACTCGCCATCCTCGATCGCAAGCTGACCGCGTGGGACGGAGTCGCGGTGTGCCGGGAGATAAGGAAGAATACCGCGCCGCCGTACACGTATCTCCTTCTAACTTCTACCGAGGGTGAAGACGGCGAGTTAACGGAAGGAATAAAGGCTGGCGCGGACGATGTCCTGATGAAGCCCTTCACCGCTGCCGAGCTGGCGGTCCGTCTCCAGCTCGCCCAGCGAGTTCTGAAACTGCAGGATGAAGCTGAGAAAGCCCAGGCCGCCATCGGTTACCAGACGACTCATGATCCCTTGACGGGCCTGGCCAACCGGGCGGCGACTCTCGACACCCTCCACCGCGGAGCCGCCCGCGCGGGCCGCGAGGGCTCTCGGATGGCGATCCTGCTTGTCGAGGTCGACCGGTTCAAGGAGATCAACGAAATCTATGGCATGGTGGCGGGCGACGCGGTGCTGCGGGAAACGGCGCGGCGGATTCGCTCCATCATCCGCCCTTACGACTCGGTGGGACGCTACGCTTCTGAGGAATTCCTGATCATCGTCCCCGGCAGCGACGCGCAAAGCGCGCGCGGCCAGGCGGAGCGCCTGCGCGCCGCCTTGAGTAGCGAGAGCATGGACTTGTCCCAGTGGGGGAAGTTCGCCACCGGCGATGCCAACAAAGTGAACGTCACCCTCAGCGTGGGCATCGCTGCCGGAGAAAAGGTGAAAGAGTCGGCAACGCTTCTGCGGCCGGTGGAGGCGGCGCTGGCCCGGGCCAAGCAGGCGGGGCCCAATCGCCTCGAGATCGCGGCGGAAACCGAGATCCGTTAGAGACCCATTACTCCACGGTGATGTGGGTCTCGGTTCGTTCCACGCCCTCGAGCTTCTGGATCTTGTCGATCACCAGTTGGTTGAGGTCTTTCTCGTTGGGCGTCTCCACATAAACGAAGACGTCCGGCAGTCCCCAGCACGCGTCGGCGTGACGCACCCCCTCCATCTGGCTCACCGCGCCGACCACGTCGCGTACTTTCCCCGGGCGCACGTTGATCAGGACATAGGCTCTCATGAGCGGCCCTCCTGGCAGGTTGCAGGCACAGAATCATCCGCCGGCGGACTTCGGGCTGGCCGCCGCGTGCTTCCGCCCCCTGTGGAACACTCGCCTTTCGGAACAGCCTGAATTCTAGCACTGCCCGGCCGGTAATGCGCGTCCCTCTCGCCGCTCGGCCGGGACAAGCAATTCTTATCGGCGCGATAAAACGAATTGATTGGTTGTCGAGAGGTCACATCGTATAATTCTGATTGTAGGTCGAAGGTCTCAAGCATCACAAGCCAACGGAGGAAATGCCATGCAAAGGCTGGTCGTCCGCCTGCTCCTGGTGAGTGTGCTCGTCTCAGGGGCGGCGCTGGTCGAGAGCTACGCTCAATCTGCGGCTCCCTCGCAACAGGTGGCTGGGGCGGCCGCGGGACCGCAAGTCGAAGAACAGATGTCGCGTCTCCAGGCCCAGACCGCGGATGCCAAGAGCGCCGGCGATAACGCCTGGGTGCTGGTCAGTTGCGCGCTGGTGCTGATGATGACCGGTCCCGGGCTGGCGCTCTTTTACGGCGGGTTGGTGCGCAAGAAGAACGTGCTCGCCACGATGATGCAGAGCTTCACGCTCATGGCGCTGGTGAGTATCCTCTGGGCGATCCTTGGATACAGCTTGGCGTTCGGGCCGGGCAACCGCTTTATTGGCGGTCTGAGCTTTGCCTTCCTGCGCGGCGTGGGAGCCGCGCCGGACGTCGACTACGCCGCCACGATTCCCGCACAGACTTTCATGATGTTCCAATTAATGTTTGCCATCATCACGCCGGCTCTGATCACCGGTGCCTTTGCGGAGCGAATGAAATTCAGCGCCATGGTAGCGTTCATGGTCTTGTGGTCGATCATCGTCTACGACCCCATGGCGCACATGGTTTGGGGCAAAGGCGGATGGCTGAACGCCGCGGCGGGAGGAGCATTCCCCGCGCTGGATTTTGCCGGGGGGACGGTGGTGCACATCACCTCCGGCGTCTCCGCACTGGTCTGCGCGCTTTATCTCGGCAGGAGGCTGGGCTTTCCGCACGAGCCGATGCCCCCGCACAGCGTGGTGCTGAGCTTCATCGGCGCCTGTTTGCTGTGGGTCGGCTGGTTTGGATTCAATGCCGGAAGCGCCTTGGGAGCGGGAAGCCTCGCGTCGAGCGCCTTCGTGGCCACGCACTTTGGCGCGGCGGCGGCCGCGGTGGGCTGGGCAGGAGCGGAGTGGATTCGCAATGGTAAGCCCAGCGTGCTGGGGGCGATCTCCGGCTGCGTGGCGGGTCTGGTGGCCATCACGCCAGCCTCCGGATTCGTCGGGCCCATGCCCGCCCTGGTTATCGGCCTGGTCGCGGGGGTCGTGTGTTATCTGATGGTGACAAAGATTAAGGGCCTGTTCGGTTATGATGATTCTCTGGATGCCTTCGGCGTCCATGGCGCGGGCGGCACAGCAGGAGCATTGCTAACCGGGGTTTTCGCTTCCAGCGTCGTGAACCCCATTTTCAAGGACGCGCGGGGAAACGCGCTGGCGGTCGGCTTGCTCGAAGGCAATGCGCGTCAGATATTGAATCAGTTTGTAGCGGTGATCATCGCTTGGGGCCTGGCGATCGTGGGGACGCTGGTCATCCTGAAGGTCGTGGACGCGGTGATTGGCTTGCGCGTTCCCAACGAAGCCGAGGTTCAGGGCCTCGACCTCTCCCAGCACGGCGAAGAGGGATACAATCTGGAGGTCTGAGTAAACTGGCGGGGTGAGCCCTTTTGGTCCCTTGCCTGTCCCGAAAAGAACGTCGCGCCATTCTTCAACTATCTCGCCTAGAATGAGGTTTTATGACGAAACTGGAAGCGATCATTCAGCCCTCGCGGCTCGATTCCGTCAAAAATGCTTTGCGGGAAATCGGCGTCGATGGCATGACCGTCTTTGAGGTGCGCGGTCACGGCCGGCAGAAGGGACATACGGAAGTCTACCGGTGTAGTGAATACACGGTGGACCTGCTGCCCAAAGTCAAGCTGGAGATGGTTCTGCCGGACAGCCGGGTCGATGCAGCGATTCAGACCATCCTGAAGGTGGCCAAAACCGGACGGATCGGCGACGGGAAGATCTTCCTCACCAAAGTGGACGAAGCGATTCGCATCCGCAACGAGGAGCGAGGCGAAGCCGCGCTTTGAGACCAGCGCGCTAGCCGGCCGGCCCCGATGAGCTGTATTGGGGTCCGCAGGTGTAGCGCCGCGGTCTGTGCGATATGACCTTCCAGGTTCCGCCGGATTCGTCACTTTCAGAATGCTACGGGGCGGAATCCGCCCGGATTCGGCGCCAGTTCGAGACCACGGGCGATGGTCGCGCCGCCATCCTCGCGCGCTCGAACTTAGTTGACGCCCTCGTTGCGCGCCTCTGGGAACAGTTCCTCTCGCCCGATTTGAATCCTCCCCAGGACCTCTGCCTCGCGGCCCTGGGTGGCTACGGCCGTCGCGAACTCTTCCCGCAGTCCGACATCGATTTGTTATTTCTTGCTGCCGACGGCCGGGCGGCGGCATCCCACCGTGAACCGATCGCCGCCATGGTGCGGACGCTCTGGGACCTCGGTCTGCGCGTGGGGAACACTACACGAACGCTCAGTGAATGCGGCCAGCTTCACCGCGACAATTTGGAGTTCAATATCGCCCTTCTCGACGGCCACTACTTGGCGGGGAGTCCCGAGCTCTTCCGCGGCCTGCGGGAGAACGCCATTCCGCACCTAGTCGGGCGCGATCGCCAGGAGCTGGTCCGAAATCTGGCGGACATGACCGGCCAACGCCACGCCAAGCACGGGAATACGGTTTTCCATTTGGAACCCAACCTCAAAGAGTCGCCGGGTGGTCTTCGCGACTACCACGTGGCGCATTGGCTGGCGCTGATTTCTGAGTTCGAAAGGAAAGGAGGATCCGCCTCTACTGAGGGCTTGTGGCCACCGGTGCTGCGGGCGGCAGGCGACGCGGCTTTTACCTTCATAGCAGCCACGCGCTGCGCGCTCCACTACCGCTACGAACGCGACGACAATGTTCTGACCTACGAAATGCAGGATCAAGCTGCGAGTACCGGAATCGGCTCCGGGCCCGGCCAGCCGCTTCCCGCCGCTGACTGGATGCGGAGGTACTTCCGCCACGCCCGCGGAGTATTCCAGTTGACGAACCGACTTCTCGACGAGGCCGTGCCCGCGGCCTCGTCTCTCTACGGCCTGTTTCAGGAGTGGCGCTCGCGCCTTTCCAACGCCGACTTTGCAGTTCTGCGCGGTCGGATCTATCCCCGGCAGCCTGCGATTGTTGATGACCCTGCGCTGTTGCTCGGCCTCTTCGAACTGGTCGCCCGCCACGGCCTTGAGCTAAGCCAGGAAGCGGAGCGCTGGGTTGAGGAGTGCCTTCCCCGAGTTAGCGCGAAGACAGCGGGTTTCGGCGGCATGTGGCCTGCTTTCCGCCGGATTCTCGCGCTCCCTCACGCCGGGGAAGCCCTTCGGACCATGCATCGGCTGCGCGTGCTCGTCGCCATTCTCCCCGAGTTCGCGGCCGTGGATTGTCTGGTGATTCGCGACTTCTACCATCGTTACACGGTGGACGAGCATACGCTGATGGTCATTCAGAGCCTGCAATCCCTTGGCGCGGTGCAGGGCGCGAGGCGTTCCGCCCCGCCGAGTGGGAAGGACGAGGGAGTGTGGGAACAACGGCTGGCGGAAGTCTACGCTGAGCTGGAGCAACCCGAGCTCTTGTCTTTCTGCCTACTTCTCCACGATATCGGCAAAGGGATGCCGCAAGCGAACCATGTCGAAGGGAGTCTCGCCGCGGAGGCGACGGCTTCGGAGCGGTTGGGGCTCGCGGCCGCCGACCGGGAGACGATTCGCTTCCTGATCGCCAGCCACCTCGAAATGTCGGCAACCCTGCAGCGGCGCGATATCTTCGACCCGGAGACTGTCCGGGCCTTTGCGGAGAAAGTTGGCGCGACGGAACGACTGAAGATGTTGACGTTGCTCACTTACGCCGACATCAAGGGGGTCAATCCCGAAGCCATGACCCCCTGGAAAGCCGAGATGCTTTGGCGGCTCTACACCGAGGCCGCGAACTACTTGGATCGAAGCCTTGATGAAGCGCGGGTCCGCGTCGGGGAAGAGAGCCTGGCGAAAGTCGAGGAGGTCCGCTGCCTGGTTTCGCCCTCGGCCGGCTCGCAGGATCTCAGCGCATTTCTCGAGGGATTTCCGAAGCGCTATCTCGCGACTCACTCGCCGGAAGAAATCGCCGCGCATTTCGCGATGGCGGGCCAGCTCGCCTCCGCTCCGGTGCAGTTGGCGCTCCGCCCTCGCCAACGCCATTTCGAACTGACCGTCCTGACCGCCGACCGGCCTTCCCTCTTCGCCTCGCTTACGGGAACGCTCGCGGCTTGGGGGATGAACATCCTGAAGGCCGACGCCTTTGCCAACCGCGCCGGCATCATCCTGGACACGTTTCGCTTCGTGGACTTGCACCGCACGCTCGAGCTGAATCCGACCGAAGTTGACCGTTTCAAGGCCAGCGTGGTGGATGTCCTCGCGGGAAAAGTCAAGTTGGAGAGCCTGATGAGCGGACGCGTGAGCCGCCAGGCGCCCGCGCGGCGCAAGGTCCCCATCCCCACCCAGGTGCGCTTCGACGATACTTCCTCATCCCACAGCTCGCTCCTCGAACTCATCACCCACGATCGGCCGGGCCTGCTCTATCAGGTCAGCTCCCTCCTCGCCAGCCTGGAGTGCAACATCGAGGTCGCGCTCATCGACACCGAAGGACAGAAGGTGATCGATGTGTTCTACCTGACCTCGCGCGGAAGCAAGTTGTCTTCGGAGAAACAAGATCAAGTGCGCAAGGGTGTGCTGGAAAGGCTGTCGGGAGTGGTGTAGCGCAACTTCCGTTTTGTGAAGTTGCGGCTGTCCAAAACACGGGAAAGCCGCAACATTGAATGGCGAATGTTGCGCTACCCGCTGGTGGTGTGCTTTACGGCACAAGGCGAGTCGGTTAGAATCTTCAGCGGGAGAGCAGCAACAAGAAGAGAGCGAAAGGATTATGAAGAAAACGTCGGGCGGTAGGCGATCTGGGCGAGGGGAAATGCGGCGGGAGTATCAGTTTGACTACCGCAAAGCCCGCCCGAACCGCTTTGCATCTCTGATGAAGGGCGGGGCGGTTGCGGTCGTGCTCGATCCCGACGTTGCTTCGGTATTCCACTCTCCCGAGTCCGTCAATTCCCTGCTCCGGTCTGTTATCAACGCCCTCCCCAAGCACTCCAAGGCATAGTCGAAGGGGTGCATTCCGCACGCTTCGCAAGCATTCGCGATGTATAGGCCACGCGCGGGAGCCGTGTAGCGCAACTTCCGTTTTGCGAAGTTGCGGCTGTTCAGGAAATGGAAAAGCCGCGCCGATCCGTCGGGGCGCTATCCGTTCCGCAAAAGCTCCAGAACGCCCATCGGTAAGCTCCCCAAAAAGACCCTTTCCCAATCATGACAAAACGTCCGCTTTCTTCCGGCGAGGTGCCCTGGGCGAGATTCCTGGGAACTTTTCTCTCTCCGCCTACGTTTTCATTGAAGAGAGGTTGGAGAGGAGGTCGATGATGATGAAAAAGGCTTTGCTTACGGCCGCGGTAGTTCTCACGGTAGGGACGTGGGCGCTGGCGGCGGAGAACCGCTGGCTCCATGTGAAGGTGGAAGACGGCGGAGAAAAAGCGGAGATAGTGCGCGTTAACTTGCCGCTCTCACTAGCCGAGAAGGTTCTGCCGGCCATTCACACCAAAGAGCTGAACGAAGGCAGAGTGAAAGTGTCCGAGGCGAAGTTCAAGGATGTGGATCTGCGGGCTATCCTCGAGGCGCTGCGCACCGCTCCCGAGAACGAGTTCGTGACCGTGGAGAGCGAGCACCAGAATGTTCGCGTGGCGAAATCCGCCGGGAATCTTCTGGTCAAGGTTCGCAACGAAAAAGGGAAGGCCGAGAACGTCGAAGTCACGGTCCCGTTCACCGTCGTCGATGCGCTGCTTTCGGGCGGCAAGGATGAACTGGATCTCCTCGCCGCAGTGCGAGCGCTGGGGGCGCTAGGCGACACCGTGCTGGTCACGGTGAATGACGAGCACAGCAAGGTCCGCATCTGGGTCGATTCCCGGAACACGGCGGACTGAGGAGGTGCACTATGCCGGCAAGTGCCGCAGCAGTAGCGGGTGGTGTGGGCACGGTTCTCCTCGGAGCAGCGCTGGCCGGGGGTGCGCTCATCTACGACATGGGTGGAGTCTGGGTTTCCGTCAAGGCCAAGAAGCCGGGCGGAGATAACATCCGCCTTGTCGTTCCTGCGGCGGCCGGGCCCGTCGCCTTGTGGCTTGCCCCTAAGAAGAATATCCGCGAAGCGGCCAAGGAGGCCAGGCCCTGGCTGCCCGCCATCAAAGCCGCCGCGGAGGAGTTAGGCAATTGTCCCGACGGGCCACTTGTCGAGGTCACCAATCCGCATGAGAAGGTCCTCATCGCCAAGCAGGGTGGCGCCCTGGTGATTGATGTCGATAACCCCAACGAGACCGTTCACGTGTCCGTCCCGCTGAAGATGGTCGGCATCATTGCGGCGCAACTCGAAGCAATGCCCGATGCCGAGGCGGCGCACGGAAACGCCGTTGAGGCATCTGAAAGCTGGTAGCCGCCGTCAAATCGCCATCCGAACTGACCGTGGGTTTCTCATCGGGATCAAAGCCCAAGCGACTGGTTTGCCATCGAAACAAAAACCCACGGTCAGAGGAGCCCTGACGGTGTCCACCCTGCTGCCCTGCTGCGGGCGGATCATGCAGTATAATCCCGCGAATGCGCCGGGCTCACATCCTGTTGTTCAGCTTTATATCTTTATTGCTTACGGCTACACCAGCGAGGGTTGGCCAAGAAGCATCTGAAGTCAATTATCCTCACGTCCCGCAGGGCTGGATCCTCTCCATCACCGGGACGCATTACCCCGCGATCACGCAGGCGCTATCCAGCGTCGGATTTCGTGTGCGAGAGGTATCGGCGGAGGGCTACCTATCGTTCTCACGGAACAGCGACACGCTTCTGATCGTTCCCGAAGCGGAAGGCCGACGACTCGACGGCGCAGTCCTCTCCGCAATTCTTCGCGACGTTGAGCGCGGAATGCCGTTGCTTCTGGATGGCACCTCGCCACTGGCCGCGGCGCTCGGGGTCGATGCCACCGGTACTGATGCCGAATTGACGGAATACCGCTGGAAACCTTATGCCGAAGAGCACATCCGACTGCCCGGCCAGCTTGCCTACTCCCTCTACCAGGGGAATGCTTCGCTCAAGGTGCTGGCGGACGATCCCGCGACGGGCGCGCCGCTGGTGGTCTCGGGCAGCCGGGGCGAGGGGCGATTCATTCACAGCGCCATTCCGTTCGAGCCGTCCAAAGGAATGGTTTATGAATACCTGCCCTTCCTCGCGCAGGCGATCGCCGACGAACTCCACGTCTCCCCGACGCTTGCGGCAGACAACCTGTGCGTCTACCTCGACGTGGGCGGCGAGCCGGTCGCCAACCCGGTCGCGGTCGCGGCGCAGCTCCGGAGTTGGTCGGTTCGCGAGGTCCATCTGGGCGTCTTCTACGGCTCGGAGGAGTTCAAGCGGTTTGCCCGCCAATTTATCCCAGCGGCCCACCTGGAGGGCATCGCGGTTTACGCCTGGCTGGAGTACCCGATGGTGGGGGAAGAGTTCTGGAACGCACACCCCGAATGGCGGGAAATCACCGCCGACGGTAAGCCAGCAATCATGGACTGGCGCCTTCACATGGCGCTCGAAGATCCCGACTGCTTGCGCGCCGTCATCCAGCTTATGCGTCGCTGGGTGCTGGACCTCGACTGGGATGGGGTTGACCTCGCGGAGCTCTACTTCGAGGCGTCGAGGAAGGGCTTCGGAAAACCGGACGAGTTTACCCCCATGCATCCCACGTTTCGCAAGATGTTCCAGCAACGCTACGGGGCGGACCCGATTGAGATTTTTGACCCCGCCTCGGCGCCCTTTTGGCGGCGAGATCGGAAGTTGCGCCGCGCGCTCAGCGAGTACCGAATCGAGGTCGTCACACGCCTGACCGAATCGTTCCTCGGCGCGCTGGCGCGTTGCCGGGCGCAGAAACCCTACCTTCAGATCACCCTCACCTTCATCGATTCGCTGCGCGACCCGACGGTGAAAGACCGGTACGGTGTTGATGCCGACCGTCTGCTGGCTTTGCAGGAGAAGTACGACTTCGCGGTTGAAGTCGAAGACCCTTACACGGTGTGGAATTCGGGCCCGGACCGCTACCATGCCATTGGCGAACATTACCGCGCGCGGCTTCGTCCCGGCACGCCGTTCTCCATCGATGTCAACGTCGTGGATCGAGCACCCCCTGTCCGCCCGCTCGCGAGACCTCGCGGCCTGGAACTCTACGAACTCGTCGCCGCGGTCGCTGCGAACACCGACATGGTCACACTCTATGGGGTCAGCACATTCTCGGCCGACGACATGCGCTTGCTGCCTTTTGTTCTGGGTGCGCGGCAGGTGATAGGCGAGGTGGCGGATGCCGTGCCGATCGAGGCGCGACGTCAGCTTTACTGGCGGACGAACACGCAGGGGAGAACGCCGTACCTCGATGGCCGGGAGTGGCCTTGCGCGTCCGATTCCCAGGTTCTGATTCCCGCCGGCAAGCACCCCGTCTTGACGCGTCCGCAGGCGGAAAAAGCTGATCCGAATACGCTGCGTGTGGAAAACGTCAACGGCAACGTCATCGGCGCAGAACGCGCCGGGAAGCGGGTGATGATGGAATATGAATCCCGCGGACGCTGCTACATCACGCCGAACCGAAAACCGGCCAAGTTATTTTGCGATGGCCAAGCGGGCATCGCCAGGATTCTGAGTGATGAAGGGCACGTCTGCCTCGTCGCGCCGCAGGGCAGACACAAAATCGAAATGGAATAGCCGTGCATGACCGCGTGAGGCGCAACTGCGCGAAATATACGGCGCCCGCGGGCGGTCACGTCGTCCCTGGCCGCGGCGCCTGGGCCCGCAGCGCCGCGAGTTCGCGCGCAAGGCCGTCGAGCCGCGACAGGAGCTCACGATGCCGAGTCTCTTCAGGTGGCGGTTCTTTGCCGACGAAGCTCAGCGTCCCGCCCGGCTCGAGCACCGCGCGCTCCACCTCGTCGAGCGAGGCGAAACCCTGCCGGTGGGCAGCAGCCTCCAGCTCGGGCAAGGTGATGAGTTCTTCTTTGAGCCGGTCCTTGTGGAGCTGCCCATTTTGGATCAACACATCGGCGCCCCCCTCGACGAGACGATCGACGCGCTCGTGGCCGTACAGAAAACGCACGACGAAATAATTGAGCGCCAGCAATGTGGCGGCCCCGACCAGGCCGCCCGTGACAGTGTTGTCGTCGCCAATGATGGCGTTTTGCACCGTGTTTGAGAGGGTGAGCAGAACGACGAGGTCGAAAGGATTCAATTGCGCCAGTTCGCGCTTCCCAGCCATTCGCAAGGCAACGACCAGGAACAGGTAGACGATCACGGGCCGTAGGATCTTCTCCAGCAGCGGCAATCCCAACAAAAACATGTCCTGCCAAAGATGGGCGAGCATGGTATGCGCCTCCACAGGCCTGAGGATTCCCTGCCCCGACGGGCCTCGCAGCATAGCACGGCGCTCGCAGCAGGCAAAGCCGGGGCCGCCACTGTGCAACGGGATGTCCGAGTCGCCGCCCCCGCTCCGTCGATCCGCGGGGCCCGCCACCGCGGCTTCTTCGCAGAGATCGATCACCCCGTGGCCGGCCGGCTCGAGTACCCCACAGCCGGGTACCAGCTACGGGAGACGCCCTGGCGCGCACGGCGGACGGTGTTCTGCACGTCGTGTGGTTGAGAAAGAACGGAACGAAGGAAGATTTCATGCACACGGCGATCGGCGCGGATGGCCGCATTGTGGGGGCGCCGGTGGCGGCGCTTGGAGGTTGGGCCTCGCTCGATAATCCCGACCTGACGGCCACCAAGGACGGCGGGTTACGTCTCTTTTTCGCCGGCCTGCGCAGCACGGAGACAAGGGACCCTTACAGCAGCGGTTCACTGTTCAGCGCTACGGCTCCTGCGAGCGGCGCAACTTGGACGCTCGAGAAGGGTGCCCACGCGCAATCGAATTCCGTTTACGCCAGTCCCGTCGGGACAGCGGTCATGCGGGATGAGACACCGGTGGCGGCGTGGGCCACTTCCTTCGCGTTGCAGGCGCACATCGGGCTCAATCCCAAAACGCCGGACTTGAAGTTCCAGACGAGTTGCTGCGCCTACCAGCCCGACCTTGGCATCGACGCCGGGAGCGGCGAAGCCGTGCTGGGCTGGTTCTCGAATGCCACAAAGGAGAGCGGCCTCTACACGCAGACGATTGCGCCGACGGCCGGCGAGAAGCAGTTTGTTCCCGGTTCCGCCACGCCGGACCGCAATTCGTCAATTTCCATCGATCAGCGGATGGCCATCACCGGCCGGATTGGTGCGCCCGGCGTCTATGTGGCATACGGCGCCGGCTACCCAACGTACAAAACCGTCAACCTGTGGCGCCACGGCAGCTCAGCGCCTATAGTGGTGGCCAATGCTCCGGGCGCGCGACTCGTAAACATTTCCGCGGGGCCCGAAGGACGGTTGTGGGTGATGTGGCAACGGAGCGGCCGGGCCTACGCGACCCGGTCGAACCGCGACGCCACGCGCTTCGGCGCAATTGTGGAAGCTGCGCCTCCGGCAGGAAAGGCCAGCTCCGGAATCTTCAAGGTCAAAGGCGAAGGGTCGGTGTGGCCTCTGGACCTCTTCCTAGCCTGCCAGTCCGGCAACGAACTCGCGACCTACCACACGCAAGTGTTTCCGGGACTCTCGGTCGGCGTCACGCCTAAGACGGTCACGGCGGCGCAAGGCGGGACCGTGACTTTCGAAGTCACCGATGCCGGCGACCCCGTCGCGGGCGCCTCAATCTCGGTTGCCGGCAAGCCCCTCACCGCCGACGCCAAGGGCCACGCATCACTCCCCTTGGCCAAGGCGTCGAAGCCGGGGCCGCTTACGGCCACCGCGACGAAGTCCGGCTACACGCCTGGCTCCATCCGAATCGTTGTCAAATGAGATGGCAAGAACCTTCGTAGGAGCGCAGCATGCTGCGCCCCTACCATCGGGCGCCCGGCGGCGGCACCGAGCGGGTTTATGGTATAGTCGCCGGGCATCTGCGGTCAGGGAAAGGGACCAATGAATCTCGTCGAACAGGTTGAAAAGGATCTGCTTGCCGCCATGAAGGCGCAGGAGGCATTGAAGCTCAGCACCCTGCGAATGATGAAAGCCGCGCTCATGAACAAGAAGATCGAGATTCGCAAACCGCTCGAAGACGCCGAAGCGATGGCGGTTCTGCGCACCCTGGTCAAGCAGCGGCACGACTCCGTGGAGGCCTACCGGAAGGGCAGACGCGACGATCTGGCGGACAAGGAAGCAGCCGAGATCAAGATCATCGAGAGCTACTTGCCCGTGGCGGCGAGCGACGAAGACATCCATGCCGCGGTCGAAGCCGCCATCGCCGAAACCGGTGCGACGGGCCCGAAAGACCTGGGCAAGGTGATGAAGGCAGCGATGGCGAAACTCGCCGGCAAGAATGCCGACGGCAAGCGAGTCAACGAACGCGTGCGCGCCAAGTTGGGTGGTTGAGCCGAATTCTCAACAATCGGCTATCTCAAGCAGAATGCAGGAAACCCGGGTGAGGACCCCGATCCGGTACATCGAAGCGGCTCCAGCGTGTGATCCCTAGCGAGCAAAAGACATAGTGGAGGCAGTCGCATGTCTGAAGAATCTGCCGAGAAAGCTGCGCCCTTTCAGCCCTATGTCCCGGCGGAGACCCTTGTCCCCGAGTTGACGGTGCGGGCCGTCGTGCTCGGAGCTTTGTTGGGCATCATCTTTGGCGCGGTGACGGTCTATCTGGCCCTGCGCGCGGGGTTGACGGTGAGCGCGTCGATTCCCGTGGCCGTGCTTTCCATCAGCATCTTCAAGTGGCTGGGCCGCTCGACGATCCTGGAGAATAACATCGTGCAAACGACAGGCTCGGCGGGCGAGTCCATCGCCGCAGGCGTGGTCTTCACTCTTCCCGCGCTCATCTTCCTCGGCTTCTCGCTCGGTGTTACGGACATCCCGCGCGTGCTGCTCCTGGCGCTGGTCGGCAGCATTCTCGGCGTGCTCTTCATGATCCCGCTCCGTCACCAATTGAACGTGGTCGAGCACGGCGCGCTCTCTTACCCTGAGGGCACGGCCTGCGCCGACGTCCTGATCGCCGGCGAGAAGGGTGGCAGTTTTGCCGGCAAAGTGTTCGCGGGTTTTGGTCTCGGCCTGGTTTACAAGTTCCTCAACGAAGCGCTGCTTTTTTGGCGGCCGCGGCCGATCTATCAGCCCGGCTGGTATCCCGGCGCGACGATCGCTGCGGACGTGACGCCGGAATATCTCGGCGTCGGCTACATCATCGGCCCGCGGACGGCAGGCATGATCTTTGCCGGCGGCGTTCTCTCCTGGCTGGTCATCATTCCCATGATTAAGTTCTTCGGGAGTGGCCTCACGACGGTCATCTTTCCTGGCACGGTGCCGATCCGCGAGATGGACGCTTTCGCCATCTGGAATGCTTACATTCGGCCCATCGGCGCCGGCGCGGTCTCGATGGCCGGTCTTTTCACTCTGTCCCGCACGCTGCCGACGATTGTGCGGGCTCTCCGCTCGACCCTCGCTCAGTTGCGCAAAAGCAAGGCCGCCGAGCCGCTGGCGGCGCGTACGGAGCGCGAGCTGCCTGGCACAGTCATCTTTGGCGGATCGCTCGTGATGATTCTGCTTGTCTGGGCCCTGCTCGCCTTCCGCGTCAACCCCGGCGTGAGCGGCAACCTCGTCGCCTCCATCCTCGTCGTGGTTTTCGGTTTTCTGTTTGTAACCGTATCAGCACGAATCGTAGGGCTAATAGGTGCCTCGGCAAATCCCATTTCGGGCATGACGATTGCCACGCTGATGTTGACGGCGCTGCTCTTTGTGGCGGCAGGTTGGACTTCGGGCGCGTATCCCGCCGTGGCGCTTTCGGTGGGCGGCATCGTCTGCATTGCCGCTGCCGTGGGCGGAGCCACCTCGCAGTCGCTCAAGACCGGCTTTCTGGTAGGCGCTACGCCGCGCCGGGCCGAGATCGCCATGATCGTGGGCGCACTCACCTCGGTACTTGTGGTCGGCTTCACCCTCGTGATGCTCAACCGCGTCTACACGCGCATTGAGCCACAGGCCATCGAAAACGTTCAAGTGAGCGCCGAGATGAAGGTCGTGGGCGAAACGATACACAAGGGAAAGAACTACCAGGTCATCAACGTCATCGGCTCTCACACCGTTCGGGATGGCCGTTACTACTACGATCCGACGGCGAAACGCATCGAGTTTAGGGAGCAAGTCGGGATCGGGTCGGGAGAGTTGCCTGCCCCGCAAGCCGTCCTGATGAGCACCGTCATCAACGGCATCTTGCGCCAGAGCTTGCCGTGGGGATTGGTGTTGCTGGGAGTATTCATCGTCGTGGTGATGGAGCTGTGCGGCGTCCGCTCGCTGGCGTTTGCTGTCGGGTCATATCTGCCCATCGCCACCACCGCGCCCATCTTCTGTGGGGGCGTGGTGAGCTGGCTGCTGACGAAAGTCACCAAGCGCCAGGAGGGCGAAGTC
>JAIQGH010000031.1 GCA_020072655.1 Terriglobia bacterium | reverse complement strand
GTGATGCGCAGGTCGGTGCATCCGTAGGGGACCAACGTCAAACTCTCGACCGGCTCGTCCGTGCGCGCTGGGCTCGCGGGCAGCGGCCCCGCCGAGCCTGCCACGAGCTGCCATTCGGGGATCCGACGCCATCGGGCCTTCAGCAGCACAGGCGCGCCCGCGGGTGAGAAAGGCGACTCGCCAACTGGCCGCTCTTCGACCGCCAAGTTAGCCTGCGGATTTTGCGGATCGACTACCAGGCCGTAGTTCCACGGCGTGGTTGGATAGACTTCCCAATCGGCGTGAGGGACTTCGCCCTTGATTTGTTTCCAATCCTCGCCGAGCGCCAGTGAGAAGACCAACGGCCCCCGGTTGACGACCACGCTATCGCGATACCAACGCGTCACATTGAGGTTCATGGGGAAAACCAACTCGACGACATCACCGGATTTCCACTCGCGGCTGATTGTGTGGAACGAGTTTGGTTTCACGTCCGCTTCCTTCTCTCCCTGCGCGATGATGGTGGCGCCGTCGGCCCAAGCCGGGATGCGCAACACCAGCGGGAACTTGGCTGGCGAGGTCGGATACACCGTCAGGCGAACGGTGTTGCGGAAGGGATAGTCGGTGTCCTCCACAATCGCCACGTCCACTCCGTCTGCCACCCTCGCGCTCACCTGACTCGGAGCATAAGCCACTGCGGCAAGTCCACCATCGTGCGTGGCCATCCAGAGATGGGAAGCAAACTTTGGCCAGCCCTGATGCATGTTTGCCGTACAGCAGCCGAAGTTGGGCTCCAGGCCGAAGATGTTTGAGTCGGGCCCGTTGGTGGTCCAGTTGCGACCCCTCAGGACACTGCACATCACCTGGTTCACCTGTTGGTCGTACTGATGCGCCCACATGTCCTTCTTGAAAGTGGCCGGCAGGGCGTTGAACGTGATGCGCTCCAGACGGTCTCCCAGCGTCGGATCGCCGAGAATCGCCATGGTCTCTTCGAGCGAGAACATCGCTTCGACGACGGTGCAGAGTTCGGTCCCTTGTGAAGGGTCCAGGCCGGCGAGATGTTCGTCGCAACTGAAGATGCCGTTGGCCTGTCCGTGGTAACGGTCCAATTGCTGGTAGAGCTCGTAGATCGCTTTCCGATCGCTGTCGTCTCCGGAGACCTGCCACCACACGGCCGAGGTCTTGATGGCCATGGCGTTGTTCACGCCGTGGTTGTGTAGATTGGCTTCTTTGCGTGGGGTCTTCTGCTGGTACTTGAAGTCCGCGAAGTTGGCTTTCCAGTCATACGATTGCGAGTGGAGCTTGCGCGCTAAGTCCAGCAGTTTGGGATTCCCAGTGCGATTGTAGAGCCAGACAATGCTAAGGATCTCGTCGGCCCAGCGGTGCTCCGCCCATTCTCGCAAGGGAGCCTGATCGAGCGCTTTGGTCTGATATTCGAAGTAGCGTTCCATCAGCGGGATGACGCGCGGATCGTTGCTGACTTCCTGATATTGCCGGAGGACTTTGAGCATGATCATGTTTGGCCACCAGGTATCGCTCTCCTGGCGGGCGGTCGGATACTTGCCACGGCCTAGGGCCGCGCCGATCCGGCCGTCCTCACGTTGGTGCTGGAGCGTCCACTCGACCCATTTCTTGGCTTTGTCAATTAGGCGCTGGTCTTCGAGTTCATAAGCCAGCGGGGCGAGCCCGTCCAGAAAATATGGCGCGCGTTCCCAACTTTCGCCCGCCCCGCCCCGCCAACCACTGTCCTTCAGATCCGCCCAGAATTCATCCAGATGGCCGCTGAGCCCACTGGCCTGGATTTCGAGCTGCCGGCGCAGCCAGCCTCGTGGGTTGATGGAGCCCAGCGGCAGCGGGGAAAAGGCTGTTGGCGAGAGCGGAGCCTTGTTCCAATAAACGGTCGTCGGTGGAAGCTTGGGGGTTCCGGCTGCAGTCTCCTCGCTAGTCTGCCGCGGGGAAGCGGCGAAAGCCGCAAACGCAAGCAATATGACCACCAAGGCTGTGAAGGAAGAGGGAAGCCCCCCTTCGGGAGCAGTCTTGTTGAAGGTTTTTCTGTTGGCCATTGCCAGTCTCCTGTTGCGAATAGCGAAGCCAGAACGACATTGTGTGTTGTTTGCTATTACGGGGCAAGAATGGGGTCAGCAAAAATGTTGTCCTGCTGCTCGATGGCCGAGAGCCAGTCCTTGTTGATCTGCTTGGTCTGGATTTGCCTGGCCAAACGGTTGAAGCGCAGCAGATGAGTTCGGGTCCGGCGCGTCGCGTAATCTGCCACTGCCCCGGAATTGATCATGAACGCCCAGTCGCTCGACTGGGCCAGGAGCAGTTCCCTGCGAGCCTGATTGAGGGCGCGCAAAGTGAGGCCTCGGGCCTTCGGGTGGCGCACTGCCAACTTTTCCATCAATCTGGCCGCGCGATGCAAGTGCGGGTAAATCCAATCATTCTTGCCATTGAGCCACACTTCGCTGAAGCCCTTGTATCCCCAGCTTGACGCGCACGGGCTGGCATTCTGGCTTGCCGGGTATTCCGCGAGGTACTCCGAGAAGGTCACGAGCCGGACGGTCCCCTGCTCCTGGGCGATCTTGCGAAACAGGTAATTCAACCAAGCGGGCCCCTCGTACCACCAGTGGCCGAACAGTTCGGCGTCATAAGGCGCCACGACAATCGGCTTGCGGTGCATCCTTGAAGCCAGATATTCGATCTGTTTCTGCCGGTTGAAGATGAAGTTTCCGGCATGAGCCTCGGCCTTTTTCTCAGCCCACTCGGGCACGTACGGCTCTTTGCGTTCCGTCTTACCTGTGATGCGATAGTATTTGAGCCCCGTGTCGATTCGGGTACCGGCCTCGGTCAGATACGGCTTGAGATACTCCTGGTCGAGGTCGTAGCCGATGTCGCGGTAAAACTCCCGGTAGTCATAGTCCCCCGGGTAACCCTCGATGGAACTCCAGACCTGCTTGGACGATTCTGGGTCGCGGCCGAAAGCGGCGATTCCCGATGGACATTTAACCGGCGCGTAGACACCATACTCCGGCCGGGGTTGGCCCCGCGTGATCCCATGCGTTTCCAGCACCGTATACCGAATGCCTTCCTCACTCAGCAGCGAATCCAGGCCAGGATAGTAACCGCATTCCGGCAACCAGAAGCCCTTGGGGCGCCGACGGAAGACGCGCCGATGAAGTCCGACCCCTATCTTGATTTGCGCCCGCACCGCGGACGGATTCACGGCGAGCAAGGGAAGATACCCATGCGTAGCGGCGCTGGCGAGGATCTCCACCTTCCCCAGGCCCTGAAACCGTTTGAAAGCCGCGACGAGATTCTGCTTGTATCGGCGGACGAACGCCTCGCGCACCGCACTCAAGCGCCGGTGATACATCAGAGCCAGGGGATGAAACCGCGGCTGATCTTTGGTTCTATCGATTTCCTTTCTGGCCAGCTCGATCAGCCCCCCGAGCGTCTTCAAATACCTCGACCGCAAGAAGGGGTCGAGGAGCATCGAGATGAGCGGCGGCGAAAGGGAAACATTCAAACGGAAATCGATCCCGTCCTCGACCAGACTCTCCATGACGAGGAGCAACGGCACGTAGGTTTCCGTGAGGGCTTCAAAGAGCCATTTTTCCTCCAGCGCATCTTCATACTCAGGGTGTCGCACGTAGGGAAGATGCGCGTGAAGAACAATCGCTAGATAGCCGCTTGTCATGATGCGATTTTGAAAACCGGCCAGCCCTCGAACGGTCAGCCCCGTCCCGTGGGAGGGTTCCACTTGCGCGTACTACCGAGACGACTCTCCAGACGATATGCCGGCGGTGTAGCTCCTCTCGTTCAATTCGACGATATCACGGAAGGCCTCTTCGGCGCCCAACTCTGCAAGAATCCATTCCGCAGACAGCTCAGCCTCAGAAAGCGGTCCCGCCGGCAAACGGAACATGTACATCTCCAGCAGCTTTCTCCGCAGTTCGGCCTCGGAATCGGTCATCGCGGGCATCTCGCCCTGAGTTTGCCGCCCGCCTGCTGCTCGGGCCCAGGGGCCGGGCCGCTCTTCTGTCCGGCCCCTCAGACGTTCGGCGAGCTCGCGCGCTCGTTCCTCCAGCCGGAATCCCGGCTCGATCTTTTGCGAAGGCCAAGCTGGAGGAGTTTGCGCGGCATTTGACCGGATCACGGATAGGAATCTGCGGTTCGGCATCCGGAACCCCAGGTCAACAACATATGTTCTTCCGGGGCTCCACAGATGAACGTACCAATTGGCGGCCCGAAGGTCGATGTCGATATCGAAGGCGTGGTTGGCCGGACTCTCGGCGGAAGTGATATCGGTGATGTCGAAGAATCGCAGGGCCGGCTGCGCGCTCTCGCCTTCCCTCCGCCAGCGCCGTTGGGCTTTCTCCAGGTCCCGCGGCGCGATCTGCCAGTAAGCGTGAACCAGATAGGGGTGGACGGGAAGCAGCACAAGCGTCGTCTGACCATACGACTTGGGCAGCATGCCAGATTCTAGCAGGAGCTCATACGGGTTTTTGGCGGTCTTTAGTCTGACTCGTCGAGCCTTCTTGGTTCGCCGCATCGCGGTCCGGATATTTCCGGCTGATTAATCCACTGCTGGAAGTTGAGGAGATTTCTTCGCTCCACGATCTTGGTCACCTCACGACTCGCGCCCACCGGATGGAGACTCATCTGCTGACATTCCGTTGTTCGCACCGGCTCAGGCCCGCTGGGTTCATCGCCCCGGCTGGAATGACTTCCACTCCAATCGGCAGTCGGAGCACTTCAGCGCGCCGTAGACATTGTAATAGCTTGAATATCCCGTGCTGGTGTCAGATTTTGCCAGCGTCATCTCATCGTGGATGTGCGCATGCTGGTGACAAAGGCCTCGGCCGCAGGCGGCGCAGGTCCCCCTCGCCTCCTGGTCGCAAAACCAACACTTCATGGGATTCCGCTCCTTCCTCCCGAACTGGAAGTAGGTCCCCAGTCTACAGGTCGGCTCTCCCGCACGCAATGCGAGTTTCTTCGGGTGCTTGGAAGATTATACTTTGCTTGTGGCGTTTAGCAACTGGCGGGCGACGCGGGTTTCTTCATAGAGTTTCGGGATCCAGGCATCTCCCCAGAACAGGTAGCAACTGGTTTCTGCCTTGAGTATCTGCTCGCGGGCACGTCCCAGGTTTTCGTTCTGTCCTGGGGGACGAGTCCGCGCAAGAGCTTTCCTCAAATCCTGATAAGATCGGCTTAGTTGCCAAATCTCTTCGAGCGCCTTCTTCTGGGAAGCGGAACCGGCCCACTGGGAGAAGTCATATCCTGAGGTGGACCCGACATTCCAGGCGCCCGTCTGCACCTCGACTCGGTCGTGTGGCGGGTTCTCGGCGACGAATTTGCTGGGCGAGATGGGGCGAACCGACATCTGCCCGGCCCGCACTTTTTCCATGTAGGGAGAAAAGAAGTGGCCCCAGAATCCGGCCTCCTCCTGGGTTTGGCGGAACCAGCCGCCGTTTTCGCCGTCGGTCCAAGTCGTCACCAGGCAGGGCTTATCCGCGGCGGAAGTCTTGTTTCGGACCTCTCCTTCAAACCAGCTCGGGTCGAGGCCGCTTTCCTGGGCATTGCTCAAGTCCCGGTCGCGCGGGATCACGGTGATCTTCGCCCCGCCATATTCCGCGATGTGCGTCCGATACACGACGTCTTCCCGCTTTAGCGGCATTTGAGGCTTGACGTGGACGCTGTCAAGAATGACATCTTCATAGCCGTGACGAACCAGCGCCGGAATCATTTCCTTGGTGAAAGCCATTTCGGGCGGCCAGAAAATCTTGGGCTCGCGGCCGAAAACCTCCTGAATGACCTTCTTGCCACGGCTGATCTGGTCATCCCAGTCTTCCATCGGGATCAACGGGAAAATCGGGTGGTAATAGCCCATTCCGGCAATTTCAATATTGGGGGTGCGGCGGTAGCTGTCGAGCATTTGGGGAATGTCGAGCACGCTGGCGTAACGCGCCACAATTTTCGGGTCCCGCAGTTGTTCCAGGAGGATGCCGGAGAAGCCTACACAGAAGGTCGCCACGTCCTGATAGCGCCAAGCATATTTGAGAGGGCGGTCGTAGCAGAGCATGATCTGCTTGGCTTCCCATTCGTAATTGTCGAGGAGAAACTCCAGATTGCCGGGGGGCTGGTGCATGTGAAGGCCGAGCAAATGGTAACGATTCGCCACGGAAGATTTCACCTCCTTTGCGAATTGCTGCTAGCGGCCTAGCGGAGCATGCCTCGGCAAGGTCAATGGTAATAGACGTCGAGGACTCGGTCCGCGATATGGTCCCAGGTAAAGGCTGATTCCACGGCGGCCCTGCCGTTGCGGCCCATCCACCGCGCCCATTCAAAATTCGTAAACAAGGTGCCGATGCCCCAGGCGACCGAGTTGGGATTGGGATAGATCTTCAGGCCGTTGACGTCGTGCCAGACATACTCATCCGGGCCGCCGTTCTTGGAAACGATGACCGGCTTACCCGCGCTCCAGGCTTCCAGCACCACGATGCCAAAAGGCTCGTTGCGACTCGGTACGCAGACCGCGTCGCAGGCTTTGTAGAGGTTCCTCAGCTCCCAGCCATTTTTGTAACCCAGGAAGCGCGTGGCGTGCGCGACGCGGAGTTCCCACGCCCGCCGTTCGACGAGGCCTCGCATTTCTCCGTCACCCGCGAAGACGAATTTGGCATTGGGGTAATGCCAAAGTACCCAGGGAATCGCCTCGACCAACACGTCGGGACCTTTCTGGTAGGCCATGCGTCCGGAGAACAACACCGTGGGATCCGTCGGGCCGATTCCGTAACGAACTTTTATTCCCCCGGGATCCAGGTAGCCGTCGAAGTGGTGGACGTCGACGCCATTGTAAATGGGCGTCGTCTTCCAGTCCGGCACTTCGTACATCCACATGATTTCCTTCTTCAAGGAGTGCGAGACGGTGATGATCCGATCTGCCCAGTAGGTACCTGCCCGCTCCTGGTAGCGGATGCGCGCGCATTTCCCGTTATAGAAGTTGTTTCCGCACCGCCCGTACTCGGTGGAATGCACCGTGTAAACGGCCTTCCTACCCCTGCCTTGCTTGATCCAGATCAACGCGTTGGCCGTCAACCAATCGTGCGCGTGAACGACGTCGAAGGGGCCCAGGGCGTTCTCCGTAGCAAGGACATAGTGCACGAACGACCGGCACATGTTGTTGACTTCCTCGATGAAATCGGAATGCAACGGGAAGGGGCAACGGTGATAGTGGACCCCGTGGATCAGTTCATAGTGCGATTGCCCGGGGCCCATGCGGGTGAAGACGTGGACGTCGTTGTTCCCCTTCCGCTCGAGCGCCGCCGCCAGGTTGGTGACGTGGGGGGCAACACCCCCAACAGGGATGGAATGGAGCGTCTCCCAGGACAGGATGGCAATCCGCATGACGTTAGACCTCTTGGTAAGACTAGGCAGGGCCGTCGGCTCGCCGGCCAATCTCTGCAGTGTATGCTTTTGGGACTCTAGCCCTTAGCCCGACGCGCTGAATGCTATCACTTGCGTGACGCTTTGTCCAATTCTAATTGGCGTCCAAAGACCGGTTCCGATCCGACGTCGGAGAATTGGTCGAGGAAAATGCCTTCACTTGTAGAGATGTTCCAGAGCGGGTCAAGGTTGCGTCCGAGGGCAGCTCGACGTATTATCAGAGGGAAAGCTAGGGCCTCTAAGCTACTAATCTTGAGCATGGAGAGTGTTACGCATGACAAACGTAGCGGAACAAGTCGTTTTGTCCGAAATCGTAGACGGATTGCCGGGTATTTCAGGTTGGGAATCCCAGGTTCAGGATGCTACCCATCACAGTGGCTCGGTCTTTCTGTCCAGGACGAATGTCCGCTTGGAAAATGTCCAGGCCGCTTTTGCCATTGCTCTGCACATGCATCAGCCGACCATCCCGGCGGGCGCGCACGGGGAACTCATCAGCAATCTGCAATATATGTTCGAGCACCCTTCCGAGGGTGACAATCACGATGCCGGGCCGTTCGCCAACTGCTACAAGCGTATGGGGGACATGATCCCTGAGCTCGTTGGCCAAGGCTGCAACCCCCGCATCATGTTGGACTACTCGGGCAACCTTCTGTGGGGTCTACGGCAAATGGGGCGTGGGGATATCCTGGACAGTCTCAAGCGTATCACTTGCGATCCAGCCTACCAGCCCTACGTCGAGTGGCTGGGGACGATGTGGAGTCATGCTGTCGCCTCGTCTACGCCCATCCCGGATATCCGTCTCCACATCCGCGCGTGGCAGCACCACTTCGCGGCCATCTTTGGCTTGGACGCCCTGGCCCGCGTGAGAGGATTCTCCCCGCCGGAGATGGACCTTCCCAGGCACCCCGACACCCTCTATGAGTATGTGAAAGCGCTGAAGGAGTGCGGGTACCGCTGGCTGCTCGTGCAGGAGCACTCTGTTGAGACACCCAACGGGCAAGGGCTTTCATACCGGCATCTGCCTCATCGACTGGTGGCGCGCAATTCCCAAGGGGAAACAACCAGCATTACGGCCTTGATCAAGACCCAGGGGTCAGACACCAAACTGGTCGCCCAGATGCAGCCCTACTACGAAGCCAAGACCCTCTCGCGGCAAAAGCTGGGAAAGGTCTCTGTGCCGCCGCTGGTCACGCAGATCGGGGACGGCGAAAACGGTGGGGTCATGATGAATGAGTTCCCGGATGCCTTCCGCAGGGCTTGGCATGAGATGGCCCATCAGGGCGGTGGGACCTCAGGCGTTGTGGGGCTCACAGGCACCGAGTACCTCGAACTCATCGAAGCGGCCGGCTGCCGCCCCGAGGATTACGCTCCTTGCCAACCGGTCGGTCAACACCGCATCTGGGAGCGGTTTCCGGCCGGCAAGATCAGCCCACAGAGCGTCGCCAAAGCGATTGACGACCTGAAGCGTCAGGACTCGAACTTCCGGATGGATGGCGCCTCGTGGACCAATGACCGGAGCTGGGTCAAGGGATACGAAGGCGTCCTCAATCCCATGAACCAGCTTAGCGTGCTGTTTCACCAGACGATTGACCCGCTGGTTCAAACAACCTCGCGGGCGGAGTCTGACGCCGGAGCAAGCCAGTCCGCGGATGAGACCCTTACCTCGCAATACCGTTACCGGAACGCCTTGCTCCACAACCTTCTGCTGCAATCAAGCGATTTCCGCTATTGGGGCCAAGGCCGCTGGA
The DNA here is from genome assembly GCA_020072655.1 of Terriglobia bacterium. Classification (GTDB taxonomy): domain Bacteria; phylum Acidobacteriota; class Terriglobia; order UBA7540; family UBA7540; genus JAIQGB01. Next base: position 33,785 of record JAIQGH010000031.1, on the reverse strand, counting down.
CGGATTATGCGCGCGAGATCTACCGGCGGGGCGAAGCCATTCTGCGGGCCGATTTCTGAGGAATCCCGGCACCCGCGACCTACCGCTGGAGGTCGAATTCGAGCTTTGGCTTGAGGGGCTCAGGGGCGGGGCAGTGGCGGGGCTCACGGCAGGCGTTTCCAGCGGGTTGACAAACCGTGCAACACGTCAGGCGGAGAATGTCAACCGCGGTGCCCGGAGGGAAGCGAGATTCTCTCAATTCGCAGGAAGTGCCTCGGCAAGCGGGTGTTTGTTCAGGCTATTAAAACAAGACCTTCATGACTTTGATGGCCCAATCCGTGTTCCACTCGTAAGATGTTTTCCATGCGCCGGGGCTGCCCCACACCTTGCGGAGCCTGCGCCAGTAACGCAGGCGGGATTCAGCGACGACTTTTGCCATCCCCGGGAACTGACTCGCCTCGAGACTGAACTCCGGCGGAGGTTGCTCTGGCAGCTCCGATCCAAAGACGTACTGCCACTGCAAGACCGTCTTCGCCCGCTCCCAGTAAGCGAGGGCCATGCGGCTTTCAGCCGCGTTTCGCTCGGCAGCCCATTCCGGGCGAGTATCGATGAAGCCCGCGGGCGGGCCATCCGCAAGCCTCGCGACGGGCCGGACAAAAAGGTATGCCAGCAGAAGCGCCACCCCGGCCAGCACGAGCGGCAGTCGAAGGCGGTGGAAGTCGATCCTTCTTCCCCTCGGAATTCGTAACTGAGGCTCTACGGTGTTATCCCCGCCCATCGCCTGTTCTCGGTTCTTCGTCGTACGCCGCGAAGCAGCGCGGTAGGTATCCGATCCTCGGTAAAGAATAAGTGGAGAAGGTGTCTTAAGCAAGTCGCAAGGGGTGTAAGTACCGGGAAGGGTCAGGGCAGTGAAGCTTTGATTGTGGCGAAAAGGCCGCGACACAAGAAGGGTGCAGTACCCATCAGCTTCGCGTTATCAGCCGTTGACTACGAGTCGTTGGGGTGGCGGAGAGGGTGGGATTCGAACCCACGTGCCCGCTTTTGGCAGGCAAGACGCTTTCGAGGCGCCCCCGTTATGACCGCTTCGGTACCTCTCCGGCCTCAAATTGCTTCATTGGTTCATTGAGCCATTGATTCATTGACGGAAGGCAAGAGCCACTCGGCCAAATCTCGCCGCCGGATGAATCCGACCACAAAGAATGAATCAATGAACCAATGATTCAATGGATCAATTCTTTCGCCGTCTCTTTTGGAAGAACTCGCGCAGGATCGCGGCGCATTCACCCGCGAGCAACCCTCCTAAGACTTCGGCCTGATGATTGAGCCTTGGGTGATTGAGGACGACGAGGGCCGACCCGCTCGCGCCGGCCTTGGCGTCGCTCGCGCCGAACACCACCCGCCGGAGGCGGGCATGCACGATAGCGCCTGCGCACATCGCGCAAGGCTCGATTGTAACATACAGGGTGCAGTCGGGCAGACGGTAGTTGGCGAGCTTGCGGGCCGCCCGGCGCAAAGCCAGGATTTCGGCGTGAGCCGAGGGATCGTGCAGGTGAAGGGGGCGATTGTGAGCGCGGGCTACGATGCGATCATGGCGCACCACCACCGCGCCGACCGGAACCTCGTCCTCCCGGAGCGCGCGGCTCGCTTCGCGCAGGGCCTGGCGCATGAAGACCTCGTCCCGAGTGGCGGCGTTTCCCAGTTGGCGGGTGCGGCGCATAGCGACATCCTAGCATGCCTTCGGGCTGGCGCCTGAGGAAGCGGGGCGGCGCGAAGGAAGTCAAATCCGCCGAGCCCGAAGCGGCGGCGTTGCGCCGAGCCTGCGGCGTGGATATAGTGTGGGTGATTCAAGGCCCAAACATCTGGAGAGGAGAGACCATCTCTATGAGCCCCATCAATCGAAGAGAATTCCTCCGCAAGAGTACTGCGGGTCTGGCTTCCATCCCGGCGCTGGCGGCGATTTCCTGCTCGACGACGCCCCAGCCGACGGCGCCCATTCAGCCGGCGGCGCCGGTGGGTCCGCCCTTGGGTTTGCCCATAGGACTCGAGCTCTACACCGTGCGTGACCAGTGTGAGAAGGACTTTGAGGGCACGCTCAAGCAGATCGCCGCCATCGGCTACCAGACCGTCGAAATCTACGATTTCTATGGAAAGACCGCGGCGGACGTGAAGAAACTGCTCGACGATAACGGCCTGAAGGCTCCTGCCGGCCACTGGCTTCTGCCCAAGCTCCGAAACAGCCTGCCCAAATGCATCGACGACGCCAAAACGCTGGGTTGTGAATACCTCGTCATGCCCATCCTCGACCCGCCGGAGCGCAAGACGTTCGGCCAGTTCAAGCGCCACGCGGAGTTTTTCAACAAGGTCGGGGAGAAGTGCAAGCAGGCGGGCCTGTCGTTCGGCTATCACAACCACAATTATGAATTCAAGAAATATGACGATACGACGGTGTTCGATTACCTACTTTCGGCGCTCGATCCCCAACTCGTGAGCATCGAGATGGACTGCTTCTGGGTCGTGCACGCGGGCTACGATCCAGTGACTTACCTGGAGAAGTATCCGGGACGGTTCCCGATTCTGCACATCAAGGACCTTAAAGCGGGCTATGCACCCACCACAGAAAAAGATGACAAGGTGGGTCTTTTCGCCGAGGTCGGACACGGCACGATCGACTGGAAGCGCATCTTTACCGCTGCACCCAAGGGCGGCATGAAGTGTTACTTCGTGGAACAGGACTTCTTTGAGCGGCCTCCGCTGGAGTCGGTCAAGATGAGTTATGACTATCTGAAGAAGCTGGCGGTGTGAGAAAGACAGGAGACACGAGTCAGAATTCAGAATTCAGAATTCAGAATGAAAACCCTTCGGGTGGCAAGACGGGGGCGCGAGGCAGGGGGTGTCAGCGGCGGTCGTCTACCGCGAGGAAAAGGACGCGACGGAGGATCCTTCGTTCTTCTGACTTCTGGCTTCTGACTCCTGACTTCCCTTCTTGCGACGCTACCGCCGCTTCTTGGGGCGGGCGTCCTCTGAGCCTTCGGATTTCCGCCCGCTGGCCTGCGGCCCGAGAAGCATCTGGCCGAGCGTCTGGCGGAACATCTCGGTTGCGTCCGCCACCAGCTCCTCCTGCTTTTCTTTGAGCTGCTCGATGACCAGCTCCATGTTCTCGGCGCTGCGCTTGTCGAACTCCGCGTCGGATTCCTCGAGCTGCTTCAGCGTGAACTCCCGAATCTTCTCCTCAAGTTCTTTCTGGGTCTGCTCCAGCAGGCCGCGGCCGGCCTGGTCAAGGCGGGCCTGAAGCTCCTTCAGCAGGTTCTCGGCATTCTCGTGAACCCTCTCCAGCACGGTGTTCGAAACTTGGCCCGCTTGTTCCTGAAGCGCCTCGACGGAAGCCTGGAAGCTGCCGTCGAGCAACTGCGAATAAGCCCCGAGCTTCGCCTGCGCCTGCTCCTCCCAGTCCTTGAGGATCGTCGCGGCGGGCCCGTCTTCTTTCCCCAGTTGCTCGATGGCTCCTTTGGCAACCTGATCGCACCGCGTCTTGAGCTGCGCGACCGCTTTCGACGCCGCGTCATCGCCCACCAGTTGGATTTGCTTCAGCACCGCCTGCCGCTGTTTTTCTAAAGCCTTCTGCAGGTGGTCTTCCAGTTCGCGCGTGCGCTGGTCCTGGAATTCCTGAAGCTGTTTACGCACTTGGACGGGATAATCCTTGGCCACCTGCTTGGCGTCCTGGGTCAGGCTTTCCAGCGCGCTCTGCTTGGTAATCTCGAACTGCAGCCGGGTGTCGTCCACCAAGGCCTTCGCCGCGGCCTGGAGTTCGGCGGTGAGCCGGGCGGACGTCCCGGCGACGCGCTTCTCCAGATCGCGCGACGCCGTTTCCAGCAACGTCGCGGCCGTCCTTTGCAGCAGGGCCTCCACGTCGCGAGCGACTTTGTCGCGCGCCTCGCCGACGGCCTGGTCGATCTGCCCCTGCAGGGGCTCAATCAGACTGCTGACCTTTTGACGAAGCGACTCGAGGGATGCCGCAGCCTGCTCCTCGAACCCGGCGTGTTGCTGCTCGGCGGCGGCGTGGAGGGATTCGAGCGCGTCCCCGGCCCGCTTTCCCACCTGTTCTTCTGCAAGCTCGCCGATCCGTGCAGCTTCGCGTTCGCCGGCTTCGCGAAGTTGGGCGGCGGCACTTTCCGTTCCTTTCTGGACCTGCTCCTGGAAACCCTGGATCGCCCGGCTAAGGGCTGCGTCGACCTCACGAAGGTCAGCTTGCGCTGGTGCGACGCCGGTTGTAGTAGCCGTCGGCGAAAGCTTTTCGACTCTCGCCAGGAGGGCTGCGAGCTGTTTCTCGCTCTCGGCAAGCCGTTGCTCGAGTGCGGGGGAGGCCGGTGTCTCTTGCGGTCGAACCTCCGCAGCGGGCGCTTGCGCCCTTTGGGCCAGCTCTTGCGAGAGGCTGGCGAGCCTTTGTTCGAGCTGCCGGAAACGCTCCTCGAGAGCTTCGGACTCGACCGGAGGCGCGACTGGAGCTCCTGCTCCTTCCATGGGAGGCGCTTCTGCGGCGGGAGAGGGAATTGTCACCTCGCCAGGCTTCATCGGGGCAGTGGGACCTGCGGCGGGTGCGGGCGCCTTTTCAAGCCGCCGCCCACCTTCGCCGATGGGCGGGCCTTCCTGCCAATCCTCGGGGGCAAAATCAATTCCCCAGATGTTCTGGGCTTCGAACAATTGCACGCCCACTTCCTGGGGATCCTTTGAGGATTTACGGTCACCCAGCCAGACCACCGTTGCCTTGGCCGAGCGGCCCAGGGCGCGGTTCTCCACTGCGACTTCCGAGCCGAGGGCGAGCTCGTGGACAGCCACGATCTTCGCCCCTTGCTTGTTGATGATGACGGTGCGGGAGTTCTCTTTGAATGCGCGGTCGCCCGCATCCTTGCCGCTGATGGTAATGGGGATGGCAATGGCCAGACGCGTGCTTCGTCGTGCGGCACCGGAAGAATCGGCCTTGCCCAGCTTGAGTGGTATACCCATCTGCGGGGGATTATATGGTATTGGTCAAATGCGCTCAACATTACTTATTGGGCTTGCGCGTTCCAGGGGAGTCGGGACACGGTTCCTGCCTCGGTAACATTGTCCGACGGTTGGGCTTCCGGCGGTTCGTGCCGCCTGCCAAGGGCGAGGCAGGGTGCGTTTTGGGCTTGTTACCAAACATTGTAACTCATTGATCAGCAACAACATCTTGGGTTCGTTTCCTCTAAATTTGTTCCGCTGCGGTCCTTGCATCTGATTGCCGGTTCTTTCCCCAGGCTAGACAGCACGGGGTGTCCGCTCCTCAAGGCCCCGCCCATCGCCCCGCCGCCCGGCAGGAGGCGCCGTCTCCTGGAGATTGTAGCCTAGCATACTTGCCAGAGTTGGGCAAGGGCTCTCTGCTTAGCGGGAAACCGGTTCCGGAAGGGGATTTCCCGGCCCTTCGGCTCAGTGCACCGCCACGGTGGCCTTGTGCGGCTTGGCGCTTTTCATGATGAACATCAGCGGGATCATGGCGAGAAACGTCAGGCCGAGCAGCCAGAACGTATCGACAAAGGCCAGCATCGTGGATTGACGAATCAGGTTCCCATAGATCAATCCCTGGGCCTGAGTGAGTGCCTGGGAAGCGTTCGACCCCTGCCCCATCAGGAATTGGCTGGCGCCGGAAATCGCCGCGCGGTAGGCGGAATTGAGCGGGGTCAAGTGGCCGACCAGGATGTCCTGATGGACCTGGGCGCGGCGCGCCAGCATGGTCGTCACATTGGCGATCCCGACGCTGCCGCCGATGTTGCGCGCCAGGTTGATGAGGCCGGTGGCGCTGTTCATCTTTTCTTTGGGGATGTAGTAGAACGCCATCACATTGATGGGCACAAACAGAAAGGCCAAGCCCATGCGGGAGATCGTCCAGGCTTTGAGGGCGGTCCAGAAATCGATGTCGAGGTTGAAGTTTGACATGCGCAGCAGCGCGACGCCGGTGATCGCCAGTCCTACGACCACCAACCACCGCGCCTCGAACTTCTGGGACAGACGCCCGACAATCGGCAACGCCAGCAGGGTAACCAATCCGCCGGGGGAAAGAACCAGGCCGCTCAGCATTGCCGTATAACCCATCAGGGTCTGCAGAAAGATGGGAAGCAACACCGTGCTGCCGTAGAGGACAAAGCCCAGCATGAACATGGTGAAGGTAGCGATGGCGAAGTTGCGCTCCTTCAGCATGCGAAAATCGACGATGGGATCTTTCCGCGTCAACTCCCAAAGCAGAGCCCCCAGCAGCCCGACGACGGCCAGGACGGAGCACCCGACGATGAAGTTTGACCCGAACCAGTCTTCCCGCTGCCCTTTATCGAGCACCACCTGAAGGAAGCCCAGTCCGACGCTCAAGAAGCCCAGACCCAGGTAATCGATCTTCAGCCCCTTGAGTTGCCGGCGCACGAGGTAGGGCGGGTCGTGGATGAGCAGCGAAGTCATCAGGAGAGAGAGGATGCCGACCGGGATGTTGATGAAGAAGATCCAGTGCCAGGAGTAGTCGTCGGTAATCCACCCGCCGAGCGTGGGCCCGATGATGGGGGCTACGACCACCCCCATGCCGTAGACCGCCATCGCCATGCCTTGCTTGTTCCTGGGGAAACTCTCGACGAGGATGGCCTGCGAGATGGGTTGCAGCGCACCGCCGCCGGCGCCCTGTAAGACGCGGAAGAGAACCAGCAGGCCGAGGCTGGGCGCCATCCCGCAGAGAAACGAGCTGACGACAAAAATCGCCACGCAGGTCATGTAGAACCGCTTGCGCCCGAAGATCGACGATAGCCAGCCCGTGAGCGGCAGAACGATGGCGTTGGAAACCAGATAGGAGGTGAGCACCCAGGTGCTCTCGTCCACGCCGGCGGAGAGGTCCCCGGCGATGTGTGGCAGGGCGACATTGGCGACGCTCGTGTCGAGGACCTCCATGAACGTCGCGAGCATCACCGTGAAGGCGATAACCCACGGATTCGTTTGCCCGTCTTTGCGGACTTGGGAGAGAAACCAGTCCATTGTGGGGCCTTAGGCCGTCAGCCTTCAGCATTCAAGAGTCAAATGTCGAGGGTCGAACGCAAAAACCTCCGCGGTCCAGAGCTTTAGGTTCTCGACTGTCAACTTTCGACTCCGTTGTCTCGTCACTCGACACATGTCCCTTGTCACTTTGTAATAATCGTCGCGTCCACGTTCATGCCCGGCCGCAGGATCGCCTTTTCCGGCGGGACGGGGTCGAGCACAATCTTGACGGGAATCCGCTGCACCACTTTCACGAAGTTGCCCGTAGCGTTTTCCGGCGGCAGCAGGCTCAGGCGCGCGCCCGTCGCGCCCGCGATCGAATCCACGTGGCCGGTGAACGTCCTGTCGTACATATCCACCTTTACCTCAGCCTTCTGGCCGGCGCGGACTTTCGCGAGCTGCGTCTCCTTGAAGTTGGCGGTTACCCAGACGTCTCGGAGCGGAATCAGCACGAAGAGTCCCTGCCCCGGCTGCACAATCTGCCCCGGCTCGACGGATTTCTTGGTGACCACGCCCTCGATGGGCGCGGTGATGGTGGTATAGCTGAGCTGGAGCTCTGCCGCCGCCAAGTCCGCCTTCGCTCTGGCCACCGCCGCTTCGGCGGAGGCGGCATCCGCCTGCCGGATGTTCACCTGCTTCTGGTTGGCCAGGGCCTGCTGGACCATCGCCCGGGCATGTTCCACCTGCGCCTTGGCGGCTTCCATGGATCCGCGCGCGGCCTGCGCCTCCTTTCCCGCTGAGGCCAGCTTTTCCTGGGCGGCTTTCAACTGACTCTCCGCCACGCGCGCCCCCGCCAGGTAAGCGTCGTACTGCTGCTTGGAGATTTCGTCTTTGGCCACCAGCGGTTTCATGCGCTCCAGATCCGCCTGTGCGCGGTCGTAATCTGCTTGTCGCGCCGCCACGTTGGCGCGCGCGAAGTCGAGATCCGCGGTGGAATCCTTCTCGTAAGTAAACTTCGTTTTGTCGTAGTTGGCCTGCGCGGCATCGAGTAGCGCATCGGCGCTGGATGACCCGCTGCGCGTGGTTTCGCGAGTGAGAGGCACGCCGACGGTTGCGGCCTGGAACTGGCTTTCGGCCACCGCCAGCGCGGCTTTCGCCTGATCGACCCGCGCCTGATAATCGCGGGGATCAATGCGCACGAGCACTTGCCCGGCGTTCACGTGCTGGTTGTCATCCACCACTACCTGCTCGACATTGCCGTAAATCTTCGAGGCCATGGGGGTGATGTGGCCGTCCACCTGCGCGTCATCCGTGCTCACACGGTTGTGATAGTAAATGACCAGGCCAACCGTAAGCAGGGCAACGGCCGCCGCACCGCCTACGACCGCCCGGCGGAACTGGGGGTTGGCCCAACGTTCCGCCAGCCCGCCCTTTTCCGGCGGGGTCTCCGGCGTGGCGGGCGCCTCCCGATTCAGTTCTCTTTCCAGTTCAGCCACCTTCGAATCCATAATTGACCCACCTCACTTGGTATAGAGCTCTTCGATCTGGCCGATGGCGTGAGATACGTCGGCCCGCGCCTGGTTATAGCGGTAGAGGGCCCCGATCTGATTGTCGTTGGCCCGCGCCAGTTCATCCTGGGCCGTGATCACTTCAATGTTGTTGGCCACACCGGCCTGAAAGCGGTCGCGCGCTTGCGATACTTCCTCCTGGGCGAGCTTGATGCCCAGGTTGGCCACGTCCACTTCGTGCCGCGCGGACTCCAGTTGCGCAATCGCCGACTTCACTTCCAAGGCAATCTGGTCGCGCAAATTGTCTCGCTGCCGCTCCACTTTCCTGATCTCGAGATCGGCCCGGGTGATTTCGGAGCGAATGCGGCCGCCGGTAAAGAGTGGAACGTCCACCGTCAACTGGTACGTGTAAGATGGAATAGCGCTCGGCGCCGATAGTCCCTGGTAGGCCCAGCCGCCCCCCATCACCAGCGAGGGCAGCCGTGACTCGCTGGCCCCTTTCTTCTGCAGTCTCGCGATCTGCTCCTGCGAGGCCAGAGTCTTCATCTCCGGCCGCGTCTCGTACGCTTTTTGCAGGCTCTGGTCGGCTTCCAGTTGCGGTGTTTCGAAGAAACGCGGCTGATCGGCCAGCTCAACCGTTTGGTCAGGGTTCAGGTTGAGCAGCCGGACTAATCCATAAAGCGCCACCTTCTGCTGGGTCTCGGCCTCGAGCAGTCGTTGTTTCTCATTTTGGAGTTGCACGTTGCCGCGCAGCGTGTCGATTCCCGTTCCGACACCGTGGCGTTGCAGGTCTTGGGCCTGATCGAAAAGGGCTTGCGCCAGCTCCACGCGCGAGCGCGCCGCGTCCACCGCCGCTCCTGCCCGCAAGCCGCTCAGATATTGCGAAACGACCAGCAAAACAACCTGCTCGCGCACGGTGCTCTGCTGCGCTTCTGAGGCATTCACCCCGTGATGCGCCGCTTGCCAGCGCCGCCAGAGCGTCAAATCGAAGATCGGCATCGCAAAATTCGGGCCCGCCTGGAAGAACTGAAAGGGCCCCGAGTGCTGCGCTATCCCAGGAAACTTCTTGCCAAACTGCGCGTAGATGTTGAACCGCGTGGCCCGATCCACGGCCTCAAATCCCGCCTGGGGCAGCAGGCTCGACCGGGCGATGTTGCGGTCCTGCTCGCTCTCCGCCAGATTCAGATTGGCAATCTGGACTTGCGGGTTCTCTTTCAGGGCGATTTGAACTGCCTCGCGCAGCGTCAGCCGCAGAGGGGTCTTGTCCTGCGCGTTGAGGCTGTTGCGGACAAGTAGTAAAGGCAAAATAACCAGCGCGAGGGCCTTGAGGGTTGCGGCTTTCGACTGCTTCACACCCTCGACCGTGCATGGCCCCGTAATCTCCTCGATGATCGACTTGGCCATCAAACCCGAACCCACGAGCTTGCCGCCTGACTGGTGGACCCAGCCCAACAATTCTTTTCCCTCCGCGTCGATGAACGTTAGACCCGTCAAATCGACCGCCACAGGCTGACCTTTATAGATGCCCGCGTTGTGCACCCAGCAACGGCGCAACTCTTCGACCCAGGGCCGAGCAAGTTTGCCTTCGACTCTGAGCCTGATCTCTTGCCCGCTAAGTTCCGTGGTGACCCTGAGCATATTATCCTCCCACACGCTCAGGAGAGCACACCAAGTTCCGCTGCGACGAAATCCAGTCACATTTTTATCTGCTTGTACACAAAGAAGATATGTACAAATCTCGGGGTTTCTGCGGTCTGCGGCAAGGCCCTTGGAGGCGACATTTCGGCAAGCGCCGATATATCGGCACTAGGCGAGCTTTGCAATCCCCAGCTTCTTCATGCGTGATTGCAGGGTGGTTCGCTTCAGGCCGAGACGAGCTGCGGCGCCCGCTGGGCCCCCTATGACCCAATTGGTTTCACGAAGGGTCCGGAGGATGATTTCACGTTCCGCAGCCTGGAGCGTCGGGGGGACGGGAGGGGAAGCTTCCGTAAGGGATCGTAGCTCGGAAAGAGGGAGGCGAAGCACGGGCCCGCGCGTTAGAATCACGGCCCGCTCAATGAGGTTCTCAAGCTCTCGGGCGTTGCCGGGCCAGTGGTAGCGGGTGAGTGCTTCCATATCCTCGGCAGGGATGGATTCGATCAATTTATCGGCGCGGCGGGCGAATTTCTGCGCGAAGTAGCGGACCAAAAGCGGGATATCCTCCGGTCGCTCTCGTAGGGCTGGCATTTCGATGGGGAAGATGTTCAGGCGGTAGTACAAGTCGCTGCGAAATTCGCCTTCGGCGACCATATTCGTCAAGTCGCGGTTGGTGGCGGCGACCACGCGAACATCGATGCGGATGGTGCGCGTGCTGCCCAGTCTTTCGAATTCCTTCTCCTGCAAAACGCGCAGCAGCTTGGGTTGGAGCTCGAGGGGGATGTCCCCGACTTCATCGAGGAACAGCGTTCCCTGGTGGGCGAGCTCGAACCGGCCAATCTTCTGTGAAATTGCGCCGGTGAAAGCGCCGCGTTCATGGCCGAAGAGCTCGCTCTCCAGGAGTCCCGTGGGAATGGCTGCGCAGTTCACTTTGACGAAGGTCCGGTCCCGCCGTCGGCTCAAGTTGTGGAGGGCGCGTGCTGCCAACTCCTTGCCGGTTCCGGTTTCGCCCTGAATGAGCACAGTGGAATCGGTGGGCGCTACGGTTTCGACCTGGCTGAGGACGCGCTTCAAGGCGGCGCTTTCGCCCACAATCTCTTCGAAGTTGTGGTCGGTGCGGATTTCCTCCTCCAGGTAAAGCTTTTCCTCCGCCAGCTTGTTTTTGAGCTCGTCGATCTGCTGGAAGGCCAGGGCGTTTTCCACGGCGATGGCAACCTGGTTGGCGACCTGGGTGAGCAGATCAACGTCCTCCTGCGTGAATGCTCCCTCGCGCAAGCTGGCCAGGCTGAGCGTTCCCAGGCTCTGCTTGGAACTGACCAGCGGGACAATGCACGCCGACATCAGCCCCTCTTCCACGAACGTCCGGGCGACATCGGCTTGGAAGCGGCCGTAATTGGCGGGCCCGACGAGCAACGGTTGGCGCGTCTGGAAAACCTCGCCGGCGGCCGTGCCTTCCAGGGGGACGATCATCTCCTCTTGCAGGAGGCCCTTTCCTTGGGGGAAATCCAGCGCGTGCAGGCGCAACTGATTGATGGCAGGGTCGAAAAGCGATAGGCCGGTGTAATCGTGGTGCATGACCCGCTCGAGGCAGCCGGCGATGGCCTTCAAGAGTTCGCGAAGATCGAGATTGGCGACCAGGGTGTTGGTCACGTCCAGCAGAACACGCAGCCGGTCGCGCTCGCGGCCCAATTGTTGCTGGTAAGACTGAGCCTTCTGGAAATTCAAGGCATTGTCCACGGCGAGCGCTACCTGGGCGGAGACTCGCTCGAGAAAACCCAGATTGTCCGCAGGATAGGCATCCTGCTTGACGCTGCCGAAGCCCAGCACGCCTACGCGCCGGTGCGCCGTGGTGAGAGGCAGCCCGCAAAAGGATTTCACGCCGTTCTCGCGCATCAGGCTGAGGATTTCCGGGAAGCGGGTTTCCTGGTCGATATTCTGGACAACCAGCGGCCTCTGGGTTTCCACCACGAGTCCGGCGGGAGTTTCGCTGAGCGGTTTCTCCATCCCCAGTTCGGCATAAGGAGAGATTGAGCTCTCCAGGACGTGCAGGCGTAAGGTATTGCGCGCGGGGTCGTAAAGAATCAAGGCGAGAAAATCAAATCTGACCACGCGATGGAGCCGCTGCGCCAAATCATGGAAAAGGGCGGAAAGGTCCCGGTGCGCCGCGATCGCCTGCGAAACCTCGAGCAACGCGCAGTATTGCTCCGGCGCTGTGTTGACGCTGGGGCCGACCTTCGTTGCCTCGTCCATCCTTTCGAGCATAGCACCCCGCTCCGGCACGGCTCAAGGGAGCGGAGTCGCGGAGCGCAGCGCTAGCTACTTTATTGCCCTCCTCCGCAATTTTCCTCGCTCCGTCGGTTGACGAATGGGGTGCTGACAGAACCGTGGTTCGTGGCTGCCACGGCATGCAGTGTATGCCTTGGGTGTTTTGAGCCTGAAGCCTTGCGAGTCTACCGCCGCGATGGCCCCCATCGGGCCCGGGTCAATGTATCGCTGGTCGCGCCACGCCTGCTGGGATACCGCGGGCTTTGCCGATCTCCAGTACCACCGCGTCAGCTATTTTGGAGGTGGCTGCCCCGCCGGCGATGGCATTTAGCTTCCCAGTGGCGAGAATAATCCCACTGTTCTGGTGCACCATTTCGTACGTCCATGTCCATGTGAACAAGACACGGTCCACGGTCAGGCGGACATCCGCGATTCGCGGGTCGGAGACAATGGCCAGGCCCCAGGCCGTAAACGCCGGCTCCTTCTGCATGGCCTCCTGCATGAGGTCCACCTTCAACCAAACCGTCCTGGAAATGATGAACATCGTTCGGAAGTTGCGCAGGATCTGGATAGGGTCGTGACTGTCGATGGCGCGGGAGAGTTCGGATCCAGTAGGGTTGATAGGCTGGACTTCGGGTTCGGACTCGGAGGCACGAAAAACTTCGACCCCCCGTCTGGGCGGGGGTGCTGGCGGGGGCGCTGGTGGGGGCGGAATCGGGGGTGTTTCCTGGGTTGTCGGCCGTAGGCCGGCGCCTGGCGGAAAGGTTGTCCCGCCCGACATTTGCGCGAGCCCTAGGACACTCTCCAGCGGGACAGCGAAATTGAGGTTCTGTCCGCCCGCTAAGGTTCCGACGGCTATTCCCAGAGTGCGGCCTTGCGCGTCCACGAGGATGCCCCCACTGGACTCGGGAGAGATGGGTGCAGTGAATTCCAGCAGACGATAACCGTGTCCGGCGCCGGGAACTTCGTCGGCCATCTTGACGCCGCTGATGATCCCGGCGGAGGTTGTCCAAGTGGAGCCCGCTACGTGCGATACGACGTACGCCTGCTGACCCGGCCGGACGTCCGCGAGCCCCGCAATCGGCGCGGTGGCTAACCCGGTCCCCGAGATGCGAACAGCAGCCACGTCGCGGCGCTCATCATAAGCGAGCAGGTCGACACGATCGAAAGTCTCACCATTCTGCAGTTGAATCTGAACGGCACTTGCCTCCTTGATGGTGTGATAGGTCGTCAGCAAGACTCCGTCGCTCCTTACTACCACGGCAATCGCTTCTCCCTGCGTCCTGCCGCCATCCCCGACAAGGACGAGTGCGACCGAGGGAGCAATGCGCTCGGCCACCTCGGCCCCAGCGGGGGACAGGGATGGGGTCTGCGCCCTCAACAAGGGAGCCAGCAAAAAGAGAAATACACTCAAGGTGACGCGAAGTCGGAATGACATAGCCACCTCCTTCCCCCAAGCACGCTCTAGATTGATCCCGTAGAGGATCGACGCTACGTCAGGGTAGAAGGTCGTCGAGGGTTACTGAAGATCCGGCCCACAGGGATGTCTCGCCTTTCCTTTCAAAAATTGCTCACCAGGTTCCCTTCACTATATGCCTGCGAACCCGACTTTTCAACTTCAACTCTCACGGAAACTTGGTGCTTTCCTATGCTATCCTGCTCGCTCGATCAGTGGCGAATCGGGCCGTCGGCGAGGTAGGATTGTCGCTTTTGGCCTCAGCCCGCGGCGCCCATAGGGGATACGGGATTTTCACCAGACCATGGAGCTGTCAAGCATGAGCGTCGGGTCTTCCTCGCATCCAGAGACTCCTCCCGCCTTTCCTCCGCTGGGCAAACGGATCAAAGTCCTCATGGTCTGGCCCAAGTTCCCAACGTCGTTCTGGACCTTCACGGGCATGATCCAGGTCCTCAGTGAAAAGGCCATAATGCCGCCGCTGGGACTCATCACGGTGGCCGCCTTGTGTCCCCAGGAATGGACCATTCGCTTGATTGACCAGGCCGTCGAGGACCTCCGTGATGAGGACTTGTGCTGGGCGGACCTCCTTGCCCGCGCCCGTCGCCTGGGCCGGCGTACGATCGTGGGCGGACCTTACGCGAGCAGCGAACCGGATGCAGCGCTAAAGCTCGCCGATCATGTCGTCGTCGGCGAAGTGGATGAGGTGTTCGACAACATCGCTAGAAACCTCGAGGACGGCACAGCGAAAAGGCTATACACCATCGAAGCAAAGCCGGACGTCGCCAGAACCCCAGTACCGAGATTTGACCTTTTGAAAACTGACTCCTATGCCTCCATGTCGATTCAGTTTTCCCGTGGCTGTCCGTTTCAGTGCGAGTTCTGCGATATTATTGCGCTTTACGGACGAAAGCCGCGAACCAAGCTGCCCGAACAAGTACTGGCGGAACTAGACACGCTTCTGAGTCTGGGATGGAAAAAGCAGGTCTTTATCGTCGATGACAATTTCATTGGCAATCACCGGCTGGCTCTGGAACTGGCCCGGGAGCTGGAAAAGTGGCAGCGGAGCCGAGGTTTCCCGCTGATGTTTTACACCGAAGCGTCAATGGACCTCGCCCGGCATCCGGCGCTGATTGAGGCGATGGTGAAGGCGAACTTCTTTTATGTGTTTCTGGGGATCGAAAGCCCTTCGAGAGAGTCCCTGGTCGAAGCGAGAAAATTCCAGAACCTGGTCATGGATCCCATGGCCTCCCTCGAGCTTCTTAACCGGAGCGGGCTCTGGGTCACGGGAGGATTCGTCGTCGGGTTTGACTCCGACCCCGAAGACATCTTCGAGCAACAAATTCTCTTTATTGAGCGGGCAGCGATCCCCTGGGCGATGATCAATTTCTTGCACGCCGTGCCGGGAACCGCGCTCTACGATCGAATGAAGAAGGAGGGGCGCTTGATCGAAGCGAGCGTGCACAATAGCGACTCCACGCCGCCCAACTTCCATACAGCGCTGCCGACCGCGGTTCTCCGGAGGGGTTTTCAAAAGACGATTGCCTCCATCTACGAACCGACGAAATTCTACGAACGCGCGCAACGTTCACTCCGGAAATGGGGGAGTAGGAAGCCCCAGCGGCCTGCTCACCAGCCGACCATGGGAAGCATCATCAAGATCTTGCTCCGTTCCATCTGGCATCAAGGCTTGAGGTCTTCCTACCGGAGGGCGTACTGGAAATACTTCTTTCACATCGTCGCCCGGTATTCGATGAATCGCGCCAAGCTATGGCTCGGCGCGACCATCCTGATCTCCGGACACCACTTCATTCCCTATAGCAAGGACGTCGTGCGGCAGGTTGAAGAGGAAATTGGCACATTTGGAAACGAGCCATTGAGGGTGTCCCACCTAGATAGGACGGATGCCGTGGTTGAGATTTGACAGTTTGGTTCCCGTGCGCCGCGCAGATTTCAAGCCGAAGACGGACTACCTTTGCGGCAGCGGGGGCAACGCGGCGTTGGCTACTTGGCTGCCTTCTTGTGCTATTCTCCTCACTTTATCGGCGGGCGAATCCGACCGCTGGGGATGTTCCACTTCTATTTCTGGCCTCGCCCCGGTCGCGGTTTGACCGAGCCGAACCTATAACCAACGAGGATACATTCATGGACAACCGCATCCTGCTCAGTGAACGTGAGCTTCCCAAATCCTGGTACAACGTGGTTCCGGACCTGCCGAAGCCGCTCGAGCCGCCCCTCAATCCCGCCACGTGGCAGCCTGCCGATCCCAGCCTGCTCGCGGCGATCTTCCCGATGGCCCTCATCGAGCAGGAAGTCAGCGCGGCGCGGACGATCCCCATTCCCGAACCGGTGCTCGACATTCTGCGGCTCTGGCGCCCGACGCCTCTTGTGCGCGCCTTCAGGCTCGAGCAGGCGCTGGGGACGCCGGCGAAGATTTTCTACAAGAACGAGAGCGTTTCGCCCGCCGGCAGCCACAAGCCCAATACCTCGGCCGCGCAGGCGTACTACAACCGGCAGGCAGGCATCAAACGGCTAGCCACCGAAACCGGAGCGGGGCAGTGGGGAAGCGCGCTGGCGCTGGCCTGCAACTTCTTCGGCCTCGAGTGCATGGTCTACATGGTGCGGGTGAGCTACGAGCAGAAGCCGCATCGGCGGACGATGATGGAAGCTTGGGGAGCGAAGTGCATCCCTTCGCCCAGCGACCAGACGAATGCTGGACGGAAGGTCCTGGAAGAAGATCCCAGCTCACCGGGCAGCCTGGGCATCGCCATCAGCGAGGCCGTCGAGGATGCCGCGGGGCGCCAGGACACGAACTACTCGCTGGGCAGCGTCCTCAATTACGTGCTGCTCCACCAGACCGTGATCGGCCAGGAAGCGATCGAGCAGTTGAAGCGCGCCGGCGCCTTTCCCGACGTTGTGATCGGGTGCTGCGGCGGCGGGAGCAACTTTGCGGGAATGGCCTTTCCCTTCGTGCCCTTGAAGGCGGCGGGGAAGGACATCCGCTTGATCGGCGTTGAGCCCGAGGCGTGCCCGACCATGACCAAAGGTCTTTACGCTTACGATTTCGGCGATAAGAGCGGGATGACGCCGCTGCTCAAGATGGATACGCTCGGTCACGATTTCATTCCGCCGGGCATCCACGCTGGAGGGTTGCGCTACCACGGTATGGCGCCGCTCGTGAGCTTGCTCCATCGCGAGGGCGTAATCGAAGCTGTCAGCTACCCGCAATTAAAGTGCTTTGAAGCGGCCATCACGTTCGCCTGCTCCGAGGGTCTGATCATTGCGCCTGAAACCTCCCACGCGGTGGCGTGCGTGATTGACGAGGCGCGGAAGGCCAAAGAGGAAGGGAAGGAGAAGACGATCCTCTTCAACCTGAGCGGGCACGGGCATTTCGACATGGCCGCGTATGACAAGTACTTCGCCGGGGAATTGGAGAACTATTCCTATCCGGAGGAGAAGATTCACGCAGCCCTCCAACACTTGCCCGTTATGAAGTGATCGCACAGGACACAAGAAGATGAGATTCCGGAAGTCCCTATTGGTTTTCATCATTCTCGCCGCATGTTGGGCCGTGGTTTGGGCGCCCAGCGTTGCGGCGGAAGAGACATCCGCTGGGCCGAAGATCGTGCCTCTGTGGGAGGGGAGGGCGCCGGGTGCCGTTGGGGATGAAGATGCCGACAAACCCACGCTGGCCCTCTACCTGCCGCCGGCGAGCACTGCTACCGGCGTTGGGGTAGTTGTTTGCCCTGGCGGGGCGTACGCAAAGCTGGCTATGGACCACGAAGGGAAGCAAATCGCTCAGTGGCTGAATTCCATCGGCATCGCTGCTTTCGTGCTGAAGTATCGCCTCGGCCCGCGCTATCACCATCCTGCGCCCCTGCTTGATGCCCAGCGCGCCCTGCGGACGATGCGGTGGAACGCCCAGAAATTTCATCTCAATGCGGACGACATTGGAATCTGGGGTTTTTCTGCTGGCGGCCACTTGGCCTCAACAGTCGCTACACATTTTGATAACGGGGATCCGCGGGCTGTCGATCCTATCGACCGCGTGAGTTGTCGGCCGGATTTCGCGATCCTGGCCTATCCGGTGATTTCCTTCACCACCGAATATGTGCACCGGGGCTCAATGGAGAACTTGCTGGGAAAGAATCCCGATCCCAAGCTTGTTGAACTTCTTTCCAACGAAAACCAGGTCACGCGGGAAACGCCGCCCACGTTCCTGTTTGCCACCGATGCAGATAGGACTGTGCCGCCTGAGAACAGCATCCTGTTCTACCTGGCCTTGCGAAAGGCCGGCGTGCCTGCGGAGATCCACATCTTTCAACACGGGCCGCACGGGGTCGGGCTCGCGCCGACCGACCAGGTCCTTTCACTGTGGTCTCATTGCCTGGCGAACTGGCTTAAAGCCCGAAGCTGGCACCGGCAGGTCGAACGGTAGTACATCCTTTCGTGGCTGAGGCCGAACACCCACAAAGCGGACACTTTGTCCCTCGTGAGTTGTGAACACCTTCACTCATCTCCCCAGACATGGAGTCTGACAATTCACTGAAACTGTGACAAGTTACCTCATCCGCTTTCTCCTTTACGTGGTACCGCAATTCTCGAAGTGACTGCGGGCAAAAGCCAATTGGCCCGTTGCGTGCTCGCTGAATCCAAGAGAAGCGATTTCTGGGGGAAGAATATGCCGGAACAGACCCACTGGTTTGGAAGTTTTCTAGCTAACCTCTCCCCGCGGGTGCAAGAGAAACTGCTTTCGACGGGCGAGACGTTCCGTTACCCGGAAGGCCAGACAATTTTCCACGAGGGCGATCCCAGTCTATACCTGTACATCGTCAAGACCGGCCAAGTGGCCATTGACGTCCATGTGCCCTCCAAAGGGCGGCGATCGATCATGACCGCAGGTCCGGGCGACGTCTTCAGTTGGTCGGCGCTGGTGGAGCCGCGCCTGGAGACCGCCTCCGCACGCGCCACGCAGGAAACCGAAGCCCTGGGGGTTAAAGGCGGGGCGCTCATGGACTTGTGCCGCGAGGATTGTGAGTTCGGGTTCGAGCTTTATCGTGCTCTCGCGGAAGTGATCGGGTCGCGCTTGATTGCCACGCGCCTGCAGTTGCTTGACGTCTTCGCCTAGGGTGAGGAGGAAGAGCTTTATGTCGGCCAGTTTACCGCGGGTCTCGGCGAGCGTGGCGATGCCCAAGGGCTCGCTCCAGCAGGTTTTTGATAACCTGCGCGCAGCCGGGTACACTCTGGTCGGCCCGACCGTCCGCGACAGCGCCATCGTGCTGGACGAGATCGATGGACTCGATGATCTGCCGCAGGGTTGGACCGACGAGCAGCAGCCCGCCCACTACCGCCTGAAGAAAGCCCCCGACAACCAATACTTCAGCTATGGCGTCGGGCCACATTCCTGGAAACAGTTTCTCCATCCGTCCCGGCTGCGCCTCTTCTCCGTCGAGAAGAATAACGGCAGTTGGACGATCCGACCGTCCCAAGAGCCGCCTCCGCGCTATGCCTTTATCGGCGTGCGCGCTTGCGACGTGGCGGCCATTGGGATTCAGGACCGTGTGCTAATCGGCAGCGAGTTTCGCGACCCGCACTATGCCGCTCGGCGTGAGCAAGTGTTCGTCCTGGCGGTGAATTGCAGTCACTCGGGCGCCACTTGCTTTTGCGCCTCCATGAAGACCGGCCCCAAGGTCACGGGGGGCTTTGATCTGGCATTGACTGAGCTGCCGGACATCTTCCTGGTGGAGATTGGTTCTGAAGCGGGCGCGGAGGTGCTCGGTGATGTCCCCTGGGAGGCTGCTACCGCCTTCGATTTGGGGCGCGCCAGCCGGGTCATCCAGCGCGCCGAGCGGCAGGACGGCCGCCACATGCTCACGGACGATCTCCCCGATGTGCTCTACGAGAACCTGGAAAGCCCCCAATGGGACGAGGTCGCCACACGATGCCTGTCGTGCGCCAATTGCACGCTGGTCTGTCCGACCTGCTTCTGTACGACGGTGGAGGACGTGAGCAACCTGCGCGCCACCTCGGCGGAGCGGATTCGCGTGGCGGATTCGTGCTTCAACCGGGACTTCTCGCACGTCCACGGCGGAAACAGTCGTCCCACGATCCGCTCGCGCTACCGTCAGTGGTTGACCCACAAGCTCGCCTCCTGGATCGACCAGTTCGGGACATCCGGTTGCGTGGGCTGCGGCCGGTGCATTACCTGGTGCCCAGTGGGGATTGAGATTACGGAGGAAGTCAACGCCATTCGCGCGAAGGGAGGCAAGTGAGCACTGCGTTTCTAACTAGCGAAGTTCGCAAGCCGATCGATCCGATGTTGCCGCACCTGGCGACGATCCAGGACGTCAAACCTACGGCGGTCGGCATCTCGATGTTTTCCTTGGTTTTCGCCGATCCGGAAGAGCGCGCCAACTACCGCTTCCAGGCGGGGCAGTTCAACATGCTTTACCTTCCCGGCGCCGGCGAGGTCGCCATCTCTTTGAGTTCCGATCCCGGCCAGCCCGAAGTGCTGGGCCACACGATCCGTGACGCGGGAAGCGTGACGCGGGCCATCGGGCGGCTCAAGGCGGGCGACGTGATTGGCGTGCGCGGCCCCTATGGAAGCGCTTGGCCGCTCAACAAGACGCGAGGCAGCAACCTGGTCATCGTGGCGGGCGGCATCGGCCTGGCGCCGCTGCGGCCGGTCATTCTCTCCATCCTCCGCCAGAGGAGCGCCTACGGGCAGGTTGTGCTGCTTTACGGGGCTCGCACTCCCGCTGACTTGCTCTACACGGATGAATTTGACCAATGGCGCCAGGGCGGCATCGACGTGCAGGTCACCGTCGATCTGGGTGAGGAGAGCTGGCGCGGACTGGTCGGCGTTGTCCCCCAACTGTTCTACCGCATCCGCATCGACCACAAGAAAACCGCGGTGATGGCCTGCGGGCCGGAGATCATGATGCGCTTTGTCATTTACGAAGCGCTGGCCCGGCGCATCCCCAAAGACCGGATCTATATCTCGATGGAGCGCAACATGAAGTGCGCCGTGGGCTTCTGCGGCCACTGCCAGTTCGGCCCGACGTTCATCTGCAAACAGGGGCCGGTGCTCAATTTCGCGGCCATCGAACCTTTCTTCGGCAAGGAGGATTTCTAATATGGCCTCCGAGGCGCGGCCCAAGCTGGCAGTTTACAAGTTCTCCTCGTGCGACGGCTGCCAGCTCGCCCTGTTGAATCTCGAAGACGAGCTGCTCAGCTTGGTGGGCGCGGTGGAAATCGCCTACTTCCTCGAGGCGAGCTCGGCGACGCTGCCCGGCCCGTACGACGTCGCGCTCGTTGAGGGTTCCGTCACGACGGCGGAAGACGTCGAGCGCATCCACGCCATCCGCAAAGACGCGAAGTGCTTGATGACCATCGGAGCTTGCGCCACCACGGGCGGCATCCAGGCGCTGCGGAACTGGAAGGACGTGAACGAATTCATCCGCTGTGTCTATGCCCGGCCGGAATACATCCACACGCTGAAGGATTCGACGCCCATTTCCAAGCACGTCAAGGTGGACTTGGAGTTGAACGGCTGCCCGATCAACAAGGTGCAGGCGCTGGAAGTCCTGACGGCGCTGCTGCAAGGCCGCGCGCCTCACCTCCCGCCGCACGCCGTTTGCATGGAGTGCAAGCGGCGGGGAACCGTCTGCGTGACGGTGGCGCAAGGCATCGCCTGCCTGGGACCGCTGACGCATGCCGGCTGCGGGGCGCTTTGCCCCTCCTATAACCGTGGCTGCTACGGCTGCTTCGGCCCGATGGAGAATCCCAACCCCGATTCGCTGGCGGCCCACCTGCTCAGCACGGGCGTTTCTCGCAGCCACGTCATCCAATTGCTGCGAGGCTTCACCGGCTACTCGGACGCGTTCCGCGCTGCCAGCGATAAGTTGGAGAGGATCGCTCAATGAGTCAGATGAACACTCAACCCGCCAGCTTGCCTCTTCGGACCGTGAAAGTGGATTATTTGACGCGCGTGGAGGGCGAAGGCGGGCTGTACGTGCGCGCCGAAGGCGACCAGTTGCGCGAGGTCAAGCTCAATATCTTCGAGCCGCCCCGCTTCTTCGAAGCCTTCCTGCGCGGCCGTTATTTCCAGGAAGTGCCCGACATCACGGCGCGCATCTGCGGGATTTGTCCTGTGGCCTACCAGATGAGCTCCGTGCACGCGCTCGAGGCGGCACTGGGCGTGAAGCCCGGGCCTGAGATCCGCCTGCTTCGCCGCCTGCTCTATTGCGCGGAATGGATTGAGAGCCATGCGCTTCACATCTACCTGCTCCAGGCGCCGGACTTCCTCGGCTATGACAGCGCCATTGCCATGGCTGCCGACCATCCACGCGAAGTCGAGCAGGGCCTGCGGCTGAAAAAAATCGGGAATAATCTCTTGGAATTGATGGGCGGCCGGGCCACGCATCCGGTCTCGGTCTGTGTGGGAGGGTTTTACAAAGTACCGCGGCGGCGCGACCTGCTGAAGCTCCACGCCGACTTGGAATGGGGACTGAACGCGTCACTCGAAACTGTGCGACTTGTCGCCGGCTTCAAGTTTCCCGACTTCGCTCCCGACTACGAGTTCGTCTCGGTCTCTCATCCTGACGAATACCCGATGAACGAGCGGCGGATCATTTCTTCCGCGGGGGTTGACGTGGAGCCGGCCGAGTTCGAGCGCGTCTTCGCGGAAGAGCACGTCGAGCGCTCCACGGCCCTCCACTCTCGGAAGGTGACGAGCGGCAGCAGCTACTTTGTGGGCCCGCTGGCGCGACTGAATCTGAATCGTGAGAAGCTCATGCCGCGGGCTCGGGAGGCGGCAGACACTTGTGGCATCACCTGGCCCAGCCGCAATCCCTTCCAGGGCATCGTGGCGCGGGCCATCGAGATGACGCACGCCTACGAAGAAGCGCTGTCGCTGATCGAGGCTTATCAGGAGCCGGCGCGGAGCCGTGAGGATCTCAGGGTGGTGCATGCAGGGGAGGGATGCGCCGCCACCGAAGCGCCTCGGGGAGTCCTCTATCACCGCTACAAGATTAATGACCAAGGTCTGGTGGAATTCGCCAAGATCGTCCCGCCCACATCGCAGAACTATCGCCGCATGGAGGACGATCTGTGGCTTTACCTGCCAGGAATCCTCGATCGGCCGGAGCCCGAGATCGCGCGGGCCTGCGAGGACTTGATCCGCAACTACGATCCCTGTATCTCCTGCTCCACGCACTTCCTGAGATTGAAGCTTGACCGTGAGTAAAATTGTCAGTCAACGCGAGATTCCCGGCGGCGACCAACTCCCTTGTGTGCCCTTGCGAGTGGTCGGCTGCGGCAATCCCTGGGCAGGCGACGACAGTGCGGGCATCGAGATCGTGCGACGTTTGCGAGAGCGTGGCGGCTGCCGATGCGAGCTTCTCGAACGGCCACAGGAGGGCGTCGAGTTGATGGATGTGCTGCGGGACGTGGAGGCGGTTCTCTTCATCGACGCCGTTTCCTCAGGCGCGGCGGCGGGCACGCTCCACCTCGTGCCGTTGCCGTCTGCGTGCGTTGTGACGCGCACGCTCGGCGCGATTTCGACCCACGGGTGGGGGCTGCCGGAGACGCTCTGGCTGATGGCCAGCCTGCGCCAGAGGATTCCGCGGCTGGCGTTGCTGGGCGTGGAAATTGAACAGGCGCTCGCCGGCGCGCCGCGCTCGGCGGCCGTGGAATCGGCGATTCGGTCGGTCGTGAAGTGCTTTGCAGCATTCGAGGAAATGCTTACGCTGCAAGGCGAGTGGGATTGGGCCACGCCGCGACGCTTCGCGCCTGCGGGTGGCTTGGATGAACTCGCGAAGAGCGAGGTCGTCTCGGGAAAGGAAGGTGGGTGATGTGCCTGGCAGTGCCCGGAAGAATTCTGACTATTGAAGAGACGAAGGACAGTCGCGTGGGTCGGGTACAGTTTGGTGGCATCACGCGGCCAGTGCAACTGGACTTCGTCCCGGAGGCCAGGGTGGGCGACTACGTGGTGACGCACGTCGGCTTCGCCATTAGCCGCGTAGATGCCGAGGAGGCCGAGCGCACTTTTCGTATTCTCAGGGGGATGGGATTGCTCGAAGGTGAAGGACCAGAGTCCAGGGGAGAGTCAAACGAGCAGGACCGGGCAGCCTGACGGCCTGAGCCGCGTGTCTCAGTGCTTGGAGCATTCCTTCAGGGGTGACCGCGGCGGGGCACGGAAGCGATGAAATACCTCGACGAATATCGCGACGAACGTATCGCGCGAGCCTTAGTGGCGGAGCTTCACCGGCGCGTCACGCGGCCCTGGGTGCTGATGGAGATCTGCGGGGGCCAGACCCACACCTTGATGCGATATGGGATTGATGAGCTTGTCCCCAGGCAAATCACGCTCGTTCATGGTCCGGGATGTCCGGTGTGCGTCACGCCGCTCGAAATCATCGACAAGGCGATTCGAATCGCCTCAAAGCCGGAAGTCATTTTTGTTTCCTACGGCGACATGCTGCGGGTGCCGGGGTCGGAATCGGACTTGTTCCGGGTGAAGGCGGCGGGGGGAGATGTCCGTGTGGTCTACACTCCGGTCGAGGCGCTGAAATTGGCGCGCGCGAATCCCCAGCGCCAAGTGGTGTTCTTCGGCATCGGCTTCGAAACCACTGCGCCCGCGAATGCCATGGCCGTCTGGCAGGCTTGCCGCGAAGGGCTGCGGAACTTTTCCATGCTCGTCTCGCATGTCCTCGTTCCCCCGGCCATCCGGCTGCTTCTTGGTTCGCCGCACAACCGCGTCCAGGGATTCATCGCGCCCGGACACGTGTGCACGGTAATGGGATACCGCGAGTACGAGGCGCTGGCTCGAGAGTTTCACGTCCCCTTTGTGGTCGGCGGCTTCGAACCTATCGATTTGCTGGAGGCAATCTCGATGCTCGTCGCGCAACTCGAAGAGGGTCGCGTGGAAGTCGAGAACCAGTACGCGCGCTCCGTGAACAGGGAGGGTAACCGGCCGGCGCAGGCGATCATGCAGGAAGTGTTCGAGGTCTGCGACCGCAAGTGGCGCGGGGTCGGCCTGATTGCGCAGAGCGGACTGCGCCTGCGTCCTGAATTCGCCGCTTACGACGCGGAGAAGATTTTCGATGTGGCGGAGTTCTCGGCGGAAGAGCCCGCCGAATGTATCAGCGCGCAGGTGCTTCAAGGGCTCAAGAAACCTGTTGATTGCCCGGCCTTCGGACGCCGCTGCAAGCCGGAGTCGCCGCTCGGCGCGCCGATGGTCTCTTCCGAAGGAGCCTGTGCGGCCTATTACCAGTACCGACGGGTCGCTACCGTGAGTTGAGAGCAACGTTTTTGAGCGATCGACCCAAGCCGGAATTCACCTGTCCGACGCCGCTGCCGTCGAAGGGCACAATTCTCCTCGGCCACGGAAGCGGGGGCAAGCTGACGGCGGATCTGATTCGCGAAATCTTCCTGCCGGCTTTTCAAAACCCGATTCTGGCGAGGCTGGACGATCAGGCAATTATGAGTGTGGACGGCGTGCGGCTGGCCTTCACCACGGATTCGTTCGTGGTTCAGCCGCTTTTCTTCCCCGGCGGCGATATCGGCTCGCTCGCGGTGCACGGCACGATAAACGATCTCGCTATGGGCGGAGCCCAGCCGCTCTGCTTGAGCGCGGCGTTCATTATCGAAGAAGGCCTCCCCATGGAGACGCTGTCGCAGGTCGTCAATTCGCTTCATCATGCTGCGGAAAGTGCCGGAGTCCAGGTGGTGACGGGCGATACGAAGGTCGTCGAAAAGGGCAGTGGCGACGGACTCTTCATCAACACCTCGGGCCTGGGCGTCGTCCCTGAAGGCTTGTGTTTGTCGGCAGACCAGGCCCGGCCGGGAGACGGCGTCATCCTGAGCGGCTCGATCGGCGAGCACGGGATTGCCGTCATGGCCGTGCGCGAGGGTTTGGAATTTGAGAGCTCGGTCGCAAGCGACAGCGCGGCCCTGCACGGGCTCGTCGCCGCGATGGTCGCCGCCACGCCCACCGGCATCCGCTGCATGCGTGACCCCACGCGGGGCGGCGTCTCCAGTGCGCTCAACGAAATCGCCGCGCAGTCGCGGGTGGGGATGCTCTTGGACGAGAAGACGATTCTTGTGCGCGAGGAAGTGAAAGGAGCCTGCGAGCTGCTGGGGCTTGATCCCCTCTATGTGGCGAACGAGGGGAAGCTCGTCGCCATTGTTGCACCGGAGGTTATCGAAGACGTTCTCGCCGCGATGCGCTCCCACCCGCTGGGCGAGCGCGCGGATTTGATCGGCACGGTGACGGAGGCACATCCTGGGGTAGTCGCCATGCGCACGCTCATCGGCACAACTCGCATCGTGGATATGCTCGCCGGTGACCAGTTGCCGAGGATTTGCTGAGGAGGTGGACAGTTCGCTACCTCACGGGTGGGACACGGCGAGCAACGATGTTCCGTCAGATGCTAGCCGGTGCTCAGGAGAGGGGAACTGTGAACTGTCAACTGTTCTTATGCACGAGCTGAGCATCGCCAATTCGATCCTGGAGGCCGTTCGAGCCGAAGCCGCACGGCGGCCTGGGGTGCGCGTGGCGAAAGTGGGTGTGCGCGTCGGAGAGCTTTCGGGAGTGGAGCCGGACGCGCTCAGTTTCTCGTTTGAGGCGCTAGTGCGCGGGTCCGACCTTGAACCGCTCGCGCTGGAGGTTGAGACCTGCCCCCGCCGCCAGCGTTGCTGCGAGTGCGGTTGCCTTTTCCGAGTCGTGGATTTCAATCTCGTCTGTCCGGACTGCGGGTCAACCGAGTCGCGCTGCGTCAGCGGGGACGAGTTGGAGATGGTTTACTTGGAGATCGAAGAACCGCAAGCCGCCCCGGCGCCTGGAACGGGCCTCCGGGGCGCCGCCTGAGGTATTGAAAGAGAGTGGAAGAATGGAACGAGTTCCGCTAGAGAAAAAAGTTCTTAGTGAAAACGACCGCCTTGCTGCCGGCCTTCGCAGTCGCTTTCGCGAGCACGGAATCCTCTGCCTGAACTTCATCAGTTCTCCCGGAGCGGGGAAGACGACCCTGCTTGAGCAAACACTTGCCCGGCTGCCGCGCGGCGACCGCGTCGCGGTCCTAACCGGCGACGTCCAGACGGACAACGATGCCCGGCGTCTGGCGCGCTTCGGTTTTCCTGTGAAGCAGATCACCACGGGTGGCGCCTGCCACCTCGACGCGCGGATGGTCGAGCGCGCGCTTTCTGACTGGCGGCTGGAGGGCTTTGATCTGCTTTTCATCGAGAATGTCGGGAACCTCGTGTGCCCCGCCAGCTACGACCTGGGCGAGGCGGCGAAAATCGTGGTGCTGAGCGTCACCGAAGGCGACGACAAGCCGCTCAAGTATCCTGCCATCTTCTTTCGTGCCGAATTGCTCATCCTTAGCAAGATTGATCTCCTGCCCCACGTTCCTTTTAGCATGGCAGCAGCGCGGGAGAACGCTCGCCGCGTGCATCCTGAGATCGAGATTCTGGAAGTCTCGGCCACAGCGGCCACCGGAATGGACGCATGGGTTGGATGGCTGGATGCGCGTCGCCGTCAGGTTCAGCCCGCTGCGGAAGCTCCGGTCGCATCACGCGCTCGGTCGGTGCCCTAACGGTGGACATGGAAGTCCGCAAAGGAATCGAAGTCGCGGGGATCGTGCAGGGCGTCGGTTTCCGGCCGTACGTATACCGTTTGGCCCACGAGCTGGGTCTGACGGGCGCGATCGCGAATACCGTCGCCGGAGTGGCCATCGAGGTCGAAGGGCCGACGGCTTCCGTGGAGGCTTTCCTCGACCGCCTGCCCCGTGAACTTCCTCCACTCGCGCGAATCACCAGCCTGGCGATCCGTGATCTTGCTTGCGACCACGACGCCGAGTTTCGCATTCTTCCCAGCCGGCTCGGCGATGAGCGCCGGGCGCTGATTTCTCCCGACGTCGCCATCTGTGACGATTGCCTGCGCGAGCTGTTCGATCCCGCTGACCGGCGCTATCACTATCCGTTCATCAACTGCACGAACTGCGGCCCGCGATTTACCATTGTCCGCGAAATCCCTTACGACCGGCCGCGGACTTCGATGGGGGTCTTCCCCCTGTGCCCGGCCTGCCAGCGCGAGTACGACGACCCGGGCAACCGCCGCTTTCATGCCCAACCCAATGCCTGTTGGGATTGCGGGCCACGCGTGGAGCTTTGGGACGTCCGCGGCACACGCGTCGAGACGGGGGAGCCTGTTGCCGAGGCCGCTGCTCGGCTCGCATCCGGCGCAGTGGTCGCCGTGAAGGGCCTGGGCGGTTTTCATCTGGCTGCGGACGCGACGAACGCCGTCGCGGTTGAATTGCTGCGCGCGCGCAAACGGCGCGTCGGCAAACCCTTCGCCATCATGGTCCGCGACCTGAAGACTCTGGAACAATTCTGTGAAGTGGATGATCTCGCCCGCGGCTTGTTGCTGGGGCCGGAAAGGCCCGTCGTCCTACTGCGGAAGAAACATCCGACTCCGATCGCGGAGGCGGTTGCACCGGATATTCGGGAACTGGGCGTGTTCTTGCCTTACACGCCCTTGCATCATCTTCTGTTCGCGGCGGGCCAGTTTCTTGCCTTGGTGATGACGAGCGGGAATCTGAGCGAGGAACCCATCACCATCGAGAATCAGGAAGCGGTGGCGCGCTTGTCCGAGCTGGCCGATTTCTTCCTGGTTCACAACCGGGACATCCTGGTTCGGTGCGACGATTCCGTCACGCGCGCGAGCGGCGGACGGGTGCGCCAACTGCGTCGCTCCCGTGGCTTTGTTCCCGTGCCGGTTTTTCTGGGCAAGGATATGCCTGGCGTTCTGGCCGTGGGCGGTGAGCTCAAAAACACCATCTGCCTCACCCGCGGCCGCCAGGCCTTTCTCAGCCAGCACATCGGAGACTTGGAAAATCTGGAGAGCCATCGGTTCTTCGAAGAGGCGATCGAGCATCTTGAGCAGGTGCTCGAGATTGAACCGCAGGTTGTCGCCTATGACCTCCATCCTGACTACTTCTCGACGCGTTGGGCGCTCGGGCAGAAAGGAATCGAGCGGGTGGGCGTGCAACACCACCATGCGCACATCGCGAGCTGCATGGCCGAGAACCATCTCGAAGGCCAAGTCATCGGCTTCGCCCTCGACGGCACGGGCTATGGAACCGACGGAAACGTTTGGGGCGGGGAAGTGCTGGCCGCCGATTACAGATCCTTCTCTCGTGCGGCGCATTTTCGCTATGTGCCCATGCCGGGCGGAGCGGCCGCTATCCATGAGCCCTGGCGCATGGCGGTCAGCTACCTCGCCCAGCACTTCGGCGAGCGTCTCTGGGGCCTGCCGATCAACTTCGTCAAGCAACTCGATCGTCGGCAGGCGGAAGTCCTGGTCAGGATGGCCGGGCGTGGAGTGAACTCTCCGCTCACTTCCAGTTGTGGCCGGTTGTTCGACGCCGTGGCAGCGCTCGTCGGCATTCGTCAAAGGGTTACCTATGAAGCGCAGGCCGCGATTGAGCTGGAGGCGGCCATCGGCGGTGGCGACACGACAGCGTACCCACTGGAGCTAAGCACGGATGGCACGGGATGGGTGATCGAAACCAAGCCACTCTTCGAGGCGCTCATCTCCGACCTGGGGCGCAATGAAACAGTCGGCCTCATCAGTCGCCGCTTCCACAATGGCCTAATCGAGGTCTTCCTCCGCCTGGCGAACCTGCTGCGGGAGCGTACCGGCCTGCAGCGAGTCTGCTTGAGTGGAGGCACTTTCCAGAACGTCTAACTGCAAGAGGGTCTCGTCGCGCGTCTCGCTGGAGCAGGTTTTGAGGTGTTCACCCACTCGGAGGTCCCCGCCGGCGATGGTGGCCTCAGCCTTGGACAGGCGCTGGTGGCAGCTCACCGGCAAGGCTAGCTGCCGTTCCAACTTATTCAGCATACGGGAGGAATCTTATGTCCTCAATTCCATGTGATCTGGCGATAGCGCGCGCGGCCCATCTGAAACCCATCACGGAGATTGCCCGAGCCGCGGGGATTCAAGACGACGAGTTGGAGCTTTACGGTCGTCTCAAGGCTAAAGTCAGCCTGGATCTACTCGACCGGCTGAAGGACTCGCCGAACGGAAAGCTCATCGTGGTCACTGCCATCCCGCCGACGCCGCTGGGCGAGGGCAAAAGCGTGACCGCCGTCGGCCTTGGTCAGGCTTTGGCCAGGATCGGCAAGAAAGTCTGCAACACCTGCCGGCAGCCGTCGCAAGGGCCGACCTTCGGCATCAAGGGAGGCGCGGCGGGCGGAGGCTACTCCCAGGTTGTGCCGATGGAGGATTTCAACCTTCACCTGACTGGCGACTTTCACGCCGTCACGGCGGCCCAGAACCTCTGCGCGGCGATGGTCGACGCCAGCCTGATGCATGGCAACAAGCTCAACCTCGATCCTTTCAACATCACTTGGCGACGCGCCGTGGACGTGAACGACCGGGTCCTGCGCGACATCGTGATCGGCCTGGGAGGTAGATTGAACGGTTTTCCGCGCGAAACCGGCTTCGACATCACGGCGGCGTGCGAGACGATGTCGATCCTCGCTCTGGCCACGTCCTTGCGCGACCTGCGGAACCGCCTCGGCCGAGCCGTGGTCGGCTTCAACAAGGATGGGAAGCCGGTCACGGCGGAAGACTTGCAGGCTGCCGGGGCGATGACCGTGCTCCTGAAGGATGCGCTGCGGCCGAACCTCATGCAGACCATTGAGAACACGCCGGTGCTTGTGCATTGCGGGCCGTTCGGAAATGTTGCACACGGGAACAACTCCATCCTGGCCGACAAAGTTGCCCTCAAGCTGGCCGATTACGTGGTCACGGAGTCGGGATTCGGCGCCGACATGGGCTATGAGAAGCTGGTTAACATCACTTGCCGACAGGGTGGCCTGGAAGTTGCCGCGGCGGTCGTGGTCACGACCGTACGCGCTCTAAAAATGCACGGCGGCGTGGGGAAGATCGTGGCCGGCAAGCCGCTGCCTCCGGAATTGATCCAGGAAAATATCCCAGCCATCGAGCGAGGGCTGCCGGCGTTGGGAGCGGCGCTGTGCATCGTCAAACTCACCGGCGTTCCTGTGATTGTTGCGGTCAATCGCTTTGAAACCGATACCGACGCCGAACTGAACTTCATTGCCGAGCGCGCCAGGGAAATGGGCGCCGAGGACGCGATTGTTTCCGACGTGTTTGCGCGCGGTGGCGCGGGAGGGACGGAGCTCGCGGAGGCTGTGGTGAAGGCGGCGGATCAACCGAGCAAGATGCGGCTCCTTTATCCCGACGACCTGCCGATCAAGGATAAGATCCGAACGCTGGCCACGCGGGTCTACGGCGCCGATGACGTCGAATACCAGCCGGAAGCCGAACGCAAGATCAAGCTCTACACTGAGCTTGGCTTCGGTCGTTTGCCCATCTGCATGGCCAAGACTCACCTGTCTTATTCGCACAACCCGGATTGGAAAGGCGTGCCGAAAGGCTACAAATTCCCGATCCGCGACCTGCGGCTGTCGGCCGGAGCGGGCTTCCTGTATCCGCTCGCGGGCGAGATGATGACCATGCCCGGCCTGGGCTCTTCGCCCGCCGCCGTGCGCGTGGACATCGACGAGCAGGGTCAGGCGCAGGGACTGTTCTAGCGACCTTTCGGTTCTTGGGTCGCGCGTTCGATGGTATCTTTGTGGTGGCCGGCGGCACGCAGGCCCGCGTCATAGCTGAGCTTTTCACGAGATGGACCTATCGATTCAAATATCCGGCCGGGCTGGTTCAATCTGAGACCGGAAACGTTCTTTGCCGGCCCGATGGTTCCGTTGAAGCGCACCGCCAGCCAAATCTCAACTGAGATGCTCGAAGGCAATCAATGTCAGTGATCCGTCCGGACTGCGGCGTTGGCAATGACGGGCATGGACGTTCTCAAGAAGCTCTTTGAGCAGCATTTCCACTCACCGGCCGTGCGGATGCAGCCGCTGCAGGGCCAGCTCGGCGGCTCGGGGCGGAATATCATCCGGCTGGCCAGCGAAAATCTCAGCGCGATTGGTGTTCTCTATGGCGTCCGCGAAGAGAACGCCGCTTTCCTCGAATTCTCCAGGCACTTTCGTCGGCAGGGTCTGCCGGTGCCGGAAATTTACGCGGATGACTTGAGCCACGGCGCTTACCTCGAAGAAGACCTGGGGGACACAACCCTTTTTGAGTTTCTGTCGAAGAATCGTATCGGCGAGAACATTGCTCCCCAAGTGCTGGAAACCTATCGCCAAGTTGTGGCCTGGTTGCCACGCTTTCAGATCGAAGCGGGCCGCAATCTGAATTACCGGGTGTGCTATCCGCGTGCCAGCTTCGATCGCCAGTCCATCGCTTGGGATTTGAATTACTTCAAGTACTACTTTCTCAGGCTCGCGGGCATTCCTTTCAGCGAGCAAGCGCTCGAAGACGATTTCGCCCGTCTGACCAGATTCTTGTTGAGCGCCAATCGCGACTACTTTCTCTATCGTGATTTCCAGTCACGCAACGTCATGTTGCGCGACGGCTGCCCCTTCTTCTTGGATTACCAAGGCGGCCGGAAAGGAGCGCTGCAATACGATATCGCCTCCCTTTTGTACGATGCCAAGGCCGACCTGCCGCCGGAGTTGCGCCAGCAACTGCTCGATCATTACCTTGAGAGGCTGGCCGATTTCATCCAGCTCGAGCGCGAAGTCTTCATGCAGCACTACTACGGCTACGTTTACGTCCGCATCATGCAGGCGTTGGGCGCGTACGGCTTTCGCGGCTTCTACGAGCGCAGAGTTCATTTCCTGCAAAGCGTGCCCTACGCGCTGAAAAACTTGCGCTGGCTCCTTGAGCACGTCGAGTTGCCCATCGCGCTGCCGGTGCTCATGGACGCCTTCCGAAGCATGGTGGCCTCGGAGAAATTGCAGGCCTTGACGACGGAAGCCGATAAGCTGGTCGTCCGGATTTACAGTTTTTCATTTCGCCGCGGCCTGCCGGAAGACGAGGCGGGGCATGGCGGCGGATTCGTCTTCGACTGCCGCAGCCTCCCCAACCCCGGACGCGAAGAGCGTTTCCAGCCTTTCACGGGCAAAGACGCGCCGGTGATCGATTACCTCAATCAGCACGAGAGCGTGCATCAGTTTCTGGCCAGCGCCTTGTCGCTGGTGGATGCCAGCGTCTGCAATTATCAGGCGCGCGGCTTCAAGAGCTTGATGGTGTCGTTCGGTTGCACGGGGGGCCAGCACCGCTCGGTCTATCTGGCGGAGCAATTAGCAAAACATCTGCGCGGCCGGGACGGGGTGGAGGTCGTGGTGCGGCATCTTGAGCTGGAGAGCTTGGGCAAATGAAAGCGATGATTTTGGCCGCCGGCCTCGGCACGCGTTTGCGACCACTCACCGACCAGCGCCCCAAGGCGCTGGTGGAAGTCGCTGGCCGCACGCTCCTGGAGATCACCCTCTCTCGCTTGCGCTCCTTTGGAATTCGCGAGGTGATCATCAACGTGCATCACTTTGCGGATATGATCGTCCAATATCTGCAAACCAACGATGACTTTGGCATGCGGATTGTCATCTCCCGCGAGGAAGTTCTGCTTGATACCGGCGGCGGCCTGAAAAAAGCTGCTCATTTTTTTCTTGAGGATTCCGGCGGTCTTGAAGAGCCTTTCATTGTGCACAATGTCGATGTCATCAGCACCATCGATCTGCCCCGCATGGTGCGATTTCATTCCGCGAACCAGGCTCTCGCCACCCTGGCGGTGAAAGACCGAAAAACCTCCCGGTACTTGCTCTTCGACGAAAGGCAGCAGCTTTGTGGCAGGCGTTCGGGTAGCGATCAAACTGAATTGGTCCAACCTTTGCAGCAGGTTCAGGCGCTGGCCTTTTCCGGCATCCACGTTATTTCTCCGCGACTGCTGTCGATGATGACGGAAGAAGGCGCTTTCTCGATCATCACTTGCTATCTGCGTCTCGCTTCTCAGGGAGAAAGAATCCTGGCCTTTCGGGCCGATGAATACTAT
>JAIQGH010000030.1 GCA_020072655.1 Terriglobia bacterium | reverse complement strand
GAGCAGGCGCACCTGGACGCCTTCCGCGCTTTCCTTGTGGAGTGGGAACAAAAGATCGGGCGCACGCCGCAACTGGTTGGCCGGGCGGCCGAAGACCTGCCCGCACCCGGCGCGAAGAACCTGCGCGCGTTCATGGAGTACTTCCGCTATTTTCTCGACGCCGGAGGGAAGATCGAAACGCCCGAACCCGAGAGCGCCTCCGGCGTCGTCCAGATGATGACGGTCCACGCCGCCAAGGGGCTGGAATTTCCCGTCGTTTTTGTGGCCAGTGTGGCCCCGCGACGATTCCCGACCACCGAACGCAAGCCCGTCATCGAGTTTCCAGACGAACTGCGCAAGGCGCCGGCGCCACCTGAAAACATTCACACGCAGGAGGAGCGGCGGCTGTTCTTCGTGGCGATGACCCGCGCCATGGACAGGCTTTACATTTCCAGCGTGACGAAGCCCGGCAAGAGGTCTTCGAAGTTCATCGACGATCTGCTCTCGAATGCGGCAGTGGCGGCTGGCGATGTCGAGCGGATTCAGGTTCCCACGGTTGATGCCGCAGCCGCCTTTCCGCCGCCTGCGACCGCGCCGCAACCCCCGGAGCACAAAAGAGTCCAAGCCACGCTGTTTGGCGGTGAGGAACTGAGCGGTGCGCTCTTTCCGAATATTGCTTCCTGGGCGGGCCGTCCCCCCGAGGTCGCCTCCGGCGAGAAGCTCCGCCTCAGCGCCTCGGCGGTCGAGGAATACGAGGACTGTCCGCTGAAATTCAAGTTCGGCCACTTTCTCAAGATTCCAGGCGTACAAGCAGGCGGGGCTCGAGCAACTCCGCGAGTTCGCGCGCCAGCACGAAGGCTCGACGACGCTCCCGCTCGACATGGAAACGCACTTCTCGCTCGACCTCGGCGATCTGGTCCTCGAAGGGAGAATCGACCAGATCAATCCCTTCGGCGGCGAGAACGCGGTCGAGCTCCTCGACTATAAGACGGGCCGCCCGCGCTCTCAGAAGGAGGCGGACTCAAGCCTCCAGCTCTCGGTTTACGCGCTGGCTGCGCGCGACGGGATGAAGATGAAGCCCGTTCGGCTGGCTTTCTACAATCTCGGCGACAATGAACCGGTCTACACGGCGCGCACGCCGCGAGATCTCGCTAAGGCGGTCGAGGAAATCCGCGAAGTGGCGGAGCAGATCCGTCAGATGATTTTTCATCCCACGCCCGGATTCGTGTGCAAGTGGTGTGACTATCAGCCGGTCTGTCCCGCGCACGAAGAAGTTCTGTGACTTGAGGTAAACGAGTGCGTCGGGGCACGCCCAGGCGTGCCCCTGCCAACCAGGAAAGGTGCGGAATGATTACTTACGCTGCGATTCTGGTCGTAGGCCTGTTGCTGGGCGCTCTGGGCGCCTGGTTGATCTTGAGCGGGAGGATGCGGACATGCGATAACCGCGCGATCGCCGCTGAAGTGACGGCCACCAGCTTGCGAGAGCAGCAGCAAAAGCTTGAGGGGGAAGTCTCGGGGCTCCGGCAGAGGCTCGAGAATGAGCAAAAAGCCAAGGCCGCCTCCGAAGCTTCCCTCGAAGCCGAGCGCAAGAACCTGGAAGACCAGCGCGCCTTGCTCCGCGAGGCGGAATCCAAGCTCAGCGATGTGTTCAAGGCGCTTTCGCGAGATGTCCTGGGCGATCAGAGCCAGGCGTTTCTCCAGCTTGCTGCGCAGAGCTTCGACAAGCTCCGCGCGGAATCCGACGGCGACCTCGAACGCCGCCAGGACGCGATTGCGAACCTCGTCAAACCGCTCCGGGAAGCGGTGGAAAAATATGAAAGCGAGATCCGGCAGATCGAGCTCAGCCGGCAGGAAGCCTACGGGTCACTCAAACAGCACTTGTCGCAGCTTGGTGAAACGCAGTCCCAGCTCCAGCGTGAAACGGCAAATCTGGTTACCGCCCTGAGAAAACCCCAGGTCCGTGGCCGCTGGGGCGAGATTACGCTGCGCCGCCTCGCGGAACTCGCGGGCATGGTTGACCGTTGCGATTTCTTCGAGCAGCCCTCGGTGGCTGCCGAAGAGCGCCTGGTGCGCCCCGACATGATCGTTCACCTCCCGGACGACCGCGCGGTGATTGTGGACTCGAAGGTCGCCCTGGACGCCTACCTGGATGCCATCGAGTCTTCCACCGAAGAGCAAAGGCAACAGCATCTCATCCGCCATGCCAGTCAAGTGCGGCGGCACATGGAGCAACTGGGGTCGAAAGCGTATTGGGACCGGCTCCCCAAGACGCCGGAGTTCGTGGTCCTCTTCCTGCCGGGGGATCCTTTCCTCGGGGCGGCGGTCGAGCGGGATCCCACGCTGATCGAGGACGGGATGGCCCAGCGGGTGGTCATCGCCACCCCGAATACTCTGATCGCGCTCCTGCTGGCGGTCTACCACGGTTGGCGGCAAGAGGAGATCGCCAAGAACGCGCAGGCGATCAGCGAGCTTGGGAAGCAGCTCTACAAGCGGGTCAGCACGATGTGGGAGCACCTGGATGCTCTGCGCGCGGCGATCGACAAGGCCGTTGATACCTGGAACCGCGTGGTCGGATCGCTCGAGCACCAAGTGCTGCCGAGCGTGCGCAGATTTCGCGAATTGAAGGCGACGACCGCCGAAGAGATCCCTGTGTTAGGCCAAGTTGAGCGGACGACGCGCGGCCTGCCTCCCGCGCCCGACCCCGATGCGGAATGATTCACCGGGGGCACAGGCGGCAACGCAGCGCGGCGCGGACGACTGCTTTTCGGGATGGGGAAGCGGTCAACGATCAGCTTCGTCGAGGCGGATGGGGCGGAGGGAAGTGGCCCAAAAAACTTCGGGGATGCATCGCTGCATCCCCGAGTGTTCCGATCTGTTTGAGAAGAGCCTTATCTCTTCTTCTTGGCTTTCTTCTTCGCTGCCATTCTATTCTCCTCTCGCTTCTTTGAATTTCACGCCAGCCAGGCTGGCGGAGCGCGTATTCAGTCTCCATGTATAAGGATTGGCCGCATGCTTGTCAAGAGGAAAGTGATTGTTCGCGCGAGAAAAACGAAGGAGCCATCTTCGGATTGAAACGCCTCGCGGCGCGCGCCGGGTGTCGCCGGGCTCCATCGGCGCTGGTGAGGCGGCGATGAGCAGTGTTTTGTCCGGTCCGCCGGCACGATCGGCGGCATCGGGGTCGGTGAAGCGCCCGCCGCAAAACGTTCGGACTGCATCTAAGTGGGCAGCGGAACGAGCGGAGAGGATGAATGGCACAGGGTGTTGAATCGCCGGGGAAGGCGCGAGGGATGGCCATGTTCTGGCTGGCGTTGGCGTCTTGTCTCGCGTGGGGCCTGCCCGCCGCCTGGTCGAGCCAGGAGAATCCTCCCGCCTCTGACCAGACGCTGCGCGTGACGACGAGCGTGGTCAACGTGTACGCGGTGGTGCGGGATAAGAAGCGTCCGGTGCCGGACCTGACCCGCGACGACTTCGAGCTCACCGAAGACGGCGCTCCCCAGGACATCCGTTATTTCTCGCGGGAGACGGATACGCCGCTGACGATGGGCATTCTTGTGGATACCAGTCCGAGCCAGCAGCGCGTGCTCGGCGTCGAGCAGGAGGAGGCGAAAACTTTCATCAACCAGGTGGTGCGGCCGAAGGATCTGACCTTCATTCTGCACTTCGATCTGGAGGTGGAGCTGCTGCAAGACTTCACCAGCGACCACCGCCTGCTCGCGCGCGCCATCGACTCGACCCAGATCAACGGTGGCGGGCAAGGCGTCATGCCCGGACCCTTCCCGGGGACGAGTGTGGGGGGAACGCACCTCCACGACGCCGTCTACCTGGCCTCACGGGATTTGTTGAAGGGCGAGGTCGGCCGCAAGGTCCTCATCATGCTCACGGACGGTGAGGACCAGGGAAGCCGGATCAAGCTCGATGACGCGCTCGAGGCCGCGCAGAAATCCGACGTCATCATCTACACTATCGCCATCACCGACCGCTCCTTCTATTGGGGGCACATGATGGGGTTCCAGGGCGACTCCATCTTGAAGAAGTATTCGGAGGAGACGGGGGGGCGGGTGATCGAGGTCAGCCGCGCCAAGGACACCGCTCAGGCCTTCCAGGACATCGCCGACGAACTGCGCACTCAGTACCTGCTCGGCTATACGCCGAAGAATACCCGCCACGACGGGTCCTTCCGCAAGATCCGCGTCAAGGTGCGCGGCCACGACTACAAAGTCCAGGCCCGCCGGGGATACTACGCGCCCGCTGACTGACAGGTGTCAGGTGTCAAGCGTCAGGTGCCGGTGAAATGCCGAGAGGGGCAGCCAGGGTCAATCCACCGCACGGCGGATTCTGACCGTGGGCCTCTCTCCAAACGCCCGAATTACAAGAGCTCACCGACCTGCCCCGCTGTCGCTGGTCTTCGGCTGGCTCGAGCTGCCGCTGGTGGTCTTCGACTGGCTCGAGCTGCCGCTGGTGGGCTTCGACTGGCTTTTCTTGAGGTCGAATCCCTTGAAGGTTACAGCAAGGCCGAATCTCGCGGTGTTGCGCTTTACAGGAGTCAACGGCCCCGTGAAAGTGGACGGGATGCTTTTCCCGCTATAAGGGAAACCTGGAGGAAAATCCGCAAATTCTCCAACATGGACTCCCGGCGTCAGGTAAAAGCGATGACCGAAATGTATCGAGAAGCCTCCGAACAGCCCAATCTTCGACGCATTCTCTGAGCCTGTTCCTGTCTGCAGCACTGGTCCGATTGAAATGGCAAAACCCAGCTTTCCGCGCTTGGCGAAGCCGAAATCGTTCAAAAACGGGATCTCAACGTTGACCAGAGACGTGAATACTGGCCTCACTGGGCCGGACTGATTGACTACCAGTTGAGCGTCTGTTTGTTCAGGTACGCTTTGGCGGTCATAGGTTCTGCCAGCCAGTTCCGTATAGAGATACCCGCCGGAGAGTGAGATAAGAGTGGATGAGGGGCTGAAGCAGAATTTTTGCTCACCGATCGAGGTCTTCACATCTTGGAAAAGCTCCGCAATGTAGACACAGTAGTCGTTGTCAGGGGCCAAAGTGGTCCCGAAGATGAAATCATGAGGCGAGTTGATCATTGTCGACCACTTATTTGTGACGAATTCAAAATCCCGTACAGCGTTCATTTTGGTTGCGTCATTGGCACAATCCCTCTTCACCGCTGGCGTAAGTGCCTGCGCCTGATTCGCATCTGGTTGGATAAAGGTGTTCCACGTTTGCACGCTGTCAAGAAGCGCTACACTGCGAGGTTCACCATCCCTGGGCTTGGGTATCGGATTGTTGGGGTCCTTAGGTACAATAGGGTTCAACTCTCGGTTGGTGATCAGATTTGCCTGGATCTTGGAGAAGATCTGTGAGAACGGATCCCAGGATGAGTCGCACGATTTGCCCGCTGGCGAAGTGACCCGTTGACTCAGAGTTTGGATTACCTCTGGGCTGAATAAATCTGTTGCACGCGGCGTGGCGGCGACTCTTGCCTTGTAACTGTACAGAAGGTCGTTAACATTCCGGACGGTGACTCTTACTTTCGTTATCTCATTAATGGTGGGCGGCGAGTAAGTGAGCGATCTGCTCGGCCAGTCGATTTGCACTTCGTCTTGTTGAGCCAGCGCTGCGGTGTTGGCCAGACATATCAGAGTGCCAAGCATCCAAGGCCTCAAGACACGTTTATCCTCAATCCTCATGGCCATACCTCTCTCTGCATACGGTAGCTGGATCAATATCTAGGGCAAGTCAATGATTCCAGCCCCGTCGCCCCCGATGGTCTCTGCGATCCGCTGACACTAATGCCACCACCTGTAACTCCGGACACCCGCTTGCGCCGTAGGCGGTGCGGCTCCGCCCGGTGGGGCCGTCACAACTGTGTTGACACCCACAGCCGCGGCGTAAGTCATGAGGCCATTTACTAAGGCCAAGAAAATGTTGATCCCTGTCCATCCTTGCTGGCGCACGCTAATGGCAAGCAAGGTAAGTGCCAGTGAGAAAACCAGAGCGAACCAGCGGGCAGGAAGCTTTGCCCATAGCCGTTGCAGAACCGACGTTACGGCGATCACTGCCGCGGTTGCACCGGCCGCAGTGAAGAGTGTGTCTTTGTCAAACCACTGTGGAGCGGCGCCTCCTGGTTGAGCCTGTGCCAGAAGGGAACCCAAGAGCAGCAGCATCTTCATGTTCAACCCCCGTTAACCCCAATATACGTAACGGAAACGCAACGATGGAAACGGCACTCGGGCTACCCAGTCCAGCCCGGGGCCCACGAGAAGGTAGAATTGCCGTTGAAGCTGGTCCAGGTATATTCCTAAGTTAAGTAATTAGTCAAGCACTTTTTGTCGGTAAGGCATGAAAGAATCCGCCGCAGCTATGTGCCCTGCACGTCCGCATTTCGCCAGCGCTGGGTAAGAAGCGTGCAACGTGCCCTCTCGTGTTCGCATGGGGAAGGGTCTTGTCTGCCTTCGTGGCAAAGCAAGCAAGTAGCGCGGACCTCCGGTGTTGAGGTCCGCGGCTCGTGCTCGCGCGGCGACCAACGGATGCGGAAAGGATGGCAGGTCCGTGACTCGCCTTCGAACGGTGATATGGGATGGGATTGCCGGGCAAGAGCAGATAGCGGGGTAGGGCACAGTTGGTCCGTAACTCTGCGGCCCGTGGTCCTGGGCGATGACAAGCCGGGGCTGGCGCAGAGCGCAGCTCTGCGGTTTGACAGGCATCTTTCTAACCTGAAACCTGACACCGGCTATTGGGCGGGGGCGAAGTAGCCGCTCTTGGCGCGCACGCGCATGCCCTTGTCCTTCGCCTGGATGGTAATGGCGCGGAAGGTTCCGTCGTGGGTCGTGTTGGAGGAGACGTACGCCAAACTATACTGGCTGCGCAGTTCGTGGGAGATCGCGTCGAAATCGCTGGCGAGGTCGGTTGCCGAGAAGGGGAAGAAGGCGCGGCCGCCGGTCTCCTCCGCGAGGTACTTCAGCACCTTATCGCCGCGCTGCGACATTCCCGTGCGGTTGGTGCTGATGGCAAAGATCGTCACCTCGCCCCGCTGCGCCATGGCGAGGGCTTCTTCGCGCGTGTGCTCGCTCTGATTGTCGAGCCCGTCGCTGACCACGATCATCACGCGACGCAAATAGGGCTCGGGAGGGGGGAAGATCAGCATCTTTTCTTTCGCCGAGGTATAGATGGCGTCGTAAAGGCTCGTGCCGCCGCCCGCCGCCAATCCCCGAATCGCCTTGGCCAGCTTCTCCATGCTGTCGGTGTAATCCTGAAAGATCTGCGGCTCGACGTCGAAGGCCACGACGAAGGCCAGGTCCTTGCCCGGCCGCAAGGTTGCGTTCAGAAAATCGACGGCGGCTTCCTGCTCGAACCGCAACCGGTCGCGGACGCTGTTGCTCGTGTCGATGAGGATGGCGATGCGGAGCGGCAGGTCCGACTCGCGGCTGAAGAAGCGAATGGCTTGCGGCTTGTTGTCCTCGAGGACGTGGAGATCGTCTTTGGTCAGGTCCAGCACCAAACGGTTCTTCTTGTCGGTCACCGTGAAGAGCACGTTGACCAGCTCAACCCGCACCTTGATGGTCTTGCTATCCGTGGGCGGGGGCGCCTGCGTATTGGACGAAGCCTTCGTGGCGGCCGTATCCTGGCCGCACAGCCCGCCCGCCACGACGACGATGAGCAATACTGTGAGGACAACTTTCTTTCCAATCATCTTTCCCCTTCTCCCAGGTGAAGTATAGAAACCGCTCTGGGCTTCGTCAAGGAAGGTCGAAGGCGGGGACGAGGTTTCATTCGCCGGTCGTCGGCCGCGCGCCGCTCGCCCTGGGAATGCCCTTCCGCAAATCGAGGAGTTTCTGCAAACGTCGCGGCTGCGCTTCTCGCAATGCCACTTCACCATTTTCGAATTTGAAGTCTCGGACGGTCGCCCCTTCCAGTCCTAGCGTCACCAGCGCCTCGATGTCGAGCGCCGCTTCGGCGCGCTCGAGTTGTTCGGGACGGGCGAAGATGGCGGGCGAGCGCGGCATGAAGCGCGGACAGCAGTCCTCGAAAGGTTCGCAGGAGATCTTGTAGGTGCCGATGGCGCGGGCGAGCTTCAGGATTTCGGTCTTGTCGTCTCCCGCCAGCGGCCGGTAGATCGGCAGGTCGATCCCGCGGTCGAGCGCCGCGAGGTTATGCAGCGTCTGGGAGGCCACCTGTGAGACGCTGTCGCCGGTCACTAGGCCCAGAGCCCGCTCGGCGCGCGCAATCTGGCGGGCGATGCGCGCCATCATGCGGCGGTAAAGCAGCACGCGGAAGCTCTCGTGCGTTGCGGCCACGATCTGACGCTGCACCTCGTCAAAGGGAACCAGGTAGAGGCGCGTCGTGAACTGGTAGGGCGTGAGGGTGCGCGCAATCTCTTCCGCGACGGGCCGCGACGAGCCGCGCGAGATCGAGGGCGGACCGTAGAAGTGCGCGAACACCACGTGCGCGCCGCGCCGCATCATCTTGTAGGCCGCGACGGCCGAATCGAATCCGCCCGACAGCAAGGCGACGAGGCGCCCGCTCGTCACCGGCGGGAGTCCGCCCGCGCCTTCCACCCGGTCCGCGTAAAGGAACGTTCTGCCGGGGATCATCTCCACCCAGCAGGTCACCTCGGGCTCCTTGAGCTTCACCTGTACTCCGCTCGCCCGCGCCCGAAGGTGGTCGAGGATTTGCCGGCCCAGGGCGCGCTCTAGCTCCATGGAGTTCATCGGGAACCGGGGGTCGGCGATCTTGGCGCGCACGGCGAAGGTCCGCGGGTTCTTCTCCGCCATCATTTCACAGGCCGCAGCCTCAATTGCCGTCGGATCGCTCGGGACTTCCCGCGCCACGGCCACATAGGCCAGCCCGAAGACGCGACGCAGGCGCTCGAGGATTTTGGGCATCGCCTCTTCCATCTGCGGCCGAAGAAGCAGTCGCTCACTGGTGAATTGCGGGCCCGCCACCGGCAGGTCAGCCAGCGCGTGCTTGACCGCTACAATGAGACGGCTGAGGAAGTAGTTCTTGTTGCCACCCTTGAGCCAGATCTCGTGATAATGGAGGATTAAGACGCGGTTCATGGACGGAGCCGATGCGAAGCGTGTGGAGAATTGCCACAGAGTATCGGGGCGCTTGGCAGCATTAGGATATCGGCTTTCCAGCGAGGCCGCAAGCAAGCCTGCTCTTGCGCGGGCGGTTCGCAGGCTTCACAAGAACTCTAAGGAAGCAGCGGCTTGACGGTGCGCTCGAACTCTTCGAACTTGGTCGCGCCCTGCCAGCTCTCAACCAGCTTCCCATTGCGGTCGAACAGGAGGGTGGCCGGGATGCCGCCGCCCCAACGGGGATTGACGGTATCCACAAACGCGCCGAAGTCGCGACAATTCTGCCGGTAACTGCCGAACTGCGCGCCCTGCTCCTGCAAGAATTTCTCGATGGCGGGCACTGACTCGGGTTCGTCCATGGAGATGGCGACCAGCGAGAGTCCACGCGAGCGGTAGGTCTTGTGCAGTCGGACGAGCGCCGGAAATTCCTCGCGGCAGGGGTCACACCACGTGGCCCAAAAATTCACCAGCAGGACGCGGCCGCGCTGTTGCTCGCGGATGGCTCGCCAGCCCTCCTCGTTCACATTGGTGATGGCGGCGGGCGGGGGAGGCTCAGGCGGCAGCGTCGAGCACGAAGCGGTCAGCGCCAGGAGGATCAACAGGAATCGCGGGCTTCTGGAACTCACCGGGAACACTCGGGGCGGCTACTGGCGTTTGATGGTGCAGCCGAAGGCTTTGGTCTCCGCCCGCGCCACCGTCTGGCCCGCCAGGACAGCCTCGAGGGCTGGGCGAACCTCGTCATCGCTCGCTTTCTCAGGGTTGGTCGTCGGCTGGGCACTATTCCCCAGCGCGCCGTGGTAGCGCAGAATCCAGTTGCTGTCGAGGAGGAAAACCTCGGGGGTGACGGAGGCGCCCAGCCGGTTGGCGATGATGTTGCCTTCGTCTTTGAGGACCGGGAAGCCCAGGTTGTGCTCGCGGGCGTGCTCAGCGACCTGCGCGGCAGGTTCCGTTTTGTTGGCGTT
Source organism: Terriglobia bacterium (assembly GCA_020072655.1). GTDB lineage: Bacteria > Acidobacteriota > Terriglobia > UBA7540 > UBA7540 > JAIQGB01. The sequence goes on along the minus strand of JAIQGH010000030.1, from coordinate 85,808 downwards.
GATGCCGATCACCGCAACGCCGCGGCCAGCGTATTCGCGTGCCACGTCTGCCATCACATGGTTGAAGGCGTTCGAATAGGGACACTGGGTTGCCAGGAAGATCACCGCCACGGCCTTCTTACCCTGGATATCGTAAAGCGAGCGCGATTTTCCACTGCCGGCCTCCGGCAGCGTGAAGTCCGCCATCTTCTCGCCGATCTTGATCTTGGCCATCGGCAGATCGCCGGCTGTGCATGCGCTCCAAGCTAGGAATAATCCCAGCGCGGCTGCGAAAACTAATCTGCGGTTCCGGGGGAACATGACGACCTCCTGCAATTGGGGTGTCCCCGTCCTGGCGGGACATCAAGAATTATAGCAAGAGTCCGCCGGCCGTTGCGGAGTTTTGGCCGTGGGAGGCAGGTGGCCGCCGGAAAACCATGCATGCACTGCGCGGACCTGGAGGCGGCGCTTGGAAACAGCCTTGACACTCCACGAAGGCGGCGGCGACAATGGTTTCCTCTCGGAGCGGCACAAGTTGCCCGGCCCTTCTCGCGCAAAGGAGGTTCTATGCCAGAAGTTTTTCGCAATTACGTCGGCGGCCAATGGGTAGAATGCCGGTCGAAGAAGACGTTTCCCAACATCAACCCGGCCGACACGGACGAAATCGTGGGTCACTTTCAGGCGTCCTCAAGGCGGCGGAGATTTTGGAAAGCCGCCTCGTCAAGTTGGGCGAAGACATGACCCGCGAAGAGGGCAAGACGCTTCCCGAAGCCAAGGGCGAAGTGAAGCGCGCCATCAACATCTTCCGCTACTTCGGCGGCGAAGGCTCGCGGCAATTCAGCTATCAGATTCCCTCCGAGCGCGAGAATGTCTTCTGCTACACGATGCGCAAGCCGCTAGGTGTGGCGGGCCTCATCACCCCGTGGAATTTCCCGAGTGCCATTCCCGCCTGGAAGATGGCGCCGGCGCTGGTGGCGGGGAACACCGTCGTGATCAAGCCGGCGTCGCTCGCGCCGCTGTCCGCTTATCGCCTCGTAGAAGTGCTCCACGAAGCGGGGATTCCGGCGGGCGCCATCAACTACATTACCGGGAGCGGCGGCGCGGTGGGCAATACATTGGTGGACCATCCCGCCATCCGCGCGGTGTCCTTCACAGGCTCCTGCGAAGTCGGCGGCGCGCTCTACGACCGCGTAACCAGGCGGCGTATCCGCGTGCAACTGGAGATGGGCGGAAAGAACCCGACGATCGTTCTGAAGGATTCCGACCTCAACTATGCCGCGGACGTTCTCGTCAACGGCGCGTTCTTCTCCACCGGCCAGAAGTGCACGGCCTGTAGCCGCGCCGTGGTCAAGGCGCCAAGCTGCTCTGTGGTGGCAATCGCCTGACGGGCGGCATTTACGACAAAGGCTACTTCGTGGAGCCCACGATCTTTGCCGACGTGACGCCGGAGATGCGCATCGCGCAGGAGGAAGTCTTTGGGCCGGTCCTGGCGGTGATGGTGGCCAACGATTTTGACGATGCCATGCGGCTCGCCAACTGCGTGCGCTTCGGGCTTTCGGCCTCGATTGTCACGCGCGACGTGACGCGCGTCCACCAGTTCACCAATCAGATTCAGGCGGGATTGATTACCGTGAATCTGCCGACGGCGGGAGTCGAATATCAACTGCCCTTCGGCGGCACCAAGGAATCGAGCTTCGGCATGCGCGAGCAGGGCCCGTTGGCGCTCGACTTTTACACCGAGACGCGCACGGTCTATCTGAAGTACACGCAGTAGGTGAACAGGAGTCAGAAGTCAGAATTCAGAATAAAGGTGGCGGTAGAGGTAGCGCAGAGTTGTTCTTCAACTCTGCGGCTTTTTCTCTGCGACCAAGCTGAGCGGAGCAGACAATGAAGAAGACGCAGCAGTTGCTTTCGAAGCTCGGTTTGCCCGGCGAAGACAACCATGCACTCAAGCCGAGCGGCAAGCGCTTTCCTGACGGCGGGCAGTGGCGATTCGAGATTCCGAGCGTCGAGGGGCCGCGCGTTTTCCGCGAGGTGCTGGCCGCCGCGAAGGATTTGCAGGTGCCCGTGCACCGCGTCAGCCAGGGCAGCGGGATCATGCTGCTCACGCGGAAGGAGATCTCCGAGATGGCGCGCATCGGGCACGACCAGCGGATCGAAGTGTGTCTCTTCATCGGCCCGCGCGCGGCCTGGGAGACGGGAGCGCAGACCGCCTCGACGGCCGGCAAAGTGATTGGCTTGCAGCATCGCGGCGCCGACCAGTTGGTTTACGCCATCGAAGATGTGAAGCGCGCCTGCGACTTGGGCATCCGCAGCGTGCTGCCCGCCGACCTCGGCCTGATCTGGGTGCTCAACGAGATGAAGCGGAAGGGTGAGCTCCCCAAAAACCTGATCATCAAGAGCTCGGTGACGCTGCCCGCCGCCAATCCCGCCACCGCCAAGCTCTTTGAGCGCGCCGGAGTCAGTACCTTGAATATCCCGACCGATTTGACGCCCGCCCAGGTCGGCGCGCTGCGTCAAGCGGTGGACATTCCCATCGATATCTATATCGAGGTCCCGGACAACTTCGGCGGGTTCGTGCGGTATTACGAGATGATGCAGCTCGTGCGCGTGGCCGCGCCGCTCTACCTCAAGTTCGGCCTGCGCAACTCGCCGGACATCTACCCCTGCGGCCGGCACATTGAAGACCTGGCCGTTAACATGGGCCGCGAGCGCATCCACCGCGCGCGCTGCGCCCTCGAAATTCTGGCCCAATATGCCCCCGAAGCCAAGATGTCACCGCTCGGCAGCAAGGATCTGGGGATCCCCGAGATCTGATTGCTGCAGCATAGCGGTTTGGCTTACGCCCAAGGTTGCGCGATAATGCGTCATATGGAAAAGAAACTCATCGAGTCCTCGAGCGGTGTCCTGGGAGGGACTCCGGTCTTCTCGGGAACCAGGGTTCCTGTCCAAACGCTGATCGACTATCTCGAGGCGGGAGACTCAATCGAGGATTTCATGCAGGACTTCCCGACGGTTTCTCGGAAACAAATCATCGGCGTTTTGGAAAAAGCCAAGGCGCAACTTCTATCCACACACGCTTAAGTGAAAATCCTTCTGGATGAATGCCTGCCCCGCGGCTTGGCGAGGGAACTTCTCGGCCATCGGGTCACGACTGTCCCCGACGCAGGATGGAGCGGGAAGAGTAACGGTGAGCTTTTATCACTGATGCAGGGGAAGCACGATGTGTTTCTTTCCATCGACAAGAGTCTGGATTTTCAGCAGCCCGAAACGGGACTGCGAACTGCTATCCTTATCGTCCACGCGATAAGCAACCGGCTCGACGATATCCGACCTCTCCTGCCACAAATCCTCTCGGCGCTGAAGTCCATTCAGCCTGGCGAAGTGGCCCACGTGGGGAGTCGCCTGTGAATCTAAATCTGGGTCCAGTCGAGCGGTATGTATGAGCCATGTCCTTTGTTCTATAAAGTACTTGACACACGCAAGACTCATCCAGTATCCTGCCCCCCATGAATCCCTGTCGCCCCGCCCGCAGATCCTGGCGGCGGTCTGAGCCGCTCGACGAGCAAGCCGTCGAGAATCTGCGCTTCATCCGTGAGACGATGGAGCGCTCCACGTCCTTCACCGCCGTGCCGGGCAAGGGCGGCGTGGCCATGGGAGTTTCGGCGCTGGTGGCGGCGGGCCTCGCGGCGCGCACCACGACCCCGGAAATGTGGCTCGCCACCTGGGGGCTGGAGGCGCTGGTGGCGCTCGCCATCGGCGCGTTGGCCGTAAGCCTGAAGGCGCGAGCCGCCAACCTTCCACTGTTTTCCGGCGCGGGCCGGAAATTTGCCTTGAACCTCTCCCCGCCGCTCTTCGCCGGAGCGTTCCTGACCGTCGCCCTCTACCGCCTGGGATTGGTGGGCCTGCTGCCGGGCGTTTGGCTGCTGCTGTTCGGAGTGGGCGTGGTCACGGCCGGCGCATTTTCCGTGCGTGCGGTGCCGACGATGGGTGTTTGCTTCATGGCCCTCGGCGCCGCGGCGCTCTTCGCGCCGCCCGCCTGGGGGAACGCCCTTTTGGCGCTGGGATTTGGCGGAGTCCAGATTGTCTTCGGGATACTGATCGCAAGGAGGCACGGTGGCTAAGGTCGAAGTCAGCTTGCAGCGACAGGAATCGCGCGTTTCGACCAGGACACGTGGGCAAGCGGTGGCGACCCGGCGGGGGCCGGAGTCGGCCACGCACCTCGACCGCCTGGTCCACGAGCGCGTGCGGCTGGGAATTGTGAGCGCGCTCGCCGTGAACGAGTCGCTGACCTTCCTCGACCTCAAGCGGTTGCTCGACACGACCGACGGGAACTTGAGCGTCCACGCGCGAAAGCTCGAGGAAGCCGGCTACATCGCCTGCACGAAGAGCTTCGCAGGGCGAATGCCCAAGACCGAATTCCGGCTGACGGCGGCCGGACGGCGGGCGCTGGAGCGCTATCTGAACGAAATGGAAACACTCATCCGCGCGGCTCGCGCGGGGTCACCCTGAGGCGCCGTCTTTTTTTGTGGCCTTGACCTTTACAATGCAAAGTACTTCGCGGACGGAGAAACACGGCCTCCTCCATGTCGCCATCATCATGGACGGCAGCGGGCGATGGGCCACCGAGCGCGGCCTCGCGCGCGAAGCCGGCCACTGCGCGGGGCGCGCGGCGGCCGAGAGAACGGTCGAGGCCGCCCTTCGACTGGGCATCAACACCCTGACCCTCTTTGCCTTCTCCGGCGATAACTGGCATCGCCCCGCCCGCGAGGTCGGCAACCTGCTGCGCGTCTTCGAGGACTACTTCCACGCAGTCGCCGCTGACTATCCCGGGCGTGGAGTTCGCCTGAATGTCATCGGCCGGCGTGACCGCCTCAGCCCGCCGCTGCTCGAGTCCATTGAGGCCGCGGAGCGAGCGACGCGAGCCGGCCAAGCCTTGCAGCTCCGCATCGCACTCGACTACTCGGGGCGCGAGGCCATTCTGCGAGCCTCGCACCGACTGCGCAACGGCCGGCCGCCCAGCCCGGAAGCCTTTCGAGAGGCGCTCGCCGAGGCGATCAACGCCGGAGAGCCAGTCCCGGACATCGACTTGCTGATTCGCACGGGCGGCGAACAGCGCCTGAGCGACTTCATGCTCTGGGAATGCGCGTACGCGGAGATGGTCTTCACGCCTTGCCTCTGGCCGGACTTCGATGCTACCCAACTCGAGGGGGCGATGCGGGAGTTCCACGGCCGCGAACGCCGCTTTGGGCGGATCGTGGAAGCGGCCGCGGGCTGACCTGACTATCGCCTCGCGAATATCGTTCCAGAGGACTCAAAACGAAACGGGTGATGACCGATGAGCGAGCGGACCAAAGTGGCGTTGCGCATTGTTGCGGTGGCGCTTGTCCTGGGCGCGCTGGGTGACGCCCTGCTGCGCGAGATACCTTGGGGCTTAAACTTTTTCCTTTGGGTGGCCGCCCTCACGGTGGTGGTTTACGAGCTTTCGAGTTGGCGGCCAGAATCGCTCGCGGGGAGCGGACGCTGGCTGCTGCTGCCGCTTTTCGCCTTCGCCGCTGCCTTCCTCTGGCGGGATTCCCTCACACTGAAATTGCTGAACATTCTGGCGCTGCTCGTTGCCTTCTCACTGATCCTCTTCCACGCGCAAGGCGGACGCGTAAAGGTTGCGGGGCTGACGGAGTATGCGCTGGGGGGTGTGATTGCCGGAATCAACGCCGCCTTCGCTCCGTTCTTTCTGCTTTTGGGCGATATCCAATGGAAGGAAGTCCAATCCGACCGACTGTCGCGACGCACCTTCGCCGTGGGGCGGGGCGTTCTGCTCTCACTCCCGCTACTATTGATCTTCGGCGGATTGCTGGTAGCTGCCGATGCCGTCTTCAAGGTGATCGTCACCGACATCCTGCGAATCAACTTTGACAGGCTGATCCTCCATGCCTGCGTAACCGGCTTTTGCGCGTGGATCGCCGCGGGGTACCTGCGAGGCGCCCTGCTCGGAAAGGATCGCGACTTCGCCGCGCGGCAGGCGCCGGCGCGCCCGACGCTCGGCATCATCGAGATCGGAACCGTTCTCGCGCTGCTGGATTTGCTTTTCTTCGCCTTCGTTCTTGTGCAGTTGCGGTATTTCTTCGGTGGGGCGGCGCTCGTGCAAGCGACGATGAAGCTCACCTATGCCGAATATGCGCGGCGAGGATTCTTCGAGTTGGTGACGGTCACTGCACTGGCTCTTCCGTTGCTCCTCTTCGCGCACTGGCTGCTGCGCAAGGACGATCCACGCGCGGACTTGGTCTTCCAGTTTCTTGCCGGCGGGCAACTCCTGCTGCTGGCGGTCATTATGGTCTCCGCCATCCAACGCATGCGGCTCTACCAGCGCGAATACGGGCTGACCGAGCAACGCCTATACCCGACGGCCTTCATGGCCTGGCTGGCGGTTGTCTTCGTCTGGTTCGCCTTAACGGTCCTGCGTGGGCATCGCGAGCGCTTTGCCTTCGGCGCGATGATGGCTGGCTTCGTGCTGGTAGCGACGTTGCACGTCCTCAATCCCGATGCCCTCATCGTTCGCGCGAACGCAGCGCATGCAGGGCAGGGACACCGGTTTGATGCGCATTATGTGTCAAGGCTGAGCGCGGATGCCGTTCCGGATCTGATCGCCGTTCTCCCGCGCCTCGCGCCGTCTGATCAATGCATTGCTGCGGGCGAGCTTCTCAGGTCCTGGTCACCAGCAGGCGAACCCGATTGGCGCACGTGGAACTACTCTCGGACCAGGGCAGTCATGGCAGTCCAACAGAATGCCACAAACCTGCGGCAGATGACTTGTTCCCAAGAACGAGCTGGCCAATAACACTCTTCAACGGGGTCAGGACTTGCTGGGCCGAAACAGGTAAACGTAAATCGCGCCGATGATCACGAGCAGCGCCCCCCACCAGAGGGCCGGGTGGAGTCTGCTGAGAACGGTCGGAGGCGGGCTCGACAGCTCCTGGATGCCGGTGACGAGAATCAGGACGCCGTAGATCAGCAGGATGACCCCCACGAAGAACCAGACCGGAATGATGTGATGATCTTCAGGCATCGCCTCCTCCTTCAGTTGCAGTTGCGCCGCTCGCTGAGCGGTGAAATCGCCAATCCCGAACGACGCCGGTCCCCGACGGAGTTGGGCCAGGCTCCCACCGGCGCTACAGCGACGGTGCTACCAGAAAATAATCTGCAAAACCACGAACAGCACCAAAGAAACTATGCCCCAGAAGACGGGCCGTTTCCACAGCGGCAGATGGCCCTCGCTGGGCAACTCCGTGCACCCGTAGACCAGGCCCGTCAGCTCTTCGATGGGCTTGGGCTTCGTGAAGGCCGTTACCGCGGCCGTCACGATGACGCAGATCAGCCACGACCACAGGGCGCGGTACATGTTTTCCGCCATATCCTTGGCGTTCGATGAGAGCGCGATATAGGCCAGCATGTTGTGGTTGACCTTGACGAGTGTAAACATGGTCATCGAGGATACCGTTCCTGCCAGCAATCCCCAGAAGCCGGCCGCCGGGGTCACGCGCTTCCACAACATCCCCAGCAGGACGGTTCCAAAGAGCGGTGCGATGAATATGCTGAAGAGCGCCTGCACCCAGTCCATGATGCTCCGGAACTGCATCGCGAAGTACGCGGCGCCGATGGAAATCAGGACGCCCACGATGATGCACCACCGGCCCATCTTGACGTAGTGGGCGTCGGCAGCCGCCTTGCGGATGAACGGGCGGTAGACGTCGTAGGTCCAGACGGTGGCGAAGGCGCTGACGTTACCCGCCATGCCTGACATGAACCCGGCGATTAAGGCGGTGATCCCCAGCCCCAACAAGCCTGGTCCGCAGTAGCGCGCCAGCATCAGGGGCAGAACTTCGTTGTAGCCATGCTGGCCGGGACCAACCTGGTTGGCGGGAACCAGATGGAAGGGGAGCACCGCCAAGGCGAGTAACCCTGGCAGGATCACAATGAACGGCACCGCCATTTTGAAGTAGGAGCCGATGATGGGCGCCAGCTTTGCAGCGCGGATGTCTTTGGCCGCGATGATGCGCTGCACCACGAGGAAGTCCGTGGTCCAATAGCCGGTGGAGATGACCCAGCCCAGTCCGAAAACGATGCCGGTCCAGTGGATTCCCATGGGATTGTCGGCAAAGCTTCCCATGCTCCGCCACATGTGGGTGTAATCCCCGCCCGGAAAGTTCTGATGGATGCGTGCCACGAGGCCGCTCCAGCCGCCCGTTTCCATCAAGCCCAGAATGGGAATCAGCAGCGCCCCCAGCCAGATGAGGAAGAACTGCAAGACCTCATTGAAGATGGCGGAAAACAATCCGCCCAACGCCACATAAACCGCCACCGTCATGGCGGAGACCCAGATGCTGAAGTTCATGTCCCAACCCAGGACCAACTTCATCACCAGGGCCATCGCGTACATGTCGATGCCCGCCATCAAGAGGGTCATGAGGGTGAACATCACGGCGGCGAGCCCGCGCGCGGATTCGCCATAGCGCAATTGCAGATAACCCGGCACCGAGTGGGTTTTGGAGATGTAGTAGAAGGGCATCATCACCAGGCCCAGGAAAACAATGGCGGGGATGGCGCCGATCCAGTACCAGTGGGCGGCCAGGATGCCGTACTGGTAGCTGGCGGCGGCCCAGCCCATCAGCTCCAGGGCCCCCAGGTTGGCGGAGATGAAGCTCAGGCCTGCCACCCATGCCGTAATCTCGCGTCCCGCAAGGAAGAAGCCCTCGCCGCTCTTGGCGAAGCGCTTCAAGTAGAATCCGATCCCCAGCACCATCGCGAAGTAGATGGCGATGATGGCGTAGTCGACCGGGTTCAGCGAAATGAGTTTCTGACCGAGGCCAGCGGGATCAGGCGAGGCGAACAACCAAAGGCCTATAGGGAACATCAGAGAATTCATAACACGCCCTCAAGATCGCGAAGTCTCGCAGCCACTTTCACACTGCGGCAGTCTTACCGCTGTCCGTAGGTGGTGTGGTAGCGGTCCCACCACTTCTTCACTTCCTCGGGCGGAAGGCGCTTGGGTTCGCCGCCCAGCAGCATTGCCAGGTGAACGGTCTTGGCCACGTCCTCGAGCATCACGGCCGCTTTGAGCGCCTCGCGCGGCGTCGGCCCCCACGAAAAGGTGCCATGCTGGCCCAGCAGGATTCCCGGCGCGCGCGTTTTGTACTTCAGGATGGTTTCACCGATGTGGTCGCCGAGGTTGTCCACATAAGGCATGCAGGGGATATCCTCGCCGAACTCGTCGGCAATCGCCGTAAGGCAGACGGGAATGGGTTTGCCCAGCAGCGCAAAGCTCGTGGCGTAGTTCGAATGCGTGTGAATGACGCCGCCGATTTCGGGACAGTGCTTGTAGAGATAGAGGTGGTGCGGCAAATCGACGGACGGCTTCCACTTGCCTTTGAGCTTGCGGCCTTCGAGATCGGTGACGACCATGTCGGCGGGCCGCATCTTCAGATAGTCCACGCCGCTCGGCTTGATTACGACCAGCCCGCGCCGGCGATCGATGCCGCTGGCATTGCCGGCGTGCTCGGTAACCAACCCGCCGCGATAGATCCCCAGGTTGGCTTCCCAGACTTGACGACGAAGATTGTCGAGTGGAGTCATCCTCCAATACCCTTAGCCGTCAGTCATCAGCACGCACAGTGCCACGCCTATCTTGCTGATCGCTGACCACTGATTACTGAGCGTTCCTCCTCATCGCCTTCAGGCGCTTCATCACGTCGTTCGCGCCCCGGCCAAAGTAGTCGTGGAGCGCCCGATATTCCTTGAAGAGCCCGTCGTAGATCTCGTGGGCGGTCTGCCGCGGTTTATAGGTGAGCTTCTGCACTTTCGCCATATGCTTGGCAGCCTCGTAAATGGTGTCGTACCCGCCCCCTGCTTGGCCCGCCGCCACCGCGCCGTGCATGGCCGAGCCCACGGCCGAGCAGGTCTGAAGCGGATCGGCCAGCTTGATGTCGCGGCCCGTCACGTCGGCGTAAATCTGCATGAGGAGCGGGCTCTTTTCCGGCAAGCCGCCACAAGCCACCAAGTGCTCAACCTTAATGCCCTTGGAATCGAAAGCGTCCACGATGGTGCGCGTGCCGAAGGCCGTGGCCTCGATGAGCGCGCGGTAGATCTCCTCGGCGCGCGTGGCAAGCGTCATGCCGAGGAGGAGGCCGGTCAGATCCACGTCCACCAGGATCGAGCGGTTGCCGTTCCACCAGTCGAGCGCCACCAGGCCGGACTCGCCCGGCTTGAGCGCTGCCGCGCGTTTCTCCAGCACGCTCACGAAGGGCTTCTTCTCTTGGCGGGCCTGGCGATGAATGTAATCCGGCACGCCGTGCTCGAAGAACCACGCGAAGATGTCCCCCACCGCCGACTGGCCTGCTTCATAACCCCAGAAGCCCGGCACGATGCCGTCCTCCACGGTCCCGCACATGCCCTCCACCATCTGCCGCTCGGTGCCGAGCAACATGTGGCAGATGGAAGTGCCCATGATCATCACCAGTGAGCCGGGTTCGACCACCGTGCAGGCCGGGACCGCGACGTGCGCGTCTACGTTGCCGATCGAGACGGGCGTGCCTTCCCGCAACCCCGTCTTTTGCGCCCAGAAAGGGGTCAGCCCGCCCGCCCGATCCCCGAGGGCGTAATACGTCGCGCCAAGCTTCTCTTCCACGACGTTCTCCAGGCGCGGGTGGAGAGCGCCGAAGAACTCGCGCGAAGGAAACCCGCGGCCCTTCACCCACATGGCCTTGTAGCCGGCGGTGCAGGTGTTGCGCTTCTCCTCTCCGGTGAGCTGCCAGACAATCCAATCCGCGGATTCGATGAAGCGGTCCATGGCGTCGTAGATTGCCGGAGCTTCGTCGAGCACCTGCAGGAGCTTGGACAAGAACCACTCAGAGGAATACTTGCCGCCGTAGATGCGGATAAAATCTTCGTTGCGCTCGCGGCCGACCTCGTTGATGCGGTTGGCTTCCGGCTGCGCGGCGTGATGCTTCCAGAGCTTGACCCAAGCATGCGGCTGCTTGCGATACTCCTTGAGAAAGCAGAGGGGGGTGCCGTCGCGCCTCGTGGGCAGAGGCGAGGAGGCCGTGAAGTCCGTGCCAATGCCGACCACATCTTCGGCTTTGACCTTCGCCTCCTTGAGCGCTTTGGGCACGCCCTTTTCGAGGACCACGAGGTAATCCCGCGGATTCTGCAGTGCCCAGTCCGGCTCGAGCTTCGGGCCGCCGGGCAGCCTTTCATCGATCACGCCATCGGGATAAGCGATGACGGTGGAGGCCATCTCCTTGCCGTCCCGGACGCGCGTCACCACCACACGGCCGGATTCGGTGCCGTCGTCAAGTGCGACCGGCTCGCGGGCCGGGATTAGGTTCCCGACCCAGGCATGCTCGAATCCCCCCGGCGCGCGGCGACTCCCTCGTCTGGGCGCTGGAAGATCCTCCCGAGCGAAGCGATTACGGTACGGAAATCACCCGTCTCTGTCAAGGCACTTCCTGTCGCAACCTGGCACGAGCGGTTGGTCTTGCGTCCCGGCAACCTCCTGGCCCCCGCCGCAGCGCCTTGCTGCTTGCTATCGATAGCCGACTATGTTAGGCTAGACATACCCAGGCCGGCGAGCGCGGCGGGCGTGGCCAGGGGCGTGGGGCTGAGGGGGCCAGGGGCCGGAGACGAAAACCGAGATCGAGGAAACGAACCCACGATGTCCTTTAGAATCAATAAAATGACAAAAATACCGAATAAGGGACAAAGTGTCGGAAATGCGCTGGACAGTGTCCCGTCGATGATGGAGAGCTACCATCGGCGACGCCGCGGGAGTCTCTACTTGCGGAGGATGCGTTCGATGGAGAGGGCGCGGCCGGATTCGCGGTCGGCGGCGATGAGGACGCCGCTCAGCCGGACGTCGCCTTTCGCCACATCGAACCGCGCCGGAATCTGTTCGAGGAACTTGCGGATGACTGTGTCCTTTTGGATGCCGATGACCGAATCGTAGGGCCCGGTCATCCCGACGTCCGTGATGTAGGCCGTCCCGCCGGGCTGGACGCATTCGTCGGCGGTCGGAATGTGCGTGTGCGTGCCGACGACCGCGGTCGCGCGTCCATCCAGGTACCAGCCCAGGGCACGCTTCTCCGAGGTCGCTTCAGCGTGCACGTCCACGATGCGGACTTTGACCTCTGAGGGGATGTTCCCGAACAAGGCATCGGCGGTGCGGAAGGGGCAGTCGATGGCCGGCATGAAGACGCGGCCCTGCAGGTTCAACACCGCGTAGTCCAGGCCGGCCTGGGTTTTTCCGACGTAGATCCCTTGCCCCGGAGCCGCGCCGGGATAGTTCGCGGGCCGCAATAACCGGCCATCGGCATGGTCGGTCAGGTAAGGAAGGATCTCCCTCTTATCCCAGACGTGATTCCCGGACGTCAGCACCGCGATTCCCAGATCGAGCAGTTCCTCGACCAGCGGCGGCGTGATGCCAAATCCCCCCGCCGCGTTCTCGGCATTGGCGAGGACCAGGTCGGGCGCAAACTCCGCCACCAGCCCGGGCAGAAGCTCCTTCACCGCCCGCCGTCCGGGATGCCCGCAGATGTCGCCGATAAACAGGATCTTTGCCGTCGCGCTCACAACGTTCCCTTGACTTCAATCCGCTGTCGAACCGCAAGCCAATCCCCATGCGGAGCAGCACGAAGAACCGGCCTCCCCAAGCTCCTCCGGGCAAGCTGGCACGAGCCGGAAGGCCCTTCACGCGGGAATCGTAAGGCTCGGATTTCCGATTGGAAGCAGGCGCCGGAAAGTCTAGCTGGCTTCTTTCAGGAACCGGTCCAGGACCTCGTGGCATTCTTCCACTTTCTGCCCGAGCCGCTGGGTTGCCGCCTCGTACTTGCCTTTCATCTGATGATACTCGTCCGCGATATTCAACGCCGCCAGCACGGCCACGCGCAGCGAATCCACCGTCTGTGTGCGCTCGGCGATCGACCGCATCTTGGTATCCAGGTACTGGGCAAGTTTGCGGATGTACTCCGAGTCAAGTTCCCCCCGCATGAAGTATTCCTGATCGTAAATCTCCACGCGGATGCCGTCGGGCGCTTTAGTCACGGTCTGCCTCATCCCCGGCCGCGCGCGTTGGGCCGGCGAACTGGTCCCCGGCGGCTATTATCCGCCCGCGTCGGCCTTTGTCAACACATCGATCTGTTGGAGAATCTTCTCGACGCGGCCGCGCACGTCCTCCCGCTCGCGCCGCAAGACCTGCACTTCGCGTTCGAGCGCCTCCAGCCGCTGGGCGCGCTCCTTTGACTCCGTGCGCAGCTCGGCGAGTTCCTTGAGGAGCTTTCGCTTCTCCTCCTGGCTGCGCTTGAAAATCTCCGTGGCCTTGACCAGCTTTTCTTCGAGGGCCTGAAAAGAATCGTAGAAGTCCGTCACGGTCGTCCGTCCTGTCTGGCCATGATGAGCAAAAGCCTCCCGTCTCGCTCAGCCCTAGCCCCGCAGGCGAATTCCCAGCGGCTCAAGGGCGGCGAGCACGCGCCGGCTTGCCTCCGCGACTTCCTCGCTGGTCAGGGTGTGATCGCTGCTCTGGAATACGGCACGCAGGAGGAGGCTGTAATGCCCTGCCGGAAGTGCGGGCACCTTCGATCGGTCTGCGCGGTCCACGGGGGTCACGCCCTGCAACGTTTCAACGTCCAGCCCGCGCACCGCCTCCTCGATCTCGCAGCGTTTCTTGGCCCAGCATGAAGCGGCCACTGCGGGCGGCTTCGAAGTAGTTGCATCCCGTCGCTTCGAAACGCAGTCCGTTCATTCCGAAAGCATCGAACAGCGCTTCCAGGTCGCCTTTCAGATCGAAGAAGTCCAGCGCCCGCTCGCCGTCGTGCACAGAAACGCCGCGACGGTTTCCGGTTAGGCCGAGCGCCAACACCCGTCGCTCATCCGCCAGGCCTTCAGCGCGGGGACTATAAGTTCTCCCCACCTCGAAGAACCGAAGATCGCTCTGGCCGCGGTCCAAGTTCCACCGCAGCGCGCGCAACATGCTGGGCATGGCGCTGGAACGCAGCGCGGAAGCTTCTTGGCTGAGCGGATTGGCCAGCTTGATCGACGGCCGGTCCGTAAAGCGCTCGTTCTCGGCCGGGTCGACCATGGAAGAGGGAATGATCTCGCGGTATCCGAGCGCCACCAGCCGGGCGGAGATGGCGAGTTCCTTTTCGCGGACCAGGTCCTTTTCCACGCGCGGCGGGACCGTCCGCAAGCGCGCCGGAAGCTTGTCGTAGCCATAGTGCCGGGCCACTTCTTCCACGAGGTCCACTTCCCGCGAGACGTCCGGGCGAAACGAGGGCGGCGCCACGCTCCAGCCTTCCATTGCTCGCCGTTCGGTCTGGAAGCCCAAACCCCGCAGGATGCGTTCGACCTCCTCCCAGGAGATCTCCGCTCCCAGAACGCGCAAAATGGTGGCTCGCCGCAGAATCAAGGCCTCACGAAGCTGGGGATGGGGATGGACGTCCACCATGCCGCGCAGGATTTCTCCGCCGGCGAGCTCGGCAATGAGCGTTGCCGCGCGGTCGAGAGCGAGCGGCGCCATTTGAATGTCCGCTCCACGTTCGAAGCGGTGCGAAGCCTCGGTGTGCATCCCATGGGCCTTGGAGGTACGGCGAATGGAGGTTGGCTCAAACCACGCGCTCTCGAGCAGCACGCCCCGCGTCGAGGAGGAAATCTCCGACTCTTCGCCGCCCATCACTCCCGCCAGCGCCACCGCCCGCTGCGCATCGGCAATCACGAGCTGGTCGGGCGTCAATGTGCGGTCGATGCCGTCGAGCGTCTTCAAGTGCTCGCCCGCTTTGGCGCGCCGCACGATGATCTTGCGCTGGCGGAGGCGCGAGAGATCAAAAGCGTGCAATGGGTGGCCAAGCTCCATCAAAACGTAGTTCGTGACGTCGGCGACATTGTTGATGGGCCGCTGGCCCACCGCCTCCAGGCGCTTCTGGAGCCACTCGGGCGAAGGTCCCACTTGAACGTTCCGGACCACGCGGCCGCAGTATCGCCAGCAGAGATCAGGGTCGGCGATCTCGATGGAAATCTCGCTCGAGGTCGGCGCGGCCGATTCTTTGACCGGAAACTCCAGCCGCTTCAGGGGCCGGCGGTAGAACGTCGCCGCTTCGCGCGCCACGCCGTAATGGCTGAGGCAGTCGGGCCGGTTCGTGGTGATCTCAGCGTCGAGAACCCAATCGCCGCCCGCCGCGGCGAGTGATTCCACGTTCAGCCCCAGCATGGTCAGGTCTGCCCGAAGCTGGCGCGGCTCGACAGGAACGTCAACGAACTCCTTGAGCCAGTTTAATGAAACCTTCATAGATGCTGCCGGAACGAGGAAATTCTTAATTAGGAATTCTGAATCGTGAAAGAAGAATGCTCTTCAAAGCCACTGCTGGCATGCGCTTGTTATTCATCCTTCAGCATTCAGAATTGTTCAAGGAACCGCACATCACTTTGGAAAAAGAGCTGAACATCGTTGATGCCGTACTTCATCATCGCGTAGCGGTCGACGCCCAGGCCGAACGCCCAGCCCGTGAACTGTTCGGGATCGATCCCGCCGTAGCGGAGGACTTCCGGGTGCACCATGCCGCAACCCATCATTTCCAGCCAGCCGCTTTCCTTGCAGGTGCGGCAGCCCTTCCCGCCGCAAATCGTGCAACTGATCGCCACGTCGCCACTCGGCTCGGTGAAGGGGAAAAAGCTCGGGAAGAAATTGGTGCGAATCTTCTCGCCGAAGAATTTCTTGGCGAAGAAATCGAGCGTTCCCTTGAGGTCCGCGAAGGTGATGTCCCGGTCCACCGCCAATCCCTCGATCTGGTGGAACATCGTCGAGTGACTGGCGTCAGGATTGTCGTGCCGGTAAACCTTGCCGGGCGCGATGATGTAAAGCGGCGCGCCGTACTTTTCCAGGGCGCGAATCTGCACGGGGGAAGTGTGTGTGCGCAACACCGTCTTGGAATCGATGTAGAGCGTGTCCCAGTCGTCGCGGGCGGGATGACTGTCCGGAATATTGAGCGCGTCGAAGTTGTAGTAGACCGATTCCACTTCCGGCCCGGTCTCGATGCTGAATCCCAGCCCCAGGAAAATGTCCTCGATCTCGCGCAGCACGCGCGTGACGGGGTGAATCGAGCCGAGCGGGCGGCGGTAGCCGGGGAGGGTGAGGTCGGTTGGCGTGGCGCCACCCGGAGTGAGTGTTGAGGTGCCGAGTGCTCCCTCACTCGCGATTCCTTTCGCCGAAACTACCTGTGTTTTCCCAGCCATGAAGCCGACCGACGACAGCAGAGGCACTATCCTGACTAGCTCTGCGGCTTCCATGCACGCCGCGGTTTCGCGAAGTTGGTTGAAAGCGCGACCAACAACAGGCTTCAACTCTTTCGGCGCTTTCTTGAGCCAATTCTCGTCGATGAGGGACACCAACCCGTGCTTGCGCGCCAGCCAGCGGTCGCGGAGTTCCCTGCAAAGCCTATCGCGCTCGCGATCATCGGCGGCGCCGCGCGAGATCAGGTCATGGCGCTCCGCTTCCATCGCCGCGCGGACTTCGGCGAAGAGCGCCTCAACCGCCGGCGCGTCGGTCGCGCCGAGTTCGGCAAGCGTCTTTCCGATTTTTTCTTCGATGGTCATGGCATGTAGGGGCGGCCCCTGGCCGCCCGCGGGAGGGCGAAGCCCTCCCCTACGTTTGCAGTGCCGTTTTCACCTTGCCGGCCAATTCGCCAAACGCCGCTGCGTCGCGCACGGCCATCTCGGCCAGCACTTTGCGATCGAGCGCCACTCCAAGCTTCTTCAATCCGTGGATGAACTGGCTGTAAGTGAGATCGTGGAGGCGCGCGCCTGCGCCGATACGGATGATCCACAGCCGCCGGAAGTCGCGCTTGCGACGCCGCCGGTCGCGGTAGGCGAAGCGGCCCGCGCGGTCCGCGGCCTCCTTCATGAATTTGTAGAGCTTGCTTTTGTTGAGGAAATAGCCCTTGGTGAGCTTGCTGAGCTTTTTCCGACCGGCGCGGCGCACAGTGCCGCGCTTCACTCGAGGCATGGGTTTGCTCCTTTCATGAAGGTTTCAGGGCAGCAAAGGCCCCGACGAAAAACATCGGGGCGAAGGCCCCGACGAAGAACATCGGGGCGAAGGCACCCAGCCATTGGCCTTCCTGCGCCTGTGGGATCGGGGTTCGCCACTCGGGTCCGATTTGAGGACTCCGATGGAGTCCATCGGACTCCTGAGATCGGAGACTCGGGATTCGTCAAATGCGCCTGGTCTCTAATCCCCGGTCCGCTGCAGCGCGCCCCCCGAGCCGCGCTTAACGCCCGTAGGGCAGCATCGCCCGGACGTGGTGAAGGTCCGAGCTCGCAACTGCCGTTACTTGATCCAGCTTGCGTTTCCGTTTGCTCGGCTTGGAGGTCAAGATGTGACGCGCGAAGGCATGCCCGCGCAGGATCTTCCCTCCCGCCGTCAGCTTGAAGCGCTTGGCAGCGCCTTTGTGGGTCTTGAGCTTCAGTTTTACTTTTGCCAACACTAGCCTCCCGCGGATTCCGGGGTTTCAGGGGTGACAGCGGCCTTTGCCGATTCTGGCTGCGGTCGCGGCGGGAGCTTCGCTTGCGCTGGCGCAGTCGCGGAGTCGCTGGCCGCGCGCGGCTTGGCAACCGACCCTTTCGCTACGACCTTCTTGTTGGGCGCCAGAATCGCGGTCAGGAACGGCCCTTCCTGGCGCGGCCGGGCTTCGACCTGACCGACCTCGGCGATCTCCTGAAACAAGCGCTCCATCATTCGCATGCCGAGGTCGCGGTGAGCCATCTCGCGCCCGCGGAACTGAATGGTCGCCTTGACCTTGTTTCCCCCCCTCAGAAACTCCATGATATGGTCTTTCTTGAACTGGAAATCGTGTTCCGACGTCCGCGGGCGAAACTTGACTTCCTTCAGTTCGATGGATTTCTGATGCTTCCGCGCCTCGTGCTGCCGCTTGCTGAGCTGGTAGAGATACTTCCCGTAGTTGATGATGCGGCAAACCGGCGGATTGGCCGCCGGGGCGACCTCCACCAAGTCCAACCCCTGGGTGCGTGCCATCTTCAGCGCCTCGAAAGGCGCCATAATACCGAGCTGCTTGCCCTCTTCGTCGATCACCCGGACTTCCCGGGCCCGGATCCGCTCGTTCACGCGAACATATCGGTCAGCGATAAATCATCCCTCCTGGCCCTTCAGGGCCGAAGACGAAGTCACTTCCTCCGTGTGGAGAGCGAACTTCATAGGGTTTCTAACTGGTCCCAGCTTACCATTTCACGGCCCGCGTGTCGATAAGCTGTCGCAGCCAGGGGATGAACTCGGCAACAGGCCGGAAACCCGCGTCGCCCGTGTCGCGCCGGCGCACCGCCACTCCTTGGGCCTGGGCTTCGCGGTCGCCGACGACAAGCATGAACGGGACCTTCTGCAATTGCGCGTCCCGGATGCGAGCGTTGAGCTTCTCATTGCGGTCGTCGAGCTCGGTGCGGATGCCCGCACCGCGGAGTTTCTCGACAACCTCACGGGCATAGGCCGCTTGCTTCTCGCTGATGGGCAAAACCAGGGCCTGCACCGGCGAGAGCCATGCGGGAAACGCTCCGGTGTAATGTTCGATCAAGACGCCGAAGAATCGCTCGATCGAGCCCAACAGCGCGCGATGCACCATGACGGGCGTGTGGGGGCGGCCGTCCGCCCCCACGTATTCCAGCTCGAAGCGGCTGGGCAGGTTGAAGTCGAACTGCACCGTGGTGAGCTGCCAGGGACGGCCGATGGCGTCCACCAGCTTCACATCAATCTTCGGCCCGTAGAACACGGCTTCGCCCGGCATGGGCTTGAACGGGACTTTCATGCGGTCGAGGGTCGAGCGGAGCGCCACTTCCGCCCGCTCCCACTCCTCAATGGTCCCGGCGTAATGCTCCGGATGGGCGGGATCGCGGGTGGAGAGTTCCACTTCATACCGATCAAAGCCAAAGGCGCTGAGCACCGCAAAGGCGAACTCGACGCAGGCCTGGACCTCGTCTTCGAGTTGCTCGGGCGCACAGAAGATGTGCGCGTCGTCCTGGGTGAAGCCGCGCACGCGCATCAAGCCGTGGAGCACCCCGGAGCGCTCGTAGCGATAGACCGTGCCGAGCTCGGCCATGCGCACGGGCAATTCGCGGTAGCTGCGCCGGCGCGATTTGTATATCAGGATGTGGCCGGGGCAGTTCATGGGCTTGAGCTGGTAGCGGTCGTTTTCAACGTCCATCGCGCCGAACATGTTCTCGCGATAGAAGTTGGTATGGCCGCTGGTTTCCCACAAGTGCAGGCGCATGACGTGGGGGGTAAAGACCAGCTCGTAGCCGCGCTTGAGCAATTCGTCGCGCAGCCAGTCCTCGATGACCTTGCGCACGATGCCGCCCTTGGGGTGCCAGAAGATCAGCCCGGGGCCAGCGTCGTCCTGGATGCTGAAAAGTTCCAGCTCCTTGCCCAACCGCCGATGGTCGCGCTTCTTGGCTTCCTCGATTTTGGCGAGGAACTCGTCGAGTTCTCGGGCAGTAAAGAACGCCGTTCCGTAGATGCGCTGCAGCGGGTAGGAATGCTCGTCGCCTTTCCAGTAGGCGCCGGCGACGCTCAGCAGCTTGAAGGCCTTGATGCGCCCGGTGGAAGGGATGTGTGGCCCGCGGCAGAAATCCAGAAACTTGCCCGTGCGGTAGGCGGAGAAGACCGGCTCCGCTTTCTCCTCGACCAGTTCGCACTTCAGGAATTCGCCCATCTGATCAAAGAGCTTCTTGCCTTCCTCCTTCGGGAAGTAGAGGCGCTCGTTGGGCAAGTCGGCCTTGACGATCTCGCGCATCTTGCTCTCGATCTTGGCGAGATCGTCCTCGGTGAACGGCTTCTCGCGGTAGAAGTCGTAGAAGAAGCCGGTGTCGGTGGGGGGGCCGACGCCGGGATGGGCGTCCGGGAAAAGGTCGGTCACCGCCGCGGCGAGCAAATGCGCCGCCGAGTGCCGGTAGATCTCCAGCCCTTCCGGAGCGGCGGGCGTGATGAACTGGATGGGCGCGTCCGACTCGATCCGGTGGGTGAGATCGACCAGGCGGCCGTCCACCTTGGCGGCCAGCGCCTCGGCGGCCAGCCGCGGCCCAATCGACTTGGCAACTTCCAGCGCGGTGACGCCCTGCGGAAACTCTCGAGAGGTCCCGTCGGGGAAGGTAATCTGAACGCTCGGCATTCCTACAGTGCTCTTCAACCCTCGGAATACAAAACCCTACGTTAGCAAATCTCGCCGCCAGCGGTCAAACCGCCAACATCCCACGTCTCATGTGGTCTCGGACAAGCAACCAACCCAACCTCCCTACCCGCCCGCCACCTTTCCAAAACACGGGAGGGCTCGGCCCCCCAGTTCTGGCGGTCAACGTGAAATTTGTCTTGACAATTCGCAGGAATACTACTACATATAGGGCCACGGACGCGCCGGCCCTCAATATCTTGGCCATCGCGCGATTCTCAATCCTTCAACGGAGGGTAATTCAGTTATGGCAGCGAAGAAAAAGGCCAAGAAGAAGAAGTAGCTTTATTCCATTCCCAGGTTTCCTCCTTTCCCCAGGCCCCGATGCACTCCATCGGGGCCCTTTTTTGTGATTCGACAACGCCCAGCCCGCTCGCGCGGCGCTTGACAGCAGACCGCTTCCGAACCAGAAATGCACTCCGTCGAGCAATCGACAGCAGGCCTGCGCAATTTCGCTCGAAGGAGAACACGGATGGCGTGCAAAACTAAGCCGAAGAAGAAGAGATAAGCGGTCGTACTCCTGTCATCGTAAGGCCAGAAGGGCCCCTGCGCCGATGCACTTAGTCGGCGCCACGGGCCCTTTCGGTTTCGCCTTTGGATCGAGCGTCGCCGGAGGCTCCGCTCTGTCATCGGAAGCGCGGAACGCTTCCCTACGGCCCCCTTATGCGAACTTCACCTGCACATCTTCGCGGTCGGTGGTGGCGACTTCGAACAGGGCATGGGGGCGCAGGCCCATCATTCCCGCCACGAAATTCGCCGGAATCTGCGCGATGCGGATGTTGTAAACGTTCACGTCTTCGTTGTAAGACGTGCGCTGCCCCGCGATCTTTGTTTCCAGCTCGCTGATCCGTCCCTGGAGCTGCATGAAATTCGTGTTGGCCTTGAGCTCAGGATAATTCTCGGCGACGGCAAAGAGGGTCTTGAGCGCGCCCGTGATCATGTTGTCGGCCTGGGCTTTCTCGGCGGGCGTAGTGGCGCGAGCGTAGGCGCTGCGCGCCTCGGTGACGGCCAGCAGCGTTTTCTGCTCGTATTGCATGTAACCCTTGCAGGTGTCAATCAACTTGGGCAGCTCGTCGTGCCGCTGCTTGAGCAGGACGTCGATATTGGCAAACGAGCGGTCGATATCGTTCTTGAGTGTGACCAGGCTGTTGTAGATGCCCACGAGGTACAGGATGATTCCCACGACGATCAGGCCGAGGACAAGGAGCACCCCGAGCACCACGATCGTTCCCACGATCCACATTGCGGGTAACATACTTCACTCCTTTCGCAGCGCTGCTTTTGCGCGTCAGGCGCCGGCGAGTTGCACTTCCACGTCGCGGCGGTCCTCTTCCGCAACTTTGAACAGATCGCGGCGCTGGAGGCTCAGCATCCTGGCGACAAACACATCCGGAAGCTGCTGGATGCGGATGTTGTAAGTGTTCACGTCATCGTTAAAGAACTCGCGCCGGTCAGCGATGCGTTCTTCCAGCTCCGAAATGCGGTGCTGAAGCTGCATGAAGTTGTTGTTCGCCTTCAGGTCCGGATACTTCTCCGCCACGGCGAAGAGCGTTTTGAGGGCGCCGCTGATGAGGTTATCCGCCTGCGCCTTCTCCGACACCGAGGTCGCCCGCAGGAAAGCCGTGCGGGCTTCGGTAACGAGCAGAAAGGTTTTCTGCTCGTACTGCATGTAGCCCTTGCAGGTCTCGATGAGCTTGGGCAGTTCGTCGTGTCGCTGCTTGAGCAAGACGTCAATGTTGGCCCAGGCTTTGTCGATGTCGTTTCGCAGCCGGACCAGACTGTTATAGATGGTGATGAAGTAGATGATGATCCCTACCACGAACAGAATTACCACGAGCCCGATCAAGATCGTCAGGCCGATCATGGAATACCCTCCACCTCAGGTCACAGGAACCGAAGCCGCCGCGCCGATGCAGGTCATCGGGGCCAGGGCCGTTGCGGTCGGGCCCGTGCCCCGGCCCTGGTGCGGCGAAATCGTACTCGAATTGCCTCTGGAAGTCCACCGATGGGCGGCAACGGCAGTGTCCTGATTTGGGATGTAGCGCCGGGCAGAAGTTGGCCCGACGGTGTCAGGAGCCCGGCATTTGCCCCGATGAAGATGAATCGGGGCGCTACCTTCGAATGGGGACCCTACCGCGGTGCCCCGCCCGCACCCGTCTAGAAAAGGCCAAGCTTGGCGAGGAAGATCGCCAGGCAAACAATGGAAAGGATCGCGCCGCCCACGATCATCAACTGCGCACGAGAACGCAGGTCGGATTCCAGTTGCTTCTCAGTTTTCGAGGAGATCAGGAAAGTCGGTTCGTTCTGGCCCTTGACGATCATGTTCCGATCGTCCTCGTCCCGGGGGTTGGGATTCTCGGTACACGTGCCGGTGATGTCGTAGGATCGGCCGGGCACGATGCAATATTCTGTGAAGCGATAGCGGCCCGACGCCTGGGGGAAGTTCAGGAGCGTAGCTGGCGCATTTGACGTTGCCACCCCCATCGCCTCCAGGAATTCCTGTTGCCCCCAGGAAGGGGCAAAGACCACGGCGCGCCGCATCTGTTCCCCATACTCGGGGCTCCCGCGCGGGTGTTTGAATGCCTCGAGCGCCGCAAGCCTCGCCTGTTCCTTTTGGGGATCAGGCTGCGGGCCTATCTCCTGGAGGCGCTGCTGGAGCTTCGACGCCATGAGGCCCGCGATGCGCTGCTGGAAGTCCGGGAAGCCGGGCGTGTGCTGGAAGGCTTCGACAAGGCTCTGTCGGGTCTCCTCCTGCTTGGGGTCGCTACGCGGGCCGACGTGTTCCAGTGCGCGTTCGACAAAACCCGAGAGCCGGTGCACGTCGGCTTGGGTGACGTAATTGCGCAGCTCGCTTTCAGTGGCTCCCCGCCCGCCCGAAGAAGTGCGTCCCTCTCCGATTTTCCGCTGGGCGTATTCAGGCAGATCCAGCTCCGCGTCGCCAGGGTCTACGAGCACCTTCCCGGTTTTGTCCTGGAGGTAAAATTTCACCCTTTCGATGTCTGTGCGGTGGTGAACCCAGCCGCCCCGGCCTTTCGAGTCCTCCTTCCACCGATCGATTTGGACCTTGTAGAGATAGCAAGGGGTATGGCTGACGGGGCTTGCCAGCTTGTCGTCACCAAGGGCCGTGCCGTGAATCTCCACGAGCCCCATCGGGACGCTCCGGATGGGAACCTCAGGTGTGTCGGCTAGGACCCGATACTTACGAAACTTGCGGAAGCCTTTGAAGAAGAGAAGGATTCCGATGCCGAACCCCAAGGCGGAATAAGCGTAGACCCTATCGTCGCCAAGCAGCATGGATAAACCCTGAATACACAGAATATTATCAAGTCGGCAGGGCAGAGTCTATACGGTCTGCCTTTCGTCACTAAAGCGCCGTGCTATATTGGCTCGATGGCCCGGCAGCGCTTCGGAATCGTTGTGCGCGCGGGGCTGAGCTGGCTCGAGTGCGCTGCGCTGGCCCGGTTTCCGTGGCTAATCCACGCCTTCAGTACACGCCGCGGCGGAGTGAGCCGCGGCACGGTGTCGGGACTCAATCTCGGTTTTGTCGGCGCGGATCGCCGCCGGAACGTTGAGGAGAATCGCCGGCGCTTTCTTGCGGCTCTCGGCGCGCAGGGCTTTTCCCTCGCGACCTTGCGGCAAATCCACTCGACGCACATCTACCAGGTGACGCGAGACAAGGCCGGCAAGCTTGCGTACCTCGCGGCGGGCAGCCCTCTGCCCCATCGTTCCGACGGTAATCCCCCGGTAGGAGACGCTCTACTGACCGAAGAGGCGGGAATTCTGCTGTCCGTTCGGACAGCCGACTGCGTCCCGATCCTGCTTGTTGACCCGCGGAGGCGCGCCGTGGCGGCGGTGCATGCGGGTTGGCGGGGCGGTTTGGCGCGTATTGTGGAAAAGACCGTCGGCCTGATGCGAGCCACCTTCGGCTCGGACCCGCGGCAAATGCTCGCGGCCGTAGGGCCAGGAATCCAACCTTGCTGTTACGAGGTGGGTGAAGAAGTGGTGGCAGCTTACTCTGGGCGCTTCACCGACAGCGAACGGTTCTTTTGCCCAGTGTTGCCGAGCAAGCCTTCCGAGGCCGCGACCAGCCGCTCGCCGGCAGTCTCACTCTCTCAGCATCCACCGGGGCGGTCGCTGGCTACCGGCCCGGCGGCCCGCCTGGACCTTGCGGCGGTCGTCGTCGCACAACTTCGGGCGGCAGGCCTTTCCGCGCGAAACATCGCCGTGAGCGGCCTCTGTACCGCCTGCCGGGCTGACCTCTTCTTCTCCCACCGCAAGGAGGGCGGCGGCACCGGACGGATGTTGGCCGTGATTGGGATCCGACCCTAGGCTCCTGCCAGGCTTAACTGGCCGCAGGCGGCGCGCACGTCTTGCCCGCGGGAAATACGGATAAACGCAGGGACATTCCGGGCCGTGAGGATTTCCTGGAACTCCATGACACGTTTGAGCGGCGAGGGCCGGTAGGGCAATTCGGCCCCGGAGTTATACGGGATGAGATTGATTTTGGAGCGGATACCCCTCACAAGAGCGGCGACGCGCTCGGCGTCGGCGTTGGAGTCGTTGATGCCATCCAGCATGACGTATTCGAACGTCAATCGCTCGCGCGGGTGGAGGGGAAAAACGCGGCAGGCATCGAGGAGTTGTCGCAGGGGGTACTTGCGGTTCAGTGGCATCAGCGCCGTCCGCTGCTCGTCATGGGAGGCGTTGAGAGACACCGCCAGCTTGGGCCGCGCCGGCTCGCGGCCCAGCTCGTGGATTTTCGGCACGACACCGGCAGTCGAAATTGTGATACGCCGTAACGGGATACCCAGGCCGTCGGTGTCGGCGAGAACCCTCGCTGACTGCATCACCGCCGGGAGGTTTAGCAGCGGCTCGCCCATGCCCATGAAGACAATGTTGAGCCGCGCCCGTCGGGGGATGCTCCGAGCCTTGGCGATGGCCAGAACCTGGCCGATAATCTCACCCGGAGTGAGATTCCGCCTCATTCCCAGCAGACCGGTAAAACAGAACTTGCAGTCCAGCCCACAGCCAACTTGGCTCGAGAGGCAGAGCGTGGTTCGGTCCTCTTCCGGCATGTAGACGGACTCGACAGTGTTCCCATCTCCGAGACGCAACACGGACCGGACCGCTCCGTCTCGGGAGGCGAATTCGCCCTGGATTTCGGGATAGGCGATGTGGTACTGGCTGGCGAGGGCGCCGCGGAATTCGCGCTTCAGGTCAGTCAGGCTCTCTAAGGATTGCACGCGGCGGGCGTAGATTGCCCGATAGAGTTGCTTTCCGCGATAGCGTGACTGGCCAAGAGCGATGGCGAGTTGCTCAAGCTCGGCCAGGCTGAGCCCTAAGATATTCCTGCTGTGGCGCTCGGTCATGCTATTTGACGGCTGCGATAGTAGCATGGCTTCAGTGGCCCATCAATGCGCCTGGCGGGCGCTTGGGCCGTGCTGAACATTTTGGCATAACGAGATCGAAGCGTTTACAACACATTGACAAACAAGCATAGTAGTTTATAATCCGTCCAGACTGCTTTTCCATGTGAGGTCGATCATGAGTCCAAGAAGAGCCGACCCCCAACTCGCTGACCGCCGCCGCGAAGCACTGGTCAAGGCTGGGTATGCAGAAATCCTTGAGAAGGGCATCAGCGATTTCACCCTGGAGTCCGTCGTGGCGCGGGCGGGTTCGAGCAAGGGGGGAGCGCTCTACTACTTCCGCAAGAAGGATGAGCTCCTGCACGCCGTTCTGCGCTGGCTTTTCGCTCAGCTCAACCACACGTTGGACGAAATCGCTCGAAGCGGCGAGTCGCCACGGGCTCGGCTGGCGGCAGAGCTGGAGGTTCTATTCCACAGCGCAGACGTCAACCGCAAGCTTTATTTGGTGCTTTTTGACTTTGCCGCCTTGGGCGCGCGGAGGGAGAACTTTAAGGCGCTTTTTGCCGACTTCTTCGCGGTCTGCCGCCGCCGGGACATCGCCATCGTCGAAGAGGGGATCCGGCAGCAGCTGTTCCGCCGTGTGCGGCCTGAAGACGCCGCGGCAACGATCCGGGCCTTGGTGGATGGATATTGCTGGCAGTGGCTGATGGGACCGCCCACCACCCCGGTAGAAACCTACCGTGACCTTTGTCGCGCAGTCCTGGGTGCATATCTGCTCCGTTGAGGAGACACGACCTGTCGGCAACGTCTGTCAGGGGGCAGGCATCTCATCTACCGGAACCCTCGTTGCTCGGCGGTGTCCGGAGTGTTGAGATGGCGCCATACCTCAGCAGAGGGAGCGCGGCTGGACCTCCCGTGTGGATGTCTGGAGCCTTGGACTTCGGTAAAATACGCTCATGAGGCGACTGCTTGCCGTTTCGGTTCTCGTGGCGGGTTTGACTCTCCCCCTGCCGCTCGAGGCACAACGCGGTTGGGCGGCGAGACCGATGGCCTCAGGCCCGCCCAGAGTGGCCATGCGCCCCGCGTCGGTTCGGCCCACATTCAGTCCTATGAGGCCGACGGCGATGAGGCCTGCGCCTTCCGCCAGCCGCCGGCCAGGCCGCGCTACTTCCGGGAACCCTTCGTTCCTTAGCAACATTCCTCAGACCCTTTGCCTCGCCGATCCGTACAACATGGGCGGCATTACCTGCCGGTCGCACTACCCCGGCCAGCAATCGGCTTTCAACGCACCCTTGATCGTTCCTTACTACATCGGGTACTCGCCCTCTGATTACCAGCCGGTCGAGGAACCGTCGGCGCCGCAGCCAGACCAAACCGAGATGCTTGCTGGCCAGATCGAGAAGCTCACCCAGGCAGTCGAATCGCTGCAGGAAGAGCGAGCCGCCCGTGAGCCTGCACAAGCGTCCGCCGTCGCGCCGCGGGCGGCCGCTCAGCAAGAGTTTGTCCCTCTAGCCCTGGTATATCGCGACGGCCGCCGGGCGGAGGTACAGAATTACGCTATCCTTGGACAAACGCTTTGGGTCTTTGCGGGCCAGGCAACCAGGCGAATCGCCCTCGCCGACCTCGACCTCAAGGCGACTGAGAAGCTGAACGATGAGCGGGGCGTCGAGTTCCTCCCACCCGATCTCTCCTACCGGAATTAAGCCCGGATTCCGCTCGTTAGGACCTGGCGAGCGGCGGCCGTGGAAGCAGATTGTGATGCCTCCGCCGCCCCGGCATTCATGTTCCAAAGTCCGCCTGGGGTCAGTCTCCAGGAATACCGACTATTTGTCTCATTGACCGCCCGGTTGGGCGGCCCCGCCGCGAAACTTTGGAGAAGCAACCGGGCCTGCGATCGTAAGCCGGGGATGGGATAAGAATTGCCCGATGCTTCCTGGGACGCAGCCAGAGAATCAGTCCCAGCCCTCCAACTCCCCACTGTTCACGGAGCGCCCAGGTTCTGGGCGGGAGTGGTCTCACTGAGCCGCTTGAGGTCGAGCACCATTTCGCCCCCTGCGTCCGCCTCAAAAGCGGGGACGAAGCGGGCTCCCCAGATTACTTGTTCGTGACGATAGGAATGGCGGACGTGGACGGTCTGGAAGAATGTATCGTCGAAAGCCTTTATCAGAATCAGAAACTCGGCCTGCTGCCGGGCGAGGTCTTCGGCTGTCTGGCCCCAGAGCGGGCTGGCCTCCTCGATAGGGTGAACGATCGTCCAGGTGAGCGGCAGGAACAGGACAGAGGCGCGTTCGAGCGTAAGGGGCTTGTACTTGCGCACCAGCCCGCGGTCCGAGGGTTCCACGGTCATCAGGAGCACCCGCGCTTCAATCTCCATTAAGTTGTTGCTGCGCCGATTCGCGACGCGGAATTGCAGGCTGTTGCCGGTCTGATAGGGCGCCACGACCATCTGCCGGCTGAAGGCGAGCCGCGCCGCGGGCCGGGAGAATCGTCCGAAGACCAGACCGGTGACAATGGCAAACGCCATCAGTCCGAGGAGGGCTTGTGAAGCCGCCACCAGATTGGCCAGAAGGCCGTCAGGAGAGATCCGACCGTATCCCAGGGTGGTAAACGTCTGAGCGCTGAAGAAGAAGGCGCTCTGAAAGCGGGCGAACGCCGCGCCGTCCTCAGCGCCGCGCAGGTGTTCGATACCGATCCCCAGGTAAACGAAGGCAAACACCAGGTTGGCAATCACATACGCAGCGAAAATCAAGCCCACAAAAACGGGCCACGAGGTGTTGATCATGAAGAGATAGGGGTGGACGTCCCGCCAGGTGGCACCGCGCCGACGAACATTGAATTCCCCGTTGGGGTTGATGATTCGATGTAAGTCGCCGCGGTATTTTTCCGTGAAGCCGGGGTCAAACGAAGGCTTGTCCATAATTAACGATGGGCACGACGTCGTGCCGCTGAAGAGCCAGTTCAACGTTGCGATGTTAGTCAGAGCCCCCACCTAGCTGATGAGAGGCAGGCGAAACGTGACTGCCCTCCCGGAGGCTTTGGGCCCTTCCCGCGGGCTTTCTCCTACCTCGGTGTCTGATGCTTCAGGAACGTCCCGCGTTCGAGTTCCTGGAACGCCTGCCGAAGTTCCTCCTGCGTGTTCATTACGATGGGGCCGTACCACGCCACCGGCTCCTGGAGCGGCTTTCCCGAGACTAGGAGGAAACGGATCCCTTCGTCCCCGGCCTGCACGGTGAGCTCGTCGCCGCGGTCAAAGAGGACGAGGGAGCGGTTATCCGCCTCCGTGGGAGGCTTTGTGTCGGCCCATCCGACCGGTTCCGTTGGCACTGCAAGGGGGCCAGACGCGTTGCAGAACTTTCCCGCCCCGGCAAACACGTACGCGAAAGCATTGCGAGTGGTCTCGACCGGGAGGGTCTTCCTCCTGCCTGGCGGGACGGACACATCGATGTAGATCGGATCGGCGGCGACCCCATCCACAGGGCCGCTCTTCCCCCAGAAGTCTCCGCAAACGACGCGAACCTGCGTCCCATCGTCATCTGTGATGGCGGGGATTTCAGCCGCCTTCACCTCCTGGTAACGAGGTGAGGTCATCTTGAGCGATGACGGAAGGTTCCCCCACAACTGGAGGGGAAACCTGCCAGATAATCCTCCGGCCGCTCGTTACGGAAGTCGTCCAGGAGGAGGAACGGATCGAAGTCGGACGTGCTGCCGAAGCCAAACGCCCGGCGCAGGTGCACGCCCGCGCCTTCGAGCGTGGGCTTTGCTTTGATGAGCCGCTTGATGGGTCGAAGTGACATTTTGACCTCCAGAGGGACAGTCTACCCTGTTGGACGCGGCGCTGCAAACCTGCGGGCAGGGGCCGCGGGCATCCGTGAGAAAAGTCACGACTATCGGGGAGTTGATCGAGCCCGGTGAAGAAGGCGGCGAGACTGGTGGGTCATTGGCGCATGGGCGGCTACATGCACGTTTCCCGTTGGAATAATCTCCCGTCTTACTGCCGCTGCGCTAACCCTACCTGCTAACCGCTGACCGCGACTTGCTTCCAAGATAATCGAGAAAAGGCCTTCCAGAGGGGACAAGCCGCGGACGCAAGTGCGGCGTCCGCATTACGTTGCTGGCGTGACCAGAAAGACTTGAGCTCCCGTCGAACGGCACACGTCGATCACGTGCACCACACGCGCAAATGGCAACAGCCCGTCTGCTTTCACGAGAACCACTTTCTCACTTCGGCTCGTGAAGCGCTGCCTTAGCCTGCTTTCGAGACTAGCCCAGGGAATGTCCTCGTTGCTGATCTTCAGTACGGGCCATCGCTCCCCCGAGTTGAGCAGTTGCACGACGGTTGATTCTGCGCCAGAAGGCGACGACGGCCCAACCAGCACTTCCAAACCTTTCGGGGGCACTAGTTTCCCGGGTTCCGGCGTCTCACGTTGGGCGGTCAGCAGGATTGGCGCTGTGACGCCTGCCTTACGCACGGCGTCTAGAACCTTCATCACGTTGGCATACGGAGTACGAGCGTCTGCTTTTATGTAAAGCTTCTTCTCTGTGCGGGTGGACAGGCCACCCTTGACCTTTTCCGCCAAGGCAGCGGGAGTGATCGGATCGATTCCGAAGTACACGCTGCCCTTGTGGGTAACAGCCACGATCAAGGAGTCTTCTTTGTCCGCATCGGGCATTGCTACCGCATTACTGGTGACCGCTAACTCTACGCTGATTCCCTTTTTCAGCGCCTGGGCGGTGCACCTAAGGGGAGCAAACAGCATGGTTACAAAGGCCACGAACGTGACGCTCCCGACCGGGCGCCACGGTTTTCCCTGAGGATATCTTGCAGGCCAACTCATACCTTTTTCTCCTTTCGCGGCCATGGTTGCGAAACTGAGATGTTTTCCCATGGCTATTTCCACCTCCGGGCTGATACTCATTGCTCTTTGGCCAGGGCGGTCGTGCCCAGCAACCCGCCGAGGCCCATGGTTTCAATTGCTGAGGAGGGAACCACCACCATCGAGCCGCGTTCCTTGAGCGCCTCGTACAGCATGTTCATGGCGCGTAGGTGCAAGGCCACAGGCTTGTCGGCGTAGACTTGAGCGGCCTGCTCGAATTTGGACGCGATCTCGGTTTCGGCCTGCCCCAAGATGATGCGGGCCTGGCGCTCGCGCTCGGCCTGGGCTTGCCGCGACATGGCGTCTTCGAGCGCCTGGGGAATGCGGACGTCGCGGATCTCCACCGACTGCACGGTGATGCCCCAGGGATTGGTCTTCTCGTCCAGGATGCGCTGCAGTTCGTGGCCGAGCGTCTCGCGCGCGGTGATCATCTGCGCCAGTTCGTGACGCACAATGGATTCGCGCAAGGCAGTCTGGGCGCTCATGATGATGGCGTCGGTGAAGCTCTCCACTTCCAGAATCGACTTTTCGGCGTTCCATACTACCCAGAAGACGATGGCATCGACGTTCACCGGCACCGTGTCGCGCGTCAGGGCCGATTCGGCCGTGACCTTAGTGACCCGCACGCGCTGGTCCACGTAGCGGCTTAGGCTGTCCACGATGGGAATAATCGTGAACATCCCAGGGCCCCGCAGGCCGACGTAGCGACCGAAGCGCAGCAACGCCACCTTCTCCCATTGGCGGACCACCTTGATCGCGAACATGAAGTAGAGGCCCACGAGCGCCCCCACGACGGCGGGCGCAGGATGCCCCAAGAGCCGGGTTCCAACCCCGCCCGCGATCACGCACACCACGAAGACCGTGACGCCCACACTACTGACCTGCTGCTGCAGTCTCTGGTACATGGTCATTTCCTCCTACCCAAGTCGGGGTGGCGGTCAAGCAACACTTCCGCGACGTCCTGAATGGTGAAGCCGGCGGCTCCGGCGCGGGCCTCAAACTCATTCACCAGTTGTTCCAGTTGCCGCTGGCGCTCCGCGTGGTCCGGTCGGACCTCGCGATGCGAAATAAAGGTGCCCGTGCCTTGCTGCGTTTCCAGCACACCCCGAATCTCCAGTTCCCGGTAGGCACGCAGCACGGTATTGGGATTGATTGCCAGGTCGACGGCGACCTGGCGGACAGTGGGGAGCTGGTGGCCGGGCTGCAACACGCCCGTGGCAATCCCGGCCTGCACTTGATCGATGAGCTGGCGGTACACCGGAACGCCGCTTTGGAGATCCAGCCGGAACTGGAACGGCAGCCGAAAAACTGGGGTCGATTCGCTCATATAAAGTGACAGTGTACTAGTACACTATATCTCTGCCAAGAGAAAAAAACAGACCCCTTGTCCCTCGCCTCTTCTGCCATGTCGCCGTCCGATCGTTGTGCTCGCGGGCTTCCACCAGTACCAGCCGTTTCCGTTCCCTACCGCCGCTCCTGGAAGTATTGCGGGCTCCCCAGCAACTCGCGTCTGTAGCGCCGGGCTTCGGTCGGCGTTGCTCACCGCCCCGAGCATGTCGAGGGGCAGCCCGCCAAGCTCTTCAAAATGCCGGCGCAAAGGCCGGAGCTACGTCACAATGAGACAGGGACGGCGCTTGTCAGTTGCCGAGCGGTCCATTAAAGTAGAGTCCGTGCGCGCGATGGTGCTCGAACATCCCCGGCCGGCGGAAGAGAATCCCCTCGAATTGCGCGATGTGCCGACGCCCTTTCCAGGCGCTGGGGAGATCCGCATTCGCGTGCGTGCGTGCGGGCTCTGCCGCACGGACCTACACGCCGCGGAAGGCGATCTGAAGCTCAGGAAATCGCCGGTCATTCCCGGTCACCAAATTGTGGGTGTCGTGGAGGCTCTGGGAAACGGCGCGAGAAGCCTCCGCGAAGGCGACCGTGTCGGTGTGGCCTGGGTGTATTCGACCTGCGGCAAGTGCGCCTACTGCCGAAAAGGGTTGGAGAACCTCTGCGACCTTGCCCGCTTCACGGGCTGGGATGTGGACGGGGGCTACGCTGAGTTTGCGGTCGCCCCCGAGTCGTTTGCGTATAAGCTCCCGCCCACCTTCCCAGATTTCCAGGCAGCGCCCCTTCTCTGTGCAGGGGTCGTCGGCTACCGGTCGTTCCGCTTGAGCAACACGCAGCCGGGCGAGCGCGTCGGTCTTTACGGTTTCGGGGCCTCAGCGCACATCATCCTGCAGGCGGCTCGGCATCTCGGCTGCGAGGTCTACGTATTCACCCGCGCCGAGCGCCACCGGCAATTGGCTCGCGAGATGGGCGCCGCGTGGGTTGGCGGGGCAGAGGAGACGCCGCCCGAGAAACTGGACGCGGCGGTGATCTTTGCGCCTGTGGGCTCACTGGTCCTCGACGCGTTGCGCGTGCTTCGCAAGGGTGGAACGGTCTCTCTTGCCGACATCACCATGAGCCCGATTCCCGCCATCGACTACGACCGCCTGCTCTACCACGAGCGCATCTTGCGCAGCGTCGCCAACGCCACGCGGGAGGATGCCCGAGACTTCCTGCGCCTCGCCGCCGCCATCCCGATCCGGACCGAAGTTGAGACCTTTGCCTTGGAAGATGCCAATCGCGCTCTCCAGGCCCTCAAACACAGCCGGATCCGCGGTGCCGGTGTCCTCCAGGTTGCGCTCTAGCCTTCGTTGCGAGAATCGCCATGGGAGAATTCCCCCGCCGCAGACTGTTGCAGAATCTGGCTGCATTCGGCGCAGCGCTAGCGGCTGCACCGCGTGTCGGTTCCACTCCGGACCCGGCGCAGAACCTGCTTGAGCCGTGTGGCCTTGTCCCATTGAACGGCCCCTGGATGTTTCGGATTGACCGAAATAGCGCGGGGGAGTCGCAAGGCTGGCATCGCGTTGCTGCCGGCGCCGATGGATGGACAGCCGTCACCGTTCCGCACACCTGGCAAACTTCTGAGGAGTGGAGCGCCTACCAAGGAAACGCTTGGTACCGACGCACCTTCAAAGCGCCCGAGGACTGGGCCGCGCGATTCGTCCGCGTGGAGTTCGAAGCCGTCTCCCACAGCGTCAACGTCTGGCTGAATGGCGCGCGCCTCGGCGAGCACCTTCGCAAGGGCTACACGGCGTTCACACTCGATGCTACGCCGGCGCTGCGTGCGGGCCGTGATAACACGCTCGTCGTCAGAGTCGATAATTCTTTCTACGAGGATATGCTTCCGCGAGGCAAATCCTTCGACTGGACACTCGATGGTGGGATCGTCCGGCCTGTCAACCTGCTGGTCACACCGCGGATCTTCATTGAACGCATCGGGATCGACGCGCAACCCAACCTCGAAACCAAGCGGACCGAGGTGAGGACCAACGTCACGCTCCGCAACGCAAGGCAGGACGCCGCCGCGCTTCGAGTTAGCTGCCGCGTGCTGGAAGACGACTCCGGTCGGCCGGTTGCGGCATTCTCCGGACCTTCAACCATGACCCTGAAGCCCGGCGCGACGGAGACCATTCTTCTCACCTCGCCGCCTCTCGATTTGCAGCTCTGGCACTTCGACCGGCCGACGCTCTATCAGCTAGTTGTCGATATCGAACAAGGCGGCAAGCCGATTCATAGTTCCACAGAGACCTTCGGCGTCCGCAAGTTTGAAGTTAGAGACGGCGGGTTCCACCTGAACGGCGAGCGCGTGCGATTGATGGGCGTCGAGCGCATGGCGGGCAGCAACCCGGACTATGGCATGGCTGAGCCATCCTCCTGGATCGAGCATGACCATAACGATCTGAAGGAACTCGACTGTGTGTTCACGCGCGCCCACTGGCCGCAGGACAAGCGGGTGCTCGATTTCTGCGACCGGCACGGGATTCTGTTTCAGGAGGAAGTTCCCGCCTGGGGGCCGGGCACGTTCCAAGGGATGAAAGAGGAGCCTTCACCGGAAATCATGCAGAACGGGCTCGAACAGTTGCGCGAGATGATCGAGCGCGACCGCAATCATCCCAGCGTCGTTGCCTGGGGCTTATGCAACGAGGTCAACGGCCAGAACCCTGTAGCGCAAAAGTTCATCCGGCGCATGGCGGAGGAGGCGCGAAAACTCGACCCGACCCGGCCGCTGACTTACGCCTCGCACTCGCTATACGACGCCCCCGAACGCGATGTCGCCGGCGAGCTGGATTTCATCTCCTGGAACGAGTATTACGGGAGCTGGCGGAAGGGTGATGCCGACTCCGTGCGGGGGAACCTTCAGGCGATTCAGCAGGCTTTTCCTTCCAAGCCGATCGTGATTTCCGAATTTGGCTACTGTGAGTGTACGCCGGACCGCACAGGAGGCGACGCGCGGCGGATCGAGATCTTGCGCGAGCACACCAAGGTCTTCCGCGACTTCGACCGCGTCGCCGGTGCGATCTTCTTCGATTACAACGACTACCGGACCCACCTCGGCGACAAAGGCGCGAACGCGCTGCAACAACGCGTGCACGGAGTCGTGGACCTCCTGGGAAACCGGAAACCCTCGTTCGATGCGCTGCGTGAGGAGGTCAGCCCCTTTTCGGAATTCCGGGTTTCGATCGACGGTCGGTGGATCACGACTTCCCTGTTGGTTCAGCAGACCTTGCCCGCCTACACTGTGGAGGGCTACAGCCTGCGCGCGATTGTTTATGGCTATGGCGATCTGCCGGTGGAGCAGTATTTTGTTCCGTTGCCGAAAATGGCGCCAGGCGAGGGCGTGATCCAGGAGGTGGCGTTCGAGGAGAAAGCTCCCAGGCGCATCCGGGTGGACTTGCTCCGGCCGACGGGCATTTCGGCGGCGACGGTTTGGTGGAAGCCCTGAGGCCCGGACATCGTGCTGGTCATTCGAGCGTGATAGCATTTCGAGGCGATGTCAATCCCACACAAGGTGAATGATTCATGGCTCGAACCACGCTTGCTGCATCAACCCTTGTTTTCCCCGTGCTTCTTGTCTTGAGCTCGTCGATTTGTGCCGGTGAGTCCGTGGACTTGAAGCGCAGCGATCACCAGATTGATGTTCTGATCGGGGGGAAGCCTTTCACGACCTTCTATTTTGATCCGAAGGTTCCGAAGCCCTACCTGCATCCCCTGCGCAGCGCGGAGGGGATTGTGGTCACGCGGGGCTTCCCCATGCGCAAAGACATTCCCGGCGAAAGCACCGACCATCCTCACCACCGCGGCATGTACTTCGCCCACGGGGATGTGAACGGAATCGACTTCTGGACGGAAGCGGAGTTTGAGGAAAATGCGCCGGTGCAGGTTGGATCGCGGACGTATCAGGCGTCAGAGCATCTGCCGCACGGGCGCACGGTCTTCACAAAACTGGAAGAAGTCAAGAGCGGTCGAGATGCGGGATCATTGCGCGCGGACTTCAACCTGGCCGGCCCGGACGGCAAGGTCATCGCTGAGGAAACTCAAGCTTACACCTTTCGGGGCGACGCCGCGACGCGTACGATCGACTGCGAGTTCATCCTTCGTGCGCTTGGCACGCCAGTGAAGATGGGCGACACGAAGGAAGGAACCTTCGCCATCCGCGTCGTCAAAGCGCTGGAGGAATCTTCCGGGATGAAGATGACCGACTCGGCGGGGCGTGTGGGCGAGAAAGAAATCTGGGGGAAGCGCGCCAACTGGGTTGATTACTCCGGCACCGTCGAGGGCAAGAAACTTGGCCTCGCCATTTTCGATAACCCCTCGAACCCCAAGCATCCTACCTACTGGCACGCGCGAGGCTACGGGCTGTTCGCGGTGAATCCTTTTGGCGAGCGCGATTTCTACAACGACCCCAAGCGCGATGGCAGTCTCACCATCCCACCGGGTGGATCGCTGACTTTCCGGTACCGCGTCCTGATACACGAGGGCGACACTACCGAAGCAAAGGTCGCCGAGGCCTATAGCCGCTACGTTAGTGGGAAGTAGGGTCAGCCTCAGATGGGGTGCCTCGAGCCCGCCACTAAATCGGCCACTCCGGCTTGGCTGAGTCGGTGGGAGTCTTTTAGCGCAGCGCGAAAACCCGACCTGCCGCTCAGTTGGGCCTTGACCAGACCGGCCCGCCTATTCAACCATACAGCAGCTTGGAACCCAGCCGTCGCAGAAATCAGCAAGGCGGAGAGAACTGTGTCGCAGTGTTCAACATATTCGGGCAGGGACAGGTACAAAAATGCCCAGACGGCAAGTCTGAACCCTCTCGCCAGCGGACGCAATTTCTGGAAGGACATTTTGGCGGCTGCAGAGGCTTCGGGCACTCGTGATGGCCCGCAGCGTGCTTTCTTCGCGGCCTGAGGAAGTGTCCTGGGGCACGGGTCAAGATGTCTGATTCATCTCGTGCCTCGGATGGCTCTGGCAGCAGCTGATAGTGATCGTCATTCCTGACAATGCCGCAGGATGAGGGGAGGCAAGGGGATGGCGCAGCCCACCTTTTTCCGCAAGGTCAAATATGAGAAAGACCTGAAGAGAGATCTCGCCGCCGAAGTCGTCGCCACACCAGGCGGGGAGAAAATCTTCTCCTGCCTGCAGTGCGGGACCTGCGGCAGCGCGTGCCCGGTCTCCGTCTATATGGACTACACGCCGCGGCGCCTGATCGGGATGGTGCGCGAGGGCTTCAAGGAGGAAGTGGTCACCAGTTTCGCCATCTGGCTGTGCGCGTCGTGCTATGAGTGTACGGTCAAGTGTCCCGCTGGCATCAAGGTGACGGACGTGATGTACGCGCTGAAGCGGATCGCCATCCGGGAAGGTATCTACCCGCGGCGATTTCCGGTGCCGGTCCTGGCGAAGGAATTCATCCACATGCTGAAGGGAACCGGGCGCAACAACGAATTCTGGCTCGTCCTGAAGGTGCTACTGAGAACCGCGCCCCTGAAGTTGCTCACGTCGTGGCCGCTCGGACTGCGCCTGTGGCGGCGCGGCCGCCTGTGCCTTGCTGCCAGCCGAATTCCGCGAGCTGCCAACGAGGACTTGTTGCGCATTCTGGATTCCATAGAATCGAGCGGCTCCGCGGTGCGAAAACCGGCGACTGTGGCGCCATTGTCCACCGCCGACGAGCAGCAGGCAGTCTGCTGTTCCCCGGCCAAGGCCGCCTGAAGGACGAGGAGAGAGGGTCCCAACCATGGCATACACCTATTTTCCCGGCTGCTGCATGCACGGCTTTGCGCGGCATTGCCAAGACTCTCTTTATGCGGTCTTTGCCGCCCTCGGCCTGGAACTCCGCGAGCTGCCGGACTGGAACTGCTGCGGGGCCACCACCTACATTGCGGTTGACGAATACCAGGCCTTCGCGCTGGGCGCGCGCAACCTGGCCATGGCCGAGCAAATCGGCCCGGAGATTGTCGCGCCCTGCACCGCCTGTTACATGATCCTGAAGAAAACCCAGGACTACTTGGGCCGCTACAGCGACATGCGATCAAAGATTGACGCGGCGCTGGCCACCGCGGGACTACGCTACGAAGGCAAGATCCGTATCCTCCACCCTTTGGAGGTCCTGCTCCGCGATGTCGGCGTGAAAGGAAGCCCCTGCGCGGCTGGAACGTGGCGCCTTATTACGGCTGCCTGATCGCGCGGCCCTACGCGCTGAGTGAGGGGTTCTCGCTGGAAGCTTTCGATGCCTTCATCCCCGCCCTGGGCGCCAACTTGGTGGACTTTGAGTTGAAAGCTCACTGCTGTGGAGGCTCCCTCCCCGGCACGATCGAGGATGTGGGACATCGGCTGGTTTACATCCTTCTCCATCAGGCCAAGCTCGCCAATGCCCATGCACTGGTCACCGTCTGCCCGCTCTGTCAGCTCAATTTGGAAGCGCACCAAGGCAAGATTAAGCGTCAATACGGCGAGGACGTCACGGTCCCGATTCCTTATTTCACACAGTTGATCGGGATGGCCCTCGGACTCCCGGGGAAGGCCCTGGGGCTCGACAAGCTGCTTGTTCCGCTCCGGTGGGAGGTGGGTGAAAAGGCTTTTGCCGCCCCTGAACCAGCGGCCGCGTGAGACCGCCGGGGCAACGCGCAGACGAACTGGGAGGTTTACCATGGGCGTCGCTCAGGTCCCCTCCATTCCTGAGACCCCGGGCCCTCTGTTTCCCGAATTAGCCAGTGCCGAGGAGAAGTTCCGCAAATGCATTCAGTGCGGGGTGTGTAGCGGGTCCTGCCCCATGGGCGAGGCCATGGACTACGCACCTCGCAAAGCGGTGAAGATGCTGCTGGAAGGCCGGTTTAACGAAGTCGTCGAGAGCAACACGCCCTGGCTGTGCGTATCGTGCCACACCTGTGCGGTGCGCTGCCCCAGCCAGTTGGCTATCTCCGACGGGCTATTCCCGGCACTTCGAGCCGCGGTGATGGCCGAGGGCAAGGCGCTCGATCAGGATCTCCAGAAGGCCCTTCAGAACACCTACCTCTATGGCAACCCCATGGGGATCTCCCCCAAGAAGCGCGCCGACTGGGCGAAAACAGCCGGCGTTCCGGTGCCGATTATCTCGCAGCTGCGCCGGCCCGTGGATGTGCTCTGGATTGTGGAATGCTATCCGTCCTTCGAGCCCCGTGGGCAGGAGATTTCGAAGCTGCTGGCGCGCATCCTGAACGCGCTGGGCGTGGACTTCGCCATCCTGGGTCATGAGGAACGCTGCCTCGGGGACTGCGAGTGGTTGGCCGGCGAGCGTGGACTGTTCGAGATGCTCATCGAGCGCAACATCGAAATTCTGGGGAAGTACAAGTTCCGTGAAATCATCATGACCGACCCGCACTCTTACCGCACGCTGCTCAACATCTATCCCGCTCTGGGCGGGCGCTACAAGGTAAAGCCGGTCGTACAGTTCCTGGCGGAGCGGCTCGATCAGTTGAAGCCCCGGTTGAAAAAGAAGCTCAACACCACCGCGACCTATCACGACTCCTGCTGCCTGGGGCGGAAGACCAATCATTATGAGGAGCCGCGCCTGCTGCTCCGGGCGATTCCTGGCCTGAAGATGGTGGAGATGGTCCAGAACCGCGAATCGAGCTTGTGCTGTGGGGGCGGGGCCAGCACGATCTATCTCGATCGCTTTATTCAGGAGCGCATGAAGGATCGCCTGGCCGACCGGCGGGTGATGCAGGCAGCGGCGACGGGCGCGGGAATCCTGGCCGTGGCTTGCCCGTTTGAACCGGCGCGCTTCGAAGACGCCGTCAAGCTGACGGGGAACGAAGAGAAGCTCGTCGTCCGAGACATCATCGAATTGTTGGCCGAGTCCATGGAAGTCCAGTAGAGGAGGACGGGGCCATGAATATTGCGGTTCTGACGAAGCAAGTGGCGGACCTAGTGGAAGGCATCGAAATCGACGCGAGCGGCAGGGCGGTCGACCGCGATTCGATCCGCTACATCCTGAGCGAATCCGATGATCACGCGCTGGAAGAGGCCCTGCTCCTCAAGGAGCGCAGCCAGGCGCATGTTGAAGTCTTTTCTTTGGAGACGGGGGAAGTCCGGGACGGCCTGTGTACGGCTCTCGCTAAGGGGGCCGACCGCGTTGTCATGATCCTTGCGGGGCAGGAGACGCCGCCCAGCAACCACGCTGCGGCGAGAATGTTCGCTTCGGTCCTGAAGGGCTTGCCGTTCGATTTGATTCTCACCGGTGTGCGGGCGATTGACGACCTCGACGGCTCGGTCGGAGGACTGCTGGCGGGATATCTCGGCCTGCCGTACGTCGGTCTGGTCCGCAAAGTAGAACTCGTAGACGGTGCCGCGACGGTCGAGAAAGAGTACCCCGGCGGCTTTGCTGCGGAGTTGGGTGTGAAGCTGCCTGCGGTCTTGGGCATCCAAGCTGCTGAGCAGCCGCCTCGTTACGTGCCGGTGACCCGCCTTCGCCAGGTGATGAAAACAGCCCAGGTCGAAGAGCAGGAAGCCGAGCCGGCGTCGGAAGAGCCTGTAAGTGTCGAGCGCATGTACAAGCCGGAAGAGGGGGCGGGAGCGGCAATGCTTTCCGGAAGCGCGGAGGAAATCGCGCGCCAGATCGTCAACCTGCTGTCGGAACGTCGCGTGACAAGGTGAGATATGAGCAACGATGTCTGGGT
This sequence comes from Terriglobia bacterium, assembly GCA_020072655.1. Lineage (GTDB taxonomy): Bacteria > Acidobacteriota > Terriglobia > UBA7540 > UBA7540 > JAIQGB01. The sequence goes on along the minus strand of JAIQGH010000030.1, from coordinate 45,312 downwards.
CGTCGCTGAACACGCGCGCGGGCAATTGAGTGAGAGCACGCTAGAAACCGTCGGCAAGGGGCGCGAGTTGGCGCACGCAACGGGCGGCAAGCTGGTGGCCTTGCTCCTAACCGATGACGAGAGGAACCAAATCAATTCCCTCGCCGCCGCCGACCTCATCTTGCTGGCGCGGCGTCCGGAGTTCCGGGAGTTCACGCCCGAGGCTTATGGCGGGGCGATCGAGGCCGCGCTGAAGGAAGCGCCACCCCGGCTCGTGCTCATGGGCAGCACGTCGGTGGGCCTGGACCTGCTGAGCGTCCTGTCGGCGCGCACGGGATTCGCCTGCCTCGATAGCTGCACGCGCCTCGATCTGCGCGCGAGCCAACTCCTGGCCACCTGCCAGATTTACGGCGGCAAGCTTTTTGTGGAAGTGGCCCTCTCTTCAGCCACGACGCTGGTAGCCGTCGTGCCGGGTTCCTTCGCCAAACCTGCAGACCAGCCGTCGGGACGCCCCGAGGTCCGCGAACTTACTTTGCCGGCAGACCTTCCCGTATCGCGCATCACCTTCCACAGGCTGATCGAGCCTCCCTCCGGCGATGTGGACATCACCAAGGTGCCTATCCTGGTGGCGGTGGGACGGGGAATCCAGAACGCCGACAATCTTCCTCTCGCGGGAGAGCTTGCGGAAGCGCTCGGCGGCGCGGTCTGTGCGTCGCGGCCGGTGATTGACCAGGGGTGGCTGCCCCTTACGCGACAGGTCGGCAAGTCCGGAATGACCGTGAAGCCGAAACTGTACCTGGCGTTGGGTATCAGCGGGGCGCCTGAGCACCTGGAAGGCATGAAGCAGTCGGAATTGATCGTCGCTGTCAACACCGACCCGAAGGCTCCTATCTTCGGGGCTGCCCATTATGGCGCGGTCACGGACGTGGTTGAATTGATCCCAATGCTGACGGAAGAAGCTCGCAAGCAAGGTTTGAAGAAAGCAAGTTGATGGTTCCTACAAGCGCTCAACTCGGTCCGGTGCCCGGCTGGGCAATCCTCTGGGTGGTATTTCTGACCGCTGTGGGCTTGTTTGCGTGGCGGGTGACGTTCCTCATTCGCTTGCTCAGGCTGGGCCGGTCGGAAAAACGCTGGGACCGGATCCCCGAGAGGATCAAGCAGGTTTTGGTACACGTGCTGGGCCAGCGACGCCTGCTCGATGAGCCGCTGGTGGGTATCCCGCACGTGCTGATTTTCTACGGCTTTCTCGTTTTCCTGCTGGCCACCAGCAGCATGCTGCTTCAGGGCCTCTTGCCGGGCATCCATGTGCCCAGCTTGGAAGTAAACCGCTACGTCGCGCCGGTGATCGATGTCTTCGCGGCGCTCGTGTTGATCGCGCTGGCCGTTACTTCCTTCCGGCGTTTCGTGCTTCGTCCGGCGGGGCTCCAATTGACCTGGGATGCGACGCTGGTGAACATCCTGATTGCAGCGTTGATGGTGACCTACTTGGGAGCGTCGAGCTTCCGCATTGTCGCGTCGCCCGCCGAGAGCAAGGTCTGGTTGCCGTTTGCATGGGGTTTGGCGGATTGGTTCGCGCGGTCAGAAACCCTGCGAACGAATGCTCAAGCGCTCTCTCACGTTTTTTGGTGGGCGCACGTGCTGATTGTTCTTTTCTTCCTTGCCTACCTGCCTTACTCGAAGCACCTGCACCTGCTGGCTTCGCCATTCGGCGCCTTCTTCAGCCGGCTTGATCCGCCGGGTCGTTTGCCCGCTCCCGCCCCGGAAGGTCAACGACTCGGTGCTGAACGGTTGGAGGAGTTTACGTGGCGCGAACTGCTCTCTGCCTTCGCCTGCGCGGAGTGCGGGCGCTGCGAACGCGCCTGCCCGAGTTTCCAAGTGGGTGAACCGTGCTCGCCGCGCCAGTTGGTTCACAACCTGAAGGTGCAATTGCTCCAGTACGGCCCCGCGTTACTCAAAAAGGCCCGGGCGGCGACCGACGGTGGCGAGCCAGCGCTGCTCGGCGGCCTGATCGCGCCTGCGGAACTTTGGTCCTGTACGACCTGCCTCTCCTGCGTCGAGCACTGTCCGGTCCTAAACGAACATCTCTCCATCATGGTGGACCTGCGACGACGGTTGGTGGAGCGCGGGGAAGTGGACGCGCGTCTTCAGGAAGCGTTCAGTAACCTTCAGCGCTACGGCAACTCCTTCGGCCAGTCGGAGCGCAAGCGCGCGGTGTGGACTCAGGGTCTTGACTTCAAGCCCAAAGATGCCCGCAAGGAGCCCGTCGAGTGGCTGTGGTTTTTGGGCGAGTATGCCTGCTACCACCCGGCGCTGCAGGAGACGACCCGATCGTTAGCGCGCGTGTTGCGGGTCGCGGAGGTAGATTACGGCATTCTCTACGAGGCGGAGCGCAATACCGGCAACGATGCCCGCCGGGCTGGCGAAGAGGGTCTGTTTGAGCTGCTTCGCGAGAAGAATATGGCTGCCCTCGAGAAGGCCAAGTTCAACAACATCTTTTCGACGGACCCGCACGTCTACAACACGTTCAAGAACGAGTATCCGGAGCTCAACCACGGTAGGCATCCGATCCGCCATCACACGGAGCTGCTGGCCGACTTGCTCGAGCGCGGACGGCTAAAGGTCGCGCGCAAACTTTCCCACCGCGTGACCTATCACGACCCGTGCTATCTAGGCCGGTATAACGGGGTCTACGAAGCGCCCCGCAAGGTGCTGAAAGCGCTGGGCGTGGATTTGCGAGAGATGCCGCGCTCGCGCCGCGACAGCTTCTGCTGTGGCGGGGGCGGCGGGCGTGTGTGGATGGAAGAGATCGGCGAAGCCCAGTCGCGCCCCAGCGAGAGCAGAGTCCGCGAAGCGGCGGCACTCGCGGGCGTCGAGATGCTCGTCGTTGCCTGCCCGAAAGACTTTGTGATGTTCACGGATGCATTGAAGACGACCGGGCTGGAAGGCCGGATCATCGTCAAGGATTTGACCGACCTGGTGGCAGAAGCCGTTATTGGGGAGGCAGCGGAAGTCGTCCAGAAGAGGGCTGCGTGAGCTTCTCACCCTGAGCGGAATCTGCAGATTCTTCGCTCTGCTCAGCATGACAAGCGAAGGGCTCAGAATGACCATGAAGAACGGGAAACCCAGCGCGAGCTAACTGAACGTGGAAAGGACACAGCCATGAAGGGCAACGGAAACCACAACGCAAGGATCGGAGTCTACGTCTGCCATTGCGGCACGAACATCGCCGGCAAGGTAGATGTAAACGCCTTGGCGGAGTATGCCGGCAAACTTCCGGGGGTTATCGTCTCGCGCGAGTACAAGTATATGTGCTCGGACCCCGGCCAGGAGCTGATCGTCAAGGACGTCAAAGATCTCAAGCTGAACCGCGTCGTGGTGGCGTCGTGCTCGCCGCACCTGCACGAGCTGACCTTCCGCAAGACCACGGCGAATGCCGGGCAGAATCCCTATCTCTTCCACATGGTCAACCTGCGCGAGCACGTGTCCTGGGTGAGCGAAGACCCGATTGCCGCCACGGAGAAGTCCAAGGCGCTGGTGAAGGCGGCCGTGCTGCGGGCGGTCTGGCACGAGGAACTCGAGCCGCGCCGCTTCCCGGTCAACCCCAACGTGCTGATTGTGGGGGGCGGCATCGCCGGCATCCATGCGGCGCTGACGCTGGCGAGCGCCGGCAAGCAGGTCTACCTGGTCGAGCGCGAGCCCTCCATCGGCGGCCACATGGCGCAGTTCGACAAGACGTTTCCGACGCTCGACTGTGCGGCCTGCATCCTCACGCCCAAGATGACGGCGGTAAAGCAGAGCTCCAACATTCACCTCTACAGCCTCTCGGAGGTCAGCGAGGTGAGCGGGTTCGTGGGGAACTTCAAAGTCAAGGTGAAGAAGTACCCCCGCTACATCGACGAAGCCAAGTGCGTGGGCTGCGGGGAGTGCATCGAGGAATGCGTCTATAAGGAGGGCAAGTACCCGAACGAGTTTGACCTGGGTCTGGGGAAGCGCAAGCCCATCTACATGTCTTTCCCGCAGGCCGTGCCTTCCATCCCGCTGATCGATTCCGCCACCTGCATCGAGTTCAAGTCGCACAAGTGCCCGAAGGGTTGCGTCGAGAAGTGCGGCGATCGCAACGCCATCGATTTCACTCAGAAGGTGGAGGAGGTCGAGCTCGAGGTGGGCACGATCATCATGGCCACGGGCTTCAAGACCTTCGATCCGCGCCGCCTGCCGCAGTACGGCTACGGCAAATTCCCCAACGTTTACACCAGCCTGGAGATCGAGCGCCTGGTGAATGCCTCCGGGCCGACGCTCGGGCAGGTCATTCTGCGCGACGGCCGGCGCCCGGAGTCCATCGGCATTCTGCACTGCATCGGCTCGCGCGATGAGAACACCAACAAGTACTGCTCGCGCGTCTGCTGCATGTACTCGCTCAAGCTCGCCCACCTGCTCAAGGAGAAGACCGGCGCACACCTTTACAACTTCTATATCGACATGCGCACGCCGGGCAAAGGCTTCGAGGAATTCTACAAGCGCGTTCTGGACGAAGGCGTCAGCTTTATCCGCGGCAAGGTGGCGGAAGTAAGCGGCTGGGCACAATCGCCCGCCGAGGAAGGCAAGATGATCCTGCGCGTGGAAGATACGCTGCTCGGCATCATTCGGCGCATCCCCGTGGACATGGTTGTGCTCTCGACGGGCCTCGAACCGCAGGCGGACCAGCAGGAAGTGCGGCGCCTTTTCAACCTCGGTTGCTCGGCGGAGGGTTGGTTCCTCGAGCGCCATCCGAAGCTGGCCCCGGTCGACACGTTCACGGACGGCATCTTCCTCGCGGGATGCAACCAGGGCCCCAAAGATATTCCCGACACCGTCGCCCAGGCGGGCGCCGCCGCCGCACAGTGCATGGCGCACATCGACAAGGGATTCGTCGAAATGGAGCCCAACACCGCCTGGATCGATGAGGAACTTTGCTCCGGTTGTCACGTCTGTATCGGCATGTGTCCCTACAGCGCGATCCATTTCGATACAGAAAAGAAAGTCGCGGTTTTGAACGAAGCCCTGTGCAAAGGCTGCGGGAGCTGCGTGGCGGCATGTCCCTCCGGCTCGGCGCAACAGAATCTTTTCAGGGATGAGCAGCTCTTCGCCGAAGTGGAAGGAGTCCTCGTATGAGCAACAATTTCAATCCCTCCATCGTGGGATTCTTCTGCAACTGGTGCACGTATCTGGCGGCGGATCTCGCGGGAACGTCGCGGATGAAGTACGCGCCCAACGTGCGCGTGGTGCGCACCATGTGTTCGGGCCGCGTCGATCCGCAGATGATCCTGTGGGCCTTTCGCCACGGCGCCGACGGCGTGCTGATCGGCGGCTGCCATCCCGGCGATTGCCACTATCAGGAGGGCAATTACAAAGCGCTGCGCCGCTCGAAGCTGCTGCGCAAGATGCTGCCGCAATTCGGCATCGAGCCGGAGCGTCTGCGCCTGGAATGGATTTCCGCCTCAGAGGGCGAGCGCCTGCGCGATGTGGTGAATGAGTTCACGGCCGAGATCCGCCACCTCGGGCCGCTGCACAAGAAACAGGCGGCGCCCCAGATGGCGGTGGCGGCGTAGGAGCGAAACCTGTCGCGGAAGTCATGCTGAGCCCTTCGCTGTCATCCTGAGCGGAGCGAAGGATCTGCAGTTATTGCTCAGGGTAAACTCCGCGAAGCAAGCCTGCATTTGGCCAGCGCGAAGCAATGCATAGACCCTTCGCGGCGCTCAGGGTGACAGAGGAGCCGGCGGTCATTGACCGCCGTTACAGAAAGCGGGAAGGAGCCGAATATCATGGCCAAACCCAAAGTCGCATTTTACTGGTGCGCGAGATGCGGGGGCTGCGAGGAATCGGTCGTCGATCTGGCCGAAGGCGTGCTGAAGGTCGTCGAGGCGGTGGATATCGTCTTCTGGCCGGTCGCGCTCGACTTCAAGCGCTCGGATGTCGAGGCGATGGCGGACGGCGAAATCGCTGTGGCCTTCATCAACGGGGCCATCCGCAATAGCGAACAGGAAGCAATGGCCAAGCTGCTGCGCAAGAAAGCGGGACTCGTCATTGCTTACGGCGCCTGCGCGTATCAGGGCGGCATCCCCGGCCTCGCCAACCTGACGGATAAGGAAGCGATCCTCCAGTACGTCTACCAGCAATCTCCTTCGACCAGCAATGGCAATGGCACGCGCCCCCAGCCGCACCTCAAGGTGCCGGAAGGCGATTTGGAGCTGCCGGAGTTCTACGAGGCCGTCAAAACTCTCGATCAGGTCATCGACGTTGATTACTACCTGCCCGGCTGCCCGCCCACGGCGAAGATCACTTTCCAGGCGATTGAAGCCATCCTCAGCGGGAAATTGCCGGAAAAGGGCGCCGTGCTCGCGGGCGACCGCGCGCTCTGCTACGAGTGCGACCTGAACTCCACGAAGCCCGAAAAGCTCCTGGTCACGGACTTGAAGCGGCCGCACCAGGTGATCATCGACCGCGAGAAATGCCTGCTCGCTCAGGGCATTCTCTGCCTGGGCCCGGTCACGCGCGGCGGCTGCGAGGCGCAGTGTGTCAAGGGCGGGATGCCGTGCACCGGATGCTTCGGGCCGCTCGGGCGCGTGCGCGATTACGGAGGCAAAGCACTTTCGGCGATTGCCTCCATCGTGGATTCCACCGACGAGAAGGTCGTCGCCAAGGTCTTCGAAGCGCTCCCCGATCCGGCGGGGACGTTTTACCGGTACAGCGTGCCGGCTTCGTTGCTGGCCGGAAAACGCAAAGCCGCATAGAGGTGAGTCATGGCGCAAAGAATAACGATTGATCCCATCACGCGGCTGGAGGGCCACGGCAAGATCGAGATCTTTCTCGACGACGCCGGCAATGTCAGCCGCGCCTACTTCCAGGTGCCGGAGCTGCGCGGCTTCGAGCAATTCGTCGTGGGACGCCCCGCCGAGGAGATGCCGCAAATCACCTCGCGCATCTGCGGCGTCTGTCCCACGGCCCACCACATGGCGGCGACCAAGGCGCTCGACGATCTCTACCAGGTTGACCCGCCGCCCGCCGCGAAGAAGCTGCGCGAGCTGATCTACAGCATCTTCATGCTGGAGGATCACGCGCTGCACTTCTATTTCCTGGGCGGCCCGGACTTCGTCGTCGGCCCCAAAGCCCCGAAGGCCGAGCGCAACGTCCTGGGCGTAATCGGCAAAGTCGGCGTGGAAGTGGGCAAGCAGGTGATCGGGATGCGCAAAGAGCTGCGCGACCTGATCGCCTTGCTGGGCGGCAAAGTGATTCACCCGGTGTTTGGCCTGCCGGGCGGCGTCTCGAAGCCCATGGCGCCCGCCGATCAGCCGAGGTTTATCGAGGCGGCGAAGCGCGGTGTGGATTTTGCTTTGTTCACGCTCGCAACCTTTGAGGCGATTGTCCTGAAAAACCAGCAGTACGTGGATGCCATCACCTCGGAGATGTACACCCACCGCACTTACTCGATGGGAATGGTGGACGGGAAGAACCGAGGAAATTTCTATGACGGCCGCATTCGCGTTGTGGACCCGCAGGGCAAGGAATTCGGCGTGTTCACCGCGCGCGAGTATCTGGACGCCATCGCTGAGCACGTCGAGCCCTGGAGCTACATCAAGTTCCCCTATCTCAAGAAGGTTGGATGGAAGGGGTTTGTGGACGGCGCGGATTCGGGCGTTTACAGCGTGGCGCCGCTGGCGCGCTTGAACGCTTCGGACGGCATGGCGACGCCGCGCGCCCAGGAGGCTTATGAGCAGCTTTTCGCCACGCTGGCCGGCAAACCCGTCCATCACACCCTGGCGAATCATTGGGCGCGGGTCATCGAGATGATTTACGCCGCGGAGCGCTTCGCGGAACTGGCGAACGATCCGGAGATCGTTGATCCGAAGGTGCGCACGCTGCCCACGGAAATCCCCAAGGTGGGGATGAGCGTGGTCGAAGCGCCGCGCGGCACGCTCTTCCACCATTACGAGACGGACGAGGCGGGTGTCATCACCCGCGCCAACCTCATCGTCGCCACGCAGAACAACGCCGCGCGCATCGCCCTCTCCGTGGACAAGGTCGCGCGCGCGCTCATCAACGCCTCCACGGCCAATGACGACGGCCTGCTCAACATGGTGGAGATGGCCTTCCGCGCCTACGACCCTTGCCACGGCTGCGGCACGCATTCGCTCCCCGGCTCGATGCCGCTCAAGGTCTGTGTGCGCGACGCGGCGGGCAATTTGCTGCGGGAAATCCGGCGGTGAAATTTGGACCACGGAGACACAAAGGCACTAAGAAAAGCATCGACGTCCTACTGCTCGCTGGCCCAGGCAGTGGCTTTCGCCCCTGGACCCTCAACGAGTGCCCGCCTTTGTGTCTCTGTGACTTGGTGGTGAAATGTCTTTAAGAACCGCCTCGATGCTGGTCCTCGGGCTGGGAAATGATCTGCTCAAAGACGACGCGGTGGGGATTCGTGTCGCGGAAAAACTCGCGAGCGCCTTTCCTCCGGAAGTTGAGGTCCGCTCGACTTCGCTTTTCGGACTGTCACTGCTGGACGAGCTGCTGGGCCGCGAGAAAGTGCTGGTGATCGACAGTTACGTTCCGGAAGAGTTTGTCGGGTCGGAGATTCAAGAGCGCAACCTTGATTCGGTCGGCGAAAGCTGCGGCGTCTCTCCTCATTTCGTCGGCCTGGGCGAAGTGCGCGAGGTCATGCGAAGGCTTGGCCTCGGCTTTCCCCGCGAGGTGCGCATCCTGGCCATCCCCGTCTCCGACCCGACGACCTTCTCGACCGAGATGACTCCCGCCGTCGCCGCGCTCGTCGACGAAGCCGCCGCCCGCGCCCGCCGCATTGTCGACGGGTGGCTCCCTGTCGCTGCTCACTAGCGGCCGCAACCGACACACCCCAAGCACATGGAAACTCAATGCAACCTGCGGCGGCCCACGCGTCCGATCACTCGCCGCTGGGTTCTTTGGGTTTTCGGCGAGACGAGGACCGTCGTGTGCCGCCCTTGGCAGAAGCCCGTGGGGAGCGCGGTTTGCGCGGCTTCCGTTCCGGGGCCTCCTGGACGGCAACCGGCTGCTCAAGCACCGCCGGCGCCGGTTCGGCTGGCGGCGCTTCCTCCGTGGACTCATCCCCTCCCAGCGCCGGCTCGTCCCAGGCGACATCCACTTCGACAGGCGTGAATTCCGCCGCGGGCTCACCGACTGTCTGCTCCACAATCTCGGTTGTTGGAGGAGCTACTTCGGCCGCTGGGGCCGCTTCTTCGACCGGGAAGACTCGCCAGACGCCTTTGCGGTCGCGGTGCAAGCGGAGCCAGCCTTCGCGCTGCGCCTGGTGGAGCAAGTCGAGGATGCCGCGGAAGCCATGATGCCGGGTATCGAACTGATTCCCCGCCCCGCGCAGTGCCTGGCTGATCTGCCGCAGATACAGCGGACGATGCGGCGCCTTCGCTCCGGCGTCGGTCACGAGCTGTCGGAGGATTCCCATCGGCTCGCCGTTCGTCGCGACCACCGCGGGCGGCGGGACGACGGGCGGTGCCTCCAGCGCGGCCTCGGCCGGGACCGGCGCCTCGGCAGCCTCGGTAGTCCCGCTCTGGGCCACCGCCGGCTCCGGGGTTGTAGTTGCCGTCTCCCCGTTCGCTGGCTCGACCAGATAACTGCGGTCGGTGCGTCGCAGGCGCACCAGATGGGCGCGCTCCATTTTCTGCATGAATTCGAGGAAGGTGCTCGCGCCGTAGTCGCGCTCGCTGAACGTCGGGTCGAGCTGCAGCAGGGTGCTCTTGAGCAGGCCGACCTGGGGCGAGACTTCGCGCTCCTCCAGGATCTTCAGGGCACGCTGCACGTTGGGCAGCGCGCTCGTGAGCGGGCGGGTGTCGGAAGCCGGCCGTCCCGCGCCTCGCGAGGGGCGCGCGGTGCGCGGGGTCTCCGCCGCCTTGAGCAAGTTCTCGTAGCTGATGAACTCGTGGCAGTTGCGCTGCAAGATGTTGCTGGTGAACGCTCGACCTCCCACGACGAAAACGCGCTTGTCATACTGCTTCAGTTTTTCCACCAGCGCGATGAAGTCGCTGTCCCCGCCGACGATCACGAAGGCATTGATGTAAGGCCGGTTGAAAGCCATCTCCAGCGCGTCGAGGGCCAGGTTGATGTCCGCGCCGTTCTTGTCGCCGCGCGGCGTGACGTTGCGCTGCACCATCTGCACGGCATGCTGGCTCATCTGCCGGCTGTACTCGCCGGCCTTCGGCCAGTCGCCGTACGCGATCTTGGTCATGACCTCGCCGCGCTCCTTCAAAGCCTCGAGCACAAGAGAGACGTCGAAATCCTTCCGCAGGGTGTCCTTAATGCCGATCTGAATGTTGTCGAAATCAACAAAGACGGCGAGTTTCAGCCGTTCTTCGACCATGGTTCCTTCTTCCTCCCGAGCCTTTGGGCTGTGGGGTCTTCATGCTTGCCTTGTGCCGGGCACAAGCTACCTCCTTTTATGATACTCCCGTGGACACCGAATTGTCGCGCCCGTTGCGTGCCCTGGCGGAGGACGGCGCGCCGGGCACCAATGTTGCGATTCCCCCGTAGGGGCGGGGCAGTGGCCCACCTCTTGCCTAGAACCTCCACTCCACCCCCAGCCGGGCGGCGCGCGGCGCCTGGATGGCGAGCGGAACGCGCGAGGCGAACGATGGTCCGGTCAAGTCTGCCTCGAGCGTGTTCTTGTCGAGGTTCAGTACGTTGAAGACATCGAAGTAGCCGGAGAGAACGCCCCGGCGGAGACGGAACTCACGGGCCACGCGAGTATCGAGCGTGAGGTTGAATTGGGTTTGAAACCCGCCGGGGTGGGCGCGCGGCGTGGCGCGCACAAAGAACGGCCCCTGGTTGAATCCGTCCACGAAAAGCAAGCGGCCGAACGGCAAGCCGTCGTAATACTTGGCCACGCATCCCACCTGGAATCCCTTGGGCGCGAAGTAATAGCCGCTCGCCTTGCCGATGAACGCCCGATCGAAATACGTGCGGCTGGCATCCAAGACAAAAGTATTCGGGTCAGTTCCCAGTGCGCCGACGAATCCCGGGTCATTCTCGAACACCGAGTTGCCCGGACTGGTTGCGGCCAGCGTGCGCATCGCCGTAAAGCTGGCCTCGAATTCCCAGACGCGGCGCAACGGTTTCGCCAGACGGACCTCGAAGCCCTTGAAGCTTCCGTGCAAGCCGGGCGGATTGGTGAGCAGCAAGAAATCCTGCCCGAGCGAGCCGGGATTGCGGTTGTAGAGGGCGAGCACTTGGTCATCCGCCGTTCCGGGGATTCCGTCATTTCCGGGGTCGAGATAATTCACCGGCGTGTAATCGGCAAAAGGAACGCCGACGTTGGAGACCGCGATGCGGCGGTGCGTATCGCGACGGAAGAAGCGCACGCCGGCGCGGAAGCCCGAGCCAAGTTCCTGTTCCAGGCCGACGCTGACCTCATCGGTAAACGGCCGCGCGAGCCCAGGATCAATGGCCGAGTAAGGGCCGCCGAAACGGCGAAGCAGCGTCGAGATCTCTCCCGCCTCGAAGGCGAGGTCGGCGTTCGCGTCATCCCACCTGAACACCTGGCCGCCGAGCGCCGCGGGGTTTCCGAAATCGAGATAACGGCCTTGGAGGAGGTGCCCGTAGCGTGCCCAGCTCGCCCGCAGCGTCGGCCCGCGGCGGCGGAGCGGGAGGACGAGGCCCGCGCGCGGCTCAAGCGTCGTCCAGCGGATTCCGGAGGCCACACCTGCTGCCCGCCCCGATGAACTATCCAGTCGCAGCCCGAGCGGTAGGCTCAGCCAACTCGTCGGCCGCCAAGCGTCGTGCGCGAAGATGGCGACGTTCTGGGTGTGGCTGCGAGCCGCGCTGGGCGTGTTCCAGAGGGTCACTTCCGAACCGACGCCAGCGACTTCCGTCCGCTCCAGGCCGCCCAGCGCGTCCCAGCGATTGGCAATGAAGTTCCGCTCCCATTCCCCGCCCAGCGTCAAGTTGTGGCTGCCGACGGGGCCATCGCGCACGGCTTGAATCAAGGCATGCGCTTCATAGCGGGTGCGGGTCCCGGCGGTTGAAAGCGGCGCCGCTCCCGTGCGAGTCATCTGCGGCAAATCGAGCGCGCTCGGCTCGGCAAGCCCCGGCTCGAAGCCCGAGGAGACAATGGCGTGTACAACGCCAAAGCCCGCGGCAAGCCAAGCATTGGGATTCAGGAGATGCTCGCCGCGTGCTTGGACTTGGTGGTAGTTGTCGTTCCCGCGGGTCGTCGAGTCGGCGGCGATTCGCGGGTCAGCTCCTTCATGGGAGTTGAAAATGTGTTGCCCGGAATAGAGCAGGTCCAATCGGCTCCGGCCCCGCGAAAGCGGCGTGACCTCGGTGAGCGCGCGATACACGTGAACGTCCATCGGCGCATTGAAGCCGCCGAGTGTTTTTGAGAGTTGCTGTGTGGAGAGCGACGCAAAGAAGGGCCACGACGCGGAGGGGATCGGAAGTTTGCCTCCCAACTGAACATTGCCGTCCGCGAAATGTCGGAAGCGCTCGGGGCCGGGGAATTGAAACCGCGCGAGCCGGGCGTCGCTGAAGTGCGACTGCAGGCTTCCGTCGGAATAGAACCAGCGGGTGGAACCGTGAAAGGCGGCGCCGGGCGGTGGCGTCGAGAGCGTCAAGTTCACGCCACTCGCCCCGAACGGCGCGGGCTTCGCCCCTGTTGTTACCAAGAGTTCGGAGACCGCGTCCAGGTCGGGGTCGATGAGGGGTCGGCCGGGGACGTAAGGGTCCGTCACGTTGAACCCGTGGAGGGAATACTGGTTCTCCGTCCAGGAGGCGCCAAGCGCGCCGAAAAGCGCCGGGACGCCGGTCGCCAGGCCGCCCACGTCGATGCGGTTGGTGACGGTGGTCGGCGCCTGACTCTCGACGAGCGACCAGAGGTTTCCGGAGTTGGGGAGACGGCGCAGCCGAGAGTCTTCAAACATCGTCCCCCAGTCGACCTCGCGATTGCGGACCTCCGCCACGCTGGCTCGAGAGGGCGCCGAAAGCGGCGACAACATAATCCGGATGTCGAGCGCGCTTCCCGAGCGGATCTCCACGTGCGCCTCGCGCAGCTCTCGCCAGCCCAGGCGTGTAGCCTCGAGGGTGAACACGCCGGGGGGAATCGCCAAGAACCTGAACCCGCCGTTGACGCCGGTCGGTGTTGCGGAGATGAGCGCTTGCGAACCCTCCCGGACGAGTCGCACCTGGACCCCGGCCAGCCGCTCGCCGGATGGCGATACGACCACGCCGACCACGTCTGCGCGCGCGACCTGTGCCAGTCCAGGCCGAATGCTGCCCATGAAGAATAGGAGGCCAAGCAGGAGCGCCCACAGTCCCGTGCCGCTCCGGAAACGGTCGCCCGCGCGACCGACCGGTCGGAAGCAACCTCGAGGTCTCATCCTTGCGGCCCTCGGGCTTCTGCGACCTGCGCTAAGTCCCCGTTAATCATCGAGTTAACAGCCCTAACAAATTTTGTCGCGGCCCGTTCCACTTTCTGGCAGGTTGTGCTAGGATGCGAGCCGAGAGTAGTCGCAAGTGATTCATTTCCAAGTCCTTTAAAGAGCAGGGGAGAACGCTCGCTGGAATTCAACTTGCTACACTCTTACAGGATAGCAGGACAGAGGCAATCGGCGCGCCCGAGAAATGGGCGAGCGGGCGCGAAGGATGGTGTCGTCTTATGCGTCGAGACCAACAAGGATTCTCTCTCATTGAGCTGCTGATTGTAGTCGCCATCATTCTGATCATCGCCGCCATCGCCATACCGAATTTGTTGCGCAGCCGGATTGCGGCCAACCAAGCGTCCGCCATCGGGAGCTGCCGGACCATCAACACCGCCGAGGTCTCCTACGCTTCCACGTATGGAGTGGGCTACTCCAGTAATCTCGTGCAACTGGGACCGCCTTCGACCCTTATGACGACTCCTTCCGCCGCGGGCCTGATCGACAGCGTGCTGGCTGGCGGCGTGAAGAGCGGTTACACGTTCAGTTATACGCCCGCGCTCCCCGACGGCGCCGGAAGATATCAGGGATACGCAGTGACCGCTAACCCCACGCAGGTCGGGGTCAGCGGGTCGGCCTACTATTTCACCGATCAAACCTACGTCATCCGGGGCACCACCACCGGCCAGGCCAGCGCGTCTGACTCTCCTGTCGCCAACTAACCCCGCTCCCGAATTCTGGCTTCGGGATCGGATCCAAGGATTTGAGCGAGTTGCGGCGTGCAGCGAGCCGGACAACTCGCGCATCTAACTTTGCTGGCGTCGGCTGAGGCGGATTGGTCACCGAGGCCGAGGCCGGAAGGGAGGCTGGAGCCATGTCTCGCGTGTTGAAGATTTCGGCGATTGCCCTTTTGGCGCTCTTGACGATGGCGCCGGTAGCCTCTGCGCGGGGGTTCGGCGCTGGCCGGCCATACCACTTTCAGGGCTTCTTCGGTTATGGCTACTACCCGGGCCTCTATGGTCCCGGCTGGTGGTATGACCCTTGGTACGGGTCGTGGTGGGGTCCCGGCTACGTTCCTGGCCCGCGCACCGGTCAGGTGAAGATTATTACCAAACACAAGGGCGAGGCGATTTACGTCGATGGTGGGTATGCGGGCCGGACCGGCGAACTCAAGAAGTTTCCGCTTCGCGCGGGCACGCACACCATTGAACTGCGCGATTCGCGAGGGCGCACGCGCTATCAGGAACGCATCCACGTGATCGCCGGCAAGACCATCAAGATTCACGCCGATTATTTCGGTTGATGCTCCCGCGGGAGGTCAGTGCGGCCGTGGCACGGCGCGCGTACTACGCGGGCCGCTGATGCGGCGCCAGGGTGAGCTGGCCGGGGAAATAATTCGAGAGGTCGCCGGGGCCGGCCCCCTCAGTGGGTGACCCGCCGCTTCCACTTCATGACTGACACGGTTGTTCCCCGGCCTGGAGCTGAGGTAATCGCGAAATCGTCTGTTACCTGTCTCACACCCGGCAGGCCAAGTCCTAGACCGCCAGAGGTCGAGTAGCCGAGCCGCAGGGCTTGAGCAACATCCGGAATCCCTGGCCCCTCGTCGTGCGCCACAATCCTGATGCCTCGCGTTCCGTTGTTTCCAGCCGACATCACGATGATCTCACCGTGTTTGGCATAATCGAGGATATTCCGAGCCAGTTCGGATATGACCGCCGCAATAACGGGCAGATCGCACGAAGGAAAACCTAGGTGCGCGGCCAAAGTGCGGCCCAGTTCGCGGGCAGAAGCCAGATCGCTTTGTGACCGGATTTCAACCCGTGCGCCGTCCCCAACAACTGCTGGATTTTTCTCAAACTTTTCGACTGGCATGAGAGTCATTTCTCTCCTTCGTCTGCGGAAAAAGATAAATGGCGGTTGCCCTTTCCGACCCTCACTCCGACCGACGACAACACATCCCCAACCTCCATCGCTGCGGGAGAACGAGGGATTCATGCTTGCAGTCTTTGCCCAGAGCCCAATCTACTCCGTCAGGGGACGCTGTGAATGGCACCCAGGTGCTACAGCTATAGCACCAAGGTGCTACACCGGCGACTCTCGCCAAGCCTAACGAACTATGTGGCTTTGGGGGACACGGCTGCTTAGCAGCAGGCGCTTGCGTGGGCACTGCGAAGGGCCCTTATCGGCTTTCTGCTAAGGCGTAATATATTCATTCTAAATGTATTAGGCGTGCCTCAAGCTGCCACTGCCCGCTTCCGGCAGAAAGCAAGAGTCTTGACGCATGGACCAATCGTTCGAACCTTGTCGGTGAGACATTCTACCCTTCGGTACCTGAAGTTGTTGCAGTAATACTGCAAACCGCGAACGGTACCGACGATAAACGAGGCGGACCGAGACCCTCCCACTCCACGCGAGGGGGAGAGTGGGCGAGACCATCCCCACCAAGGCGCCTCGTCCCAAGTGAATCTCAGATCCTCAGTCCTGCTCTCAGAGGGTCCAAACGAGGGAAGGGAAAATCTGTGGCTACACAAATCGCCGTTACCTGCCAGGCGGATTGCGGAGGAAGGGCGCGACGACGAGCATCAGGAACAAGAGGAGACAGAAAATGAAGTAGCCAATCTGAAACAGGTCTGCGAACGTCTCCATGCTCGTCACCTCCTGCTTGGCAAACTGGGCAGGCCGCCCAGGGGCAGCCCTTAAAGCCGGAGCCGCCCCTGAGCACCCGCACCGGGTGTTTATCCCTCCTTATCTGGCGGGACCACATTGAGCTGCTGGAGTTTTCCCTCCAACTCCTCCTTAGATTGCTCGAGCCTGTCTTGTAGTTTGGCGTATTCGAGCAAGGCGCCGACTGATTCGCTGATCGAACTAGCGTAGCCGTAGATATCGTTCACGTGTTCCGCATAGTCGGTAGCGAACAGGCTGTTTCGGTTGTCATCCAGCACCTCGATGGCTGCCTCCGTCCGGCTTGCGAGGGGCGCGAGCCTCGGCAGGATCTGGTCGATCGTGCGCTGTTGCCAAGGCAATGCCACATGCCGGATGGCCTGCAGTCGGCAGAGCAGCGTTCCCATGGCGTTGACGCCTTCGCGGACCTGCGTAAGCTCAGCGGCGTGGGTCTGCCAACTAACTTGCCTCGACCGCCCGAAAGACTGCAGGGTTTCAGCGTTCCGGCTCACCCGGGCGGCGTGGGACCGCATCTGCTCGATCAAATTCGTGGTTTCACTGGGGAAGTCCCACGTATGGGAATCGCGAGTTGGCGTGCCCGGGTCACACGTTTTTGTGGAAGCTGCTGCCCCGAGGGGGAGCAGCAGCGTGAGAGCGAGCAGATTGACCAATCGGTGTGAGCTTGCTTTGAAGTGATTCGAGTTCATTGTTCCTCCTATTCGGTTGGGTTTCAGGCAGGGGAGTCATGAGACTCCGCCACCGATCACCCTGATTGAGTGACTTGCGTGGGTCATGCGAACCGGCCGCGGTTCGCCTCTAGCCAAGTTCGATGAATTGAGCGGATTATTCCCGCTGCAAGGTGAGAAGATGCAAGAGGTCCCGCCCAGCCCTCTTCGGTGCCGAGACAGGAATTGTGGAAGCATGCCCGCCAGGGCTACCTACACCGGGCCGATTGTCTCTCTCGCTTCGGGGGGCAGTTTCCTTCTCCGATTGACGTGAGAAGACGTTCGCAACTTCTTTGGAAGAGACGTCCGTTTGCACGTCCGCAGACTCGTAGTCGCTGGTGATCAGGAACGCCGGTGTTCCCCATCCCAGCACCCCCAGGACAAGCACGAGGATTAGTCCACGCACACTTCGCATCAAGCGCTCCACCACTCCAGTTGTGACCCCGTTGGATGAGACAAATAGTCCATGGGTTGCCTTGGGGGATTGCTTGGCGAGGGTTTTGCGGTGAGAGGCCAAGAGGTCAAAAAAAGTTTGGCCGCGGTCTTGAAGATCGTACTACCGGCCACGGGCCTTCTCAACCCGCGCGCGGCCGGTTGGATGGTGTACACTGCCGCTTGCCTGAGTCTTGACTAATAGCGACCCGGGATCAGAGGAATCGGTGGCATTCCGCACGGGGAACGAACGAGGTCTTATTTCACAATCATGAGGTGGAACCATGGAGAGAGAAGGCTTGACGAGGCGCGAGTATCTGCAATGGGCGGGAGTTGGGGCAACGGCGCTGGCCGCTTCCGCCGTGGGCGCGAGTTGCGGCGGAGTGAAGCAAGAACGAGCTATCACGGAAAAGCCCGCTGAGCCCAGCCCGGCGGAAGTTGCCAACCGCGCTCGCCGCATGAAGTGGTGGCACGAGGCCAAGTTTGGAATGTTTGTTCACTGGGGCCTCTACAGCGTTCTGGGCCGCCACGAGTGGGCGATGGAGGTGGAAGGCATTCCGGTGGCTGAGTACGAGCAATTAGCCAAACGCTTCAAGCCGCAGCCCAACGCCGCGCGGGCCTGGGCCAAGCTGGCCAAGCAGGCGGGGATGAAATACATGGTGATGACCAGCAAGCATCACGAGGGGTTCTGCCTGTTTGACACGAAGCTGACGGACTACTGCGCGCCCCAGCAGGCGGCGGGACGCGACCTGGTCAAGGAGTATTTCGAGGCGGCGCGCGGCGAAGGTCTGCGAGCCGGCCTCTATTACTCGCTGATGGACTGGCACCATCCCGACGGCGCGCGCTGCCTTACGGACGAAGCGGCGCGGCGACGCTTTGTGGATTACATCCACGGCCACGTGCGTGAGATCTGCTCGAACTACGGCAAGCTGGATGTGCTCTGGTACGACGTCAACTGGCCGCTGGACGTGAAGGGCTGGGAATCCGAGAAGATGAACAAGATGGTGTTCGAGCTCGAGCCGGACACCATCGTCAACAACCGCAACGGGCTCCCCGGGGATTTCTCCACTCCCGAGCAGCACATCGAGGCGGAGAAAGAAGGCCGGGCCTGGGAAACCTGCATGACCATGAACGACAGTTGGGGATACCACCAGGCCGACGACAATTGGAAGACCCCCAAGGCCATCCTGCGCAACCTGGCACGCTGCGCGGGCGGCGGGGGCAACTACTTGCTGAATATCGGCCCGAAACCCGACGGCTCCATTCCGGACGAGTCGGTCCGCATCCTGACCGCCGTGGGCCAATGGATGGCGAAATACGGCGCGACGATTTACGAGTCAGAGCGCAGCAAGGTCACGAGCTCGCTCTTTGCCGAGTTCACCCGCGCGGGCAACACGCTCTACATGCACGTGCATTACTGGCCCGGAAGCACGGTGGCGCTCGGCGGCCTGCGCACGAAGGTGTTAAACGCCCGGCTGCTCACGACGAGTCAGAAGGTTGACTTCAAACAGGAAGAGTTCCGCGTGCAATTCACCGGGCTGCCGGAAAAGGCTCCGGATAACCTGGCCACGGTGATTGAAATCGAGTGCGACGGCGAACCCGTTCAGGATGAGGAATGGGTCCGCAAGGAGCGGCCACGCCGCGGCGTCGGCATCAGCGCGTAAGATCAGCCGCGTCGGCGGCCCATGGGGATTCAAAAAACCACGTGAAGGGAGGACATGTATGTCATCTGCGGAGGGCAAAACCCTTTACCAGCGTTTGGGCGGGTACGATGTAATTGCGGGCGTCATTGACGATTTCCTCATGCGCCTGAGGAGCGATCCGCGGTTTGCGCGCTTCGCCGGGGGGCGCGCCCTGGACACGCAGCAGCGGGCTCGCCAGTTGATTGTGGATCAGATCGCCGCGCTCGCTGGAGGCCCGTGCGTCTACATTGGCCGCGACATGAAGACCTCCCACGCCGGGCTTGGCATTACCGAAGCTGAGTGGCAAGCCAATCGGCAGCACACGGCCGCCGCCCTGGACAAATTCGGTGTGGCGCCGAGGGAGAAGGAAGAGTTTCTGGCGATCTTCGAGAAGTACAAGGACGATATCGTCGAGAAGGCATGACGCAGGTGTGGTCACCCGCGCAGGACGCCGACGCCTGCCTGCGCCCCCGGCGAGCGAGCACACACTTGTTGCGCGCAATCGGTCCCCGTCACAAACGCCCCGCAATCGGCTATCATGCCGTAAGGGATCGGCCGGGTTGTTTCCGCGGTGATGACGGCTCCATGAAGGCATTCTTCAAACGACTGGCCGTGCAGCTCGTGGGTTGGGCCTTCATTGTGGTGGGAATCATCGGGCTCTTCCTGCCCATTTTGCAAGGAATCCTCTTCATCCTCATCGGGCTGATCATTCTCTCCACGCAGTATTCCTGGGCGCACGGGCTGATGCAGCGAATCCGCGCGCGCTTCCCTCGGCTGGCGCAGAAATCCCACGAAGCGTCCGTCCGCGCGCGCCAGTGGCTCGACCGCATCTGGGGCCGCCGCGAGGAGCCCCCAACCCCCGGCTTGTGATGGCTGGCGCCTGCCCTATTTCCACTCCCACATCTTGGTGTGGGTGTTTCCGTTCGCGTCCACTTCGAACTCGAAGACCACGGCCACCGTGTTGAGGCGCGCCAGTTTCGCCGCTGCCGTGCTGTAGTACAGCGCGCCCCGGTAGCTGACGGCACCGCCGCCCACGAACCTCCCGATGCCCTGGCCCTTCCAGGCGGCCATCTCCCCGTCCCGCGTCATGGTGACTCCTTGCCCCTCTCCGTACAGAGTGCCGTCGGGCCTGGGCGCCGCCACGTAGGTCCCGAAATCGTCCACGTCGATCCCCAGTATCTTCCCGCTGTCTTCGAACGAGACTTCAACCTTGAATCCGCCATTCGCCGAGAGTGCTCTTCTTCCCGTCCGCTTTCCACGCGATTCACCAATCTGCTCTCCGAGCATGGGCATTCTCCTTTTGAGATTTGAGGTTAGCCGGGAACTCTCTGCGGTGTCCCGGGGGAAGGTAGTATACACCGATTCTCGGACAATATGTCAGCTTATGACGATGTTTCCGCGGGAGGGCTCTGCGTCATCGAGGCCGTGCGTGGACGCGCCGGAGACCAAAAGCCCGCGGCACAAACCCGGTGCGGCGGCGACCCGCCTCGTGCTAACCTATGCCCATTCGTGGAAGGGAGGGAAGGCATGAAACCTAGAAAATGGATCGTTGCCTGTGTGGTGGCGGTGCTGGTCCTGGTCACCACCTCGGCGTTCGCCAAACCACAGGGTAAGGGCAAGGGCCACGGCCAGGGTCAAGGTCAGGGTCGGGGCAAGCATAAAGGGCAGGAGAAGCAGGAGGCTCGTGAGTTTCGCCACTACAACGACGAGCGCGAGGCCCTGCACAACTGGTACGTTGGGCGTCGGGGCAATCTCCCGCCTGGGCTAGCCAAGCGCGACGAGTTGCCGCCCGGCCTGCAAAGGCAGCTTGTGGAGCGCGGCACGCTTCCGCCGGGGCTGAGGAAGAAGTATCGGCCCTGCCCGCCGGAGCTCGTGCGGATGCTGCCCCCGCCTCCTCCCGAGTGTGAGCACGTCCTCATCGGCGGTCGCATCCTCCTGCTCAATCGCCGCAATTTCCTGATCGTGGACGTTTTCCACTTCGGGATGTAGCCGCGCCCCAAAGCCTGTGCGGTGGGCCTCGTTCAGGCAGGCGAGCCGTCTTGCCCCCTTGCCGAAGCGCGCCGAAATCAACGACAATGGATGCGCCACCCGGGGGTGCTCTTCCCCGTAGAACCCTGAGAGGAGCTTACATGGCAGGTCGACAGAGAACGACTTTTCAGAAGCGACAGAAGGAAGTCAAGCGTCTTGAGAAACAGAAAATGAAGGCCGAAAAACGCACGGCCCGACGGCAGGAGCGGGCTGAGCAGCGAGCGCGGAATCAAACATCAGCCCCGAGGGGTCCTGAGGCGGCGGCCTCCGACGCCGCCCGCACAGTTAGTAGCCACCATACGATCCTTGTGCCGCGGATTTGCCAACGCGCGGAAGCCAAGCGCGCCGCGCAGAAACGCTACGCCGTGGTTGCGCGCTGGCCACCGAAGCGGGCAGGCGAAAGGGCACGAGTTTACTCGTGCTGGCCTCAACCATGAGATCTTTACTGCGGCTTTAGCCGCTGAGGCCCGCAGGGGCTGAAGCCCCGGAAATGTTTGGAGGTTTTCTATCGGCACGGATAAATCCGTGCCCTTTCGCCGCCTGTCACTCTGAGCCCTCCGCGATCTGTCACTCTGAGCGCAGCGAAGAGTCTGTAGTTGGTAGCGCCCCGATTCACTTTATCGGGGCGGCTTGTCATCGCCCACGATCACGGGCCGCAGAGCTACAAACCAACTCAGCCTTACCTTGCTGCCCTGCTACGCGCTCAATCGCCAAAAAGGATGGCCTCCTTCGGGTTTTTTAGGGCGGAGATAATGTTCTCCGCAACTTTGTCGATGAGCTTATCGCCCCAGAAAGGGTCGGTGACATCGTAGTAGATGACCCTGACGTGGCGAACGTCAAAGGGGACGTCCGGCTCGTTCGAGGAGACAAGTACGACTGGTTTGCGCAATGCGTGCGCAAGCCCGAGCTCATATAGGACGTTCGGGTTCCGCCCTGTCAGCTCTGCCACAAGCACCCGGGCCTTGTTTATCCCAGACCAGATCTGATCGATGATTTTGCCAGTCCCGAAGATGTCTGTGTCCGCACGTATAGGGCCGAGGCCGGCCCTCTTTATGGCTGGCTCATAGATGCTGGTGTAGTACCCACCCAACGGGCCTGCGAACGGCATCATCACAAAACACGTGTCTGTCGGCTGGACGGAAACGCCCTTGCTGACCTTCTTGAGGTGTTCCTCGGCAGTGGTGCCGCTCCCCTGGACGTCCGGTGTCCGCGTAACGTCGAGCACTCTTCTCTTACCCCCGACCTCCTCAAGCAACTTTGCATCCTCCAGCGTCTCAACGAAAACGCTGACGAACTCATCAACTTTTTCCGCAGGCACCTTGAACGTATCCCTCGCCGCGTTCGCCAAGAATGTCAGATCGGGGAGATTCTCGCCACGGTAATGCTTATAAGCGTCAGAAATCAGCGGTGCACGCAGTACAGCCTCTCTCATCGCGTCGGTCACGTCGTTTGGCTTCTGTGGTCTGACGATCCTGCGCGTGATATCCGTCGGCTTTACGGTTCCCGGCACTGGGCGCTCAAGAAGTCCGTACTTTATGGCGGAACTGATCTCAACTCCGATATCGCCTGTATAGCCGATCCCCGCGAATTTCGCAGCTTCGCGGTCTGGGCATTCCTTTCCTGCATTCTGCTCCAGAATGGCCCTCGGAATTCTCAGGCACTTCGAGACGGCGTGTTTGGGGAATGCCAAGGGCGCGGTTCGTTTTCCGCCTTCGCCCGCAGTCCGCGCGCCGGCTCTCTTCCGACGCTTGCGTCTCTTGGTCTTCCGACTAGAGGTGACAGGTTCGATTGGGGCCTTCGGTTCTTGCTCTTGGTTGGCGACCATGATCCCTCCGCAACCTTAGACGAACTCGCCGATTGTCGCCGCTCGTCCGTCGCGGATGTCGCAACGCAGGCGGCCGCTGGGGTGTAACCACGAAGCAATGTTGGCGAATATATACACCTGGCGGGGGGAGGAAGCAAGGGGAAAAGGCAGGGACTAGGGGTCAGGGGCTAGGGATTAGGGGGCCGAACGGAAGGGGCTAGGTGCTGGGGGCTGGGTGCTAGGGACAAACCAGAGGCCCGAGTCGCCCTTCGGCAGGCTCAGGGCCCCCCGTTCGACTTCACTCAGGGCCCCGAGCGAAAGCCGAGGGGCGAGCGGAGTCGAGGGGCGAGTCCCGAATGCCTAACTCCGAATTGCCAGTTCCGATTGCCCGTTGTCGCTTGACGGAAATGGACAAGAATGCTAGGCTAGAAATAGCAGGATTCAGGTGTCAGGATTCAGGATTCAGGGCTAAGGAATCAGGATTCAGGGATCAGGATTCGGGATTCAGGGTTTAGGGCGACACAAGCAGATTGAGGAAACGAACCCAAGATGTGCTTTAGAATCAGTGAAAGTTCAAAAAACGAACCCAAAACGAAGCCACCAAGGGCAGGGATTAGGGGCGGAGAGCAGGGATTAGGGGTTAGGGGCAGAAGAGCAGGGATTAGGGGTTAGGGACAGAAGAGCAGGGATTAGGGGTTAGGGATTAGGGACTAGGGACAGAGCCGAATCCCGAGTCCTGAACACCGAATCGCGACTCCCGACTCCCGAATCCCGAAGCGCGCTTGACCGGGGCGAACGGCGGGCCTAAGCTTCTCATAGTGTGAAAACTCGCCCAGCCGAGGTGTCGCCATGGAAACTCGCAAGCCGCATGCCCGCAAGGAAGACTACCGGATGCGCACGCATCTGATTCACGGCAACTTCGAGAGCAAGAAGTGGGACTACAACCACCACGTGGTACCGCCCATCTCGCACTCGACGGCCTTCCGGCTGACGTCCTTGCATCGCGGCGCGCAGGGCTTTGTGCAATTCGCCTCCGCCGACGAGGCGCTGAGCGGCCACATGCCCATCTACATTTACGACCGTCTGGACGAGCCGACGCGCTCCATGCTCGAGGAGAACTTGGCCTACGCCGAGGGCGGCGACGTCTGCGTGACCTTCGCCAGCGGCATGGCCGCGATCAGCACGGTGCTGGGCGTGGCGCTGCGCCAGGGGCAGGAAGTGCTCGCCCACCAAATCCTCTACGGCTGCACCTACAGCCTGATGACCAACTGGCTGCCGCGCTTTGGCATGCAGGTGCGCTTTGGCGATTTCCTCAAGCCCGAAGCGCTGGCGGCGCAGGTGACGCCCGCGACGCGCGTGCTCTATTTCGAGACGCCGGTGAATCCCACGATGGAGCTGATTGATATCGGGGAAATCCGCCGCCTTGCCGACCAGATCAACGCCGGCCGCGAGGAGAAGGATCGCGTGCTGGTGGTCGTGGACAACACTTTTGCTACGCCCTATTGCCAGCGGCCACTCAAGCTGGGCGCGGACATCGTCGCCGAGAGCCTGACGAAAGATATCGGCGGCTTCGGGACGGACATGGGCGGCGCGGTGATCGCTCCGTCAGCCTGGTACAACCACCTGATGCTCTTCCGCAAAGATTTCGGCGGCGTGCTCACGCCGCGCAGCGCCTGGGGCATCCTCGTCTATGGACTGCCGACGCTCGCCACGCGCATGATCAATCAACAGAAGACCGCGCAGCGCGTCGCCAAGTTCCTCTCCGAACACCCGAAGGTGGAGCGCGTCGCCTATCCCGGCGCCGAGTGCTTCGCGCAGAAGGCTTTGGCCCACCGGCAGATGGTGAATCCAGACGGCAAGTTTGCGCCGGGCGGGATGCTGTACTTTGTCCTCAAAGAGTCGGGCAGCAAGCCTTCGCGCGCCGAGAAGCTGGTGGATTACCTGGCCGAACACGCTTACACGATTACCTTGGCCGTGAGCTTGGGGCAGGTTAAGACGCTTATCGAGCACCCGTTCTCGATGACCCATTCGGCGCTGCCCGACGAGCAGAAACGCGCCTTCGGCATGCATCCGGAAGGCGTCAGGCTGTCGATCGGGCTGGAGGATTGGCACGACATCATCGGCGACTTGCAGATCGCGCTGGAGCGGGTCTAGCGCTGGGGGTGTCGGACATCGGGGCGAGGGGGAATTAGCCTGAAGGCGCGGGTACGACATTCTGTCAGAGGCACAGAAATGTGTTGACGCGGACAATTTGTCCGTAGTAGTCTTGTTAGTTCAACAATGCTTGGTGGCTCTTACAGGTCGATAAGGGTGAACGAGGCGCAGCGGATGTGCTGTTGTTGTCCATCCGCTAGCGGAGCCTCTCCCTTTGAGATAACGAGCCTGTAAGCCTCTAATTCAGTTCTCATTCGGAACGCCCGCTGGCAAAGACGACGCTGGCGGGCGTTTCTGTTTTGTGTGACTCCGCTCGTTGGGAGCGCGGGTGCCTGTAGTTGGCTGACCGTGAGCCCAAGGGCGCAAATCCCAAAGGAGGATAAGTCATGAGCGTTATCGATGAAGTGCTGGAAGCTAACAAGACTTACGCCAAAGGTTTCACCCTGGGGCATCTACCGATGCCGCCCGCTCGCAAGCTGGCGGTGCTCGCCTGCATGGATGCCCGGCTGACCGTCTCGCAGTTGCTGGGGCTCAAGACTGGTGAGGCCCACATCATCCGTAACGCTGGTGGCGTCGCGACCGAAGATGCGCTGCGCTCCCTGATCATTTCGCACCACCTGCTGGGGACGCAGGAATTCATGGTCATCAATCACACCGATTGCGGAATGCTCACGTTCAAGGATGACGACCTGCGGGGGAGACTCCAGCGGCAGACGGGCACCGCAACCGTGGCGCCGGTCCACTTCTACTCGTTTACGAGGCTGGAAGACAACGTGCGCGAGCAAATCCAGAGGATAAAGTCCCATCCTTGGATCCCTAAGCACGTGGTCGTGCGGGGATTCATCTACGATGTGAAGACCGGCAAACTGAACGAAGTCGCGGCTTGAAGATGTGGGGGCGGTTCTCAATCGCCCCTCCTCATCTCTGCGATCCACGCGATGATTTCGGCAAGGTCGGGGGCGCCGATTCCGCTCAGCGAGCGATGCCGAGAGGCATGGGCAAAGGAGTGCTGGCCTGCGCCGGGGGTTGTTCGCGCAGGCGAAGGTTGTGGTAGAGGCGGCCGGCAATTTCCGCGGCGTGAGGGCCGAACATCATGCGCCCGCCGCGCAGCAAGACCACGACGACGTATTTGGGTTGGGGTTCCGTCGCGTAGGAGACGAACCAGCCCAGGCGCGCGCCATCCTCGCTGCACGTTCCTGTCTTGCCGTAGATCTGCACGTCGGGGTCATAGGCCAGACGCCCCGTCCCGTACAGCACCGCAGCGGCGAGTCCTTCCTTCACGTGCGCAACATATTCCTCGAGGCCGTCCAGTTGCGAGTTCCTCTGCGCTGCGCGGATATTGCAGGTAGTAGAGCGTGCCGCCGTTGGCGATGGCGGATATGAGGGCGGCCATCTGCAGTGGCGTGACCTCAATGCTACGCCCGTAGCTCGACAGGAGCCCCACACCGCCTTCTTTCGGCGCAACTTCGGGAAACTTGCCGGGGCTCTCCTCGGGGATGTTGTAACCGGCCTTTTCACCCAGTCCGAACTGGTGCGCGTATTCGGCCACCCGGTCGAAACCCAATTGCTGGCCCAGCTTGGAAAAGAAGAGATTATTCGAATGGGCCAAGGCTTCGGTCAGGTCCATGCGCAGACGGCGGCCGACCCGCAGCTTGGTGTCCGAGGTGATCACCCCTTCCTTGAGCGCCGCCAGCGCCACGACGGGCTTGAAGTTCGAGCAGGGCGTGAAGCCGCTCGCGAACGCCAAAGGCTGGTTGACAATCGTGAGAATCCGGCCCGAGTTTGGATCGACGACCACGACGCTGCCATTCCACCGCCCGAGGGCATCAATCGCCGCCTCGCGCACGATCCGGTCCTCACTCGCGGGATTGTCATGGGCGGCGGGATCGCTATAGGAACTGATCCGCCACGGGCTGGGCCGTCGCCGGCGCGCGCGTGAGCTCGCCCGCTTTCTTTTGGCGGACGAGGTCCGCGCCCTTGTAGAGACGCCCCGGCGGGGCGTCTCTACCGCCGCGGCCCGCGAGGGCGAGGAAGCAATTGTGGATCCCGTGCTTTTGGACTTAGTGCGGGCGGGAGCGGTCGTGGAGACTACGGCGCCGAGAAGATCGAAACCCAAAATCCAAAACGCTGCCACTGCCAGGATGGCGATTATTTGACGCAAGGATATGTAGAACCTCCTTGGTTGGGTTGACTGATTCCCACCTCCCTCCGACCCTGGCGCCGGTCATTTGGGAAATGGGGAGATATCGAACTTTCGCCAGCCTCGGCCGTCACGCCCCACACGTGCGGCCGCCATGGGTCGAGCCGACTTATTTCTTTCCGCGTGCTGAAGCCGCCCCTTCCTGCGCGGTTGGCTCACTCGGAAGAGGGAGGTTCAAGGTCTTGCGAACCTCCACTTCGAGTTTCTTTCGGACATCGGGATTATCCCGGAGGAACTGCCGGGCGTTTTCGCGTCCCTGGCCGATGCGTTCCCCGCCGTAGGAAAACCACGAGCCGCTCTTTTCCAGGATGTTGCGCTCGGCGGCGACGTCGATCAGGTCGCCTTCCTTCGAGATCCCCTCGCCGTATAGGATATCAAATTCCGCCTCCCGAAAGGGAGCGGCAATTTTGTTTTTGACGATTTTTACCTTCGTCCGGTTGCCCACCACCCGGTCGCCGTCTTTGATCGAGGCGATGCGCCGGATATCCACGCGGACGGTGGCATAGAACTTCAAGGCGCGGCCCCCCGTCGTCGTCTCGGGGTTACCGAACATAATGCCGATTTTCTCGCGGATTTGGTTGATGAAGATGAAGCAGGTCTTCGACTTGGCGACGATTCCGGCAAGCTTGCGCAGCGCCTGCGACATCAGCCGCGCCTGAAGCCCCGGCAGCGAATCGCCCATGTCGCCATCGAGTTCGGCTTTGGGGACGAGCGCCGCCACGGAGTCAATTACCAGCACATCCACGGCGTTCGAGCGCACCAGCGCCTCCGCGATCTCGAGCGCCTGCTCACCGTAGTCGGGCTGCGAGACCAGGAGGTTATCCACATCCACGCCCAGCCGCTTGGCATAGGATGCGTCGAGCGCGTGCTCGGCATCGACAAACGCCGCCATGCCGCCGCGTTTCTGTGCCTCTGCAATGATGTGCAAAGCAATCGTGGTTTTGCCGCTTGACTCGGGGCCGAAGACCTCAATCACCCGCCCGCGGGGCACGCCGCCCACGCCCAGCGCGGCGTCAAAGGCTGTGGAGCCCGTGGGAATTACTTCCACTGGCACCAGCGCCTCCTTCGTGCCCAGCCGCATGATCGACCCCTTGCCAAATTGCTTCTCAATCTGCGTCAGCGCCAAGTCAATGGCCTTCGTTTTCTCGGTTCGCTCTTCCGGCATTTGGGATGCTCCCTTCATGTGTGCTTAATAATCCCTCGGTGAGTTCCTTCTTCGGCCTGTAGAAAAATCCCGCCATGATCAACGCTGCGATGCGGCAATGCAATACAGCTCCGCGCCACCAAGCGGCGAGCGCGGCGGGTAGATGCCTATGGGCTCGAACGCCACGTCGGTTTCTTGGGCCCCTGGGCCCGGAGCCTGGGACGGTTGGGGTTGGCGGACCCCAACCGCTGGACGAGACGGGTGCGTCATTATCGACCATGCGAAGGAA
Source organism: Terriglobia bacterium (assembly GCA_020072655.1). Classification (GTDB taxonomy): domain Bacteria; phylum Acidobacteriota; class Terriglobia; order UBA7540; family UBA7540; genus JAIQGB01. The sequence goes on along the minus strand of JAIQGH010000030.1, from coordinate 16,787 downwards.
TATGCCACAAGCAAAACCAACCCAAGGCCCCCGCTTCCGAACCAAGTCAACCTGCTCCCGTGGCCTCTTCTCGCGAGGAAGATTGGAACGGCGGAAATGACCAATAAGAACGCAGCCAGAAAGAGAATCAAAAGAAGCGCTTCCGCAGTTTCCCTCCTACACTTTGGGAGCTCCGGTTCTTTTCACAAGAGCTTCCGAAATTCCTCAATCGTCAATCCCGCGTCGCGCAGTATGCCTCCCATTGTGTAGGCGTTCACAGGATCGTGGCGAGGGATCGTAACAATTCGCACACCGTCACTCATCACGACATGCTTTCCTTCGTGGATAATTCGGAAGCCAGCCTTCTCGAGTGCTTTCACTGCGCGGAGATGGTTGACCCCGGGAATCTTCGGCACAATCAGACCGTGACTTCAACTTCGCGAACGTTGCTTCCCTCCGCCAGCTTGTCAAGGGCCTCCAGGTACTCGCGAATCGCTGAGCGGATGTTTTCGAGAGCTTCTTTCTCGGTACTGCCTTGGGACCAGCACCCTGGCAGGCCAGGACATGAGACGCTGAAGCCCTCCTCGGATTCCTTAAGCACGACTTTGTACTTCATGACAGTACCCTTTCCGACTTTCTTGTCTGCTACTTAGGATACTCGTAAAACCCACGTCCTGTCTTGCGGCCCAGGCGGCCGGCGGCGACCATCTTTTCGAGCAGCGGGCAAGGGCGGTACTTCGAGTCGTGGAACCCCTCGTACAGCACCCGCATTATATCCAAACAAACGTCCAGGCCAATCAGATCCGCCAGCTCCAGCGGGCCCATGGGGTGGTTCATGCCCAGCTTCATCACACTGTCCACTGCCGCCGCGTCGCCCACGCCTTCCATCACGCAGAAGACCGCCTCATTAATCATCGGCATCAGGACGCGGTTCGAGACGAAACCCGGAAAATCGTTCACACGAATGGGCGTCTTGCCCAGCGACGTGGCAAGCTGCATCGCCGCCTCAACCGTCTCCGGCGCCGTATCGAGGCCGGGAACCACCTCGACCAACTTCATCACCGGCACGGGATTGAAGAAGTGCAGGCCAATGAACTGCGCCGGGCGCTTGGTCTCGGCCGCGAGCTTGCTGATGGAAATTGAAGATGTGTTGGTGGCGAAGATGACATCCGGCCGGGCATGGATTTCGAGCGCTTTGAAAACGCCTGCCTTCGCTTCAAAGTTCTCGATGACCGCCTCGATGATGAAGTCGGCATCCGCCACGGCAGCAGGATCGGTCGTAGTCTTGAGCCGCCCGAGCGCCTGCTCGCGCTCTTCGGCCGTCATGCGCCCCTTCTCCACATCGCGCGCGAGCCCTTTGGATATCCTCTCCACCGCGCGGTCGAGAAATTGTTGGACCACGTCGTTCAGGATGACCGCGTACCCGCAGCGCACCAGCACCTGGGCAATCCCATGCCCCATTGTGCCCGCACCGGCAACCCCCACGACTCTGATTGACTCATTTTCCCATTGATTCATTGACTGATTGAACCGCCTTGAAAAGTGTCGTTGCTGGACTTGATCGTTCATTGGCCGAATGGATCAATGATTCAATGGACCAATGGATCAATCTGCTCGTTCAATCCCCAGCGCGACTGCGTTGCCTCCGCCCAGGCAAAGCGCCGCGATGCCGCGGCGCGCGTTGCGGCGGGCCATCTCGTAGAGCAAGGTGACGAGGATTCGTGCTCCCGACGCGCCAATGGGGTGGCCCAGCGCGACGGCGCCGCCGTTGACATTCGTGCGCTCGGGATCGAGGCCGAGCTCTTGAATCACCGCGAGGGCTTGCACTGCAAAGGCTTCGTTGAGTTCGAAGAAGTCAACGTCCTCTAGCTTCCAGCCGACCTTTTTGAGCAGCGATTGCACGGCGCTGACGGGCGCCATCATCACCCAGCGCGGCTCGACGCCGCTCACGGCCTGGCCAACGATGCGCGCCATAGGCGTTTTGCCCAGCTCTTTGGCTTTATCTGCTGGAGTCACCACCAGCGCCGCCGCGCCGTCATTCGTGCCCGGAGCGTTGCCTGCCGTGACCGTGCCGTCGGGCTTGAAGGCGGGCTTGAGCTTCGCGAGCGCCTCGAGCGTCGTATCAGCGCGCGGGGATTCGTCGGTGGCAAACTGGACGGGCTCGCCCTTCTTCTGCGGGATGCTGATGGGGACGATTTCGTCCTGGAAACGGCAAGTCTTGATGGCCTCGACCGCGCGACGATGGCTTTCAAACGCGTAGGCATCCTGCCGCGGGCGCGTGATCCGATACTTCTCCGCCACCAGCTCCGCCGTCATGCCCATGTGGAAGTCCTCGAAGGCGTCCCACAGGCCGTCGTGGATCATGGCGTCGAGCACCTTGCCATGCCCGAGACGCAAACCCTGCCGGAGGCCGGGCAGGAGGTAGGGCGCATTGGTCATCGATTCCATGCCGCCCGCGACAATGATTTGGGCGTTGTCGGTTTGGATAGCCTGGGCGGCAAGGGCCACGGCCTTCAGGCCCGAGCCGCAAACCTTGTTAATGGTCATCGCCGCGACGTGAGGGGAGAGGCCGCCCTTCAGCCCCGCCTGCCGGGCCGGGTTCTGCCCGAGGCCCGCCGAGACCACGTTGCCCATGATGATCTCGTCTACACTGCTAGGCTCGATGCCCGCCCGGCGCACCACCTCGCGGACGACGAAAGCTCCAAGATCAACGGCGGAAAAGGGAGAAAGAGAACCTTGAAACTTTCCCACCGCAGTGCGGCAGGCGGCAATAATCACGGCTTCATGCATGATTCACCAACCGGCGCGATTATGGGCCCGCTGGCGGATCAAGTCAAGAACGGCCGCGCGGAGCAGGCGCTGAGAGCCGCTACAGCTCTGGCAGGCTGGCGGCGGCGACGGCTTGGCCGACCCGCCGGCTGGATTCATCGGGTAGATGCAGCGCGATGCGGCCAGCGAGCTCAGCGAACTCCTGCCGCAACACCTCTTGCGCCTGGTGGAGGATGATCGAACCGCCCTCGCCCGAAGTCACGCGGCCGAGCACCAGCACGTGCCGCAGCGTATAAAACTCGCTATAATGCGCTACGCCATAACCCACGAAGCATCCGATGGACTCGAAGATCCGGCGAGCGCGCTCGTCGCCGGCGTCGAGCTTTTCCTGCACCGCCTTCAGCCCCTCCGCCGGGCCGAGCGACTCCGCGAGCTCCAGCCCGGCCTGCCGCGCCATCCGAAATACCGCCTGTTGGGAGAAGTACTGCGCCCCCACACCGCGGTCGCCCGACCACTCGTCCTGCGGCGCCATGGGATCGTAGTCAACGGGCGCGAAGGCCAGCTCGTTGAGCCAGTTGGTAATCTTGCCGGTTTCGGTCACATAGCCGCCCGCCTGACTCGAGCCGAGGGCGATGCCGAGCACGGCGTGGTCGTCGAGCGACCTCGCGCCGGCGAGTGCTGCCACTTCTCCATCGTTCACCACAACGAAAGGCACGCCGCCCCACGCCTCCTGGAGGTCGAGGAAAAGTCGCGTGATCTTGGCATCGAAGACGTCTTTCGGGACAGCGCGGAAAAGCGAGGCCACGCGCGGGCGATTGTTGATATACACCCCGGCGGCGCTGCCGCCAATGGCCTCCACACGCGGCAAATACTTGGCCGCGGATTTGAGCGCCGCGTTGATCTCATGGAAATGGTAGCTCGGGTCGGAGGCGTGGCACGGATCCCACACCTCTTCTTCGGCGTAGACCGTTTCGCCGTCGATGACCGCCGCCACCTTGCGGTCCGTGGCGCCAAGGTCGAAACCGATGCGGCAGCCTTCGAGGTGCCCGCCAAGGCGCAGCGTGCTCTCGCACGGCTCGGGAACCTTGTCGGCATCCGTGATCTCGACCGAGAACGGATGCTCGTAAACCCCTGCCATGAAGTCAGAGTCGAAGGCTCGCGCGCCGCGCGGCGCATAGACGTCGCGAATGTGTTCGCCAATGGACCGCGGCCCGCCGACGATCACGCGCCAACCGCCGCGCTGCCAAAGGAGGAATTTGACCAAGCGCTCGGCATAGGGCAGGTTCAGCTCAGCGCCATTCGCGCGCTCGTCGAAGCACTCGGTCCGGTAGACAGAAACCGACCCATCCCCGCGCTCGAGCGCGATAGCGAGCGGCACGGCGCGGCCGCAGGCTCGCACTCGCTCGCGATAGGCCCGGTTCGCCAGCGCTGCCGGGGCGAATCGCTCCTGGAGGGGCGGCGCGACGGCTGGCTTCGCCAGCGCTGCCAGTTTCTCCAGATGCTTGCCCATCCTTTTCTTTCCTTCCGCATGGTCGCCTTGGTTGCGCCGGGTAGGCAACCAGTGCGGCCTCTCCGGAATTGAAATACCCAAGCCGCTGAGTCAGGAAACGCCTCTGCACTGCGCTTCCGAAACCCGAGCCCCGAGTCGCGCTTCGGCAGGCTCAGGGCCCCGAGCGGAGTCGAGGGGCGAGTCCCGAATCCCGGCCCTTACTCATTCCATCCTTCGTGTTGCTGCCAATCGAGGATGCGCAAGTGATGTTCCTCGCGCCGCAGTTCTGCCCAAGTGCGGCGCATGCCTTCGGAACGATTGCCGTCCTGAGACTGATAAATCCAGGTCATTTCCTGCTTCAGTGCTGCCGCTTCGCCGCTCAGGTAGATCGTCGCCTTATCGTATTTGTACGGAGCCGGTTTGAACCCGCCGGCACCGTAGCTGGCATTCGCCAGCACCACCGTCGCGGGGTCGAGCCGGTTCTCGCGCAGCAGCGCGTCGCACGCCTTCAGCGCGAACCAAGCCGCCACGCGATGGTCTACGTCGCGCTCATCCGGGTGCGTCAGGGCGATCATCGTCGGACGAAAATCGGCGATGAGCTGCTTCACTACTTCGACGACGGACTCGCGCGCATAAGGCAGGTTCGGCCGCAACACGTTCTCGAAGGGCGCGTGGTCGGCAGCCAGAGAAGTGGAGAGAAACGGGTTCGAAACGTTGATGTGCTGCGACCAGATTTCTTCCGAGCCGCCGTCGGGCAGGCCCAGGAAAACGAGATTCTCGCGCGGGAGCCCGAGGTGCTCGAGGGCCTCGGCGCTCTCTTCCATGCGCACCATGCCGAACTCGCGCGCCTCGTTGGGCCCACAGGGTTTGGAGTAGTAGCGTTCGCAAGCGCCCACGTCGCCGCTGGTGAAGAACACCACACGCACCGGGATTCCGGCTTCAACCGCAGCGCGCACCAAACCGCCGTAGGCCACCTCATCGTCTTCGTGGGCATTGAAAATCATCAGCGAGGCCGGGACGTTGTTGATGGCGATGTCGGAAGTCGTCCTCGCCAGCGGCCTTCCCTCAGACGTAACGAGCACGAGCTTGAGCCGGTAAGTGCCGGGCGCGACGGCGGCGGGAATTGGCCACGCATCGGCTTCGACAGCGCGGGCCGCACCCGGGTCGAGCGTGAGGCCGGAAGCGAGCGTCGCGGATTGCACCGCCTTTCCGCTCGCGTCATCAAATTCCGCGCGCAGGGTGATATTGCGCCACGCCACGGCGTCCGGATTCTCCAATGTCACCTTGACGTGCACCGTGTCACCGGGCCGGAAAAGCGTGCGCGACCGGTCAAGCGCAATGGCCGGGGAGACCATTCCTGGCGGGTAGAACTCACGATACTTTACGAAGTCGATGTCGGAGTTGTAGGCGTGGGCAAAATTGCGGTCGTAGGGTTTCGGCAGATCGCGGCTCGGCGGACGCACGATGGCGGAGGTCGTGACCTGCACGTCATAGAGCACCGTGCGGCCCGCGTTCCACACGGCGAGGGCGTAGCTCTGCACTTCGGGCGCCGTCACGCTCTCTTGCCGCACCGGCCCCCTCGAACCGGGCGCGGCTGCTTGTTGCCCCTGCAAGAGCGTCGCCGCCCCCGCCACCGTCGGGGGGAGGATCGTCTCACTGCGCGCGGGCAGGTCGAGGTGTTCACGCAGGACCTTCAGGGCGGGCTCGGGGTTCGAAGCATCACGTGCCGCGCCGCCCTCGCTTGAAGGGAGCCTAATTCCGGGATAGCTCGTTCTGGAGAATTCAACCCTCAGATCCTTCATCGGAGCGGCTGTGAGGTTCTGAAGCACGACCTCACATTCGATGGGATCGCCGACCGTATAGAAGGTGTTATCAAGCGCCAGCCGCGCGATGCGCACCGACTTGCGATAAGCGGAAAAACCGCGAATCCTCTGCCGAGCGAAGACCCTGTGCGCGGCGCGGTCCTCGACCCGCAGCGTGACGCTGTAAACGCCGGTCGGCGCTTCGGGAGGAATCAGCCACACACCTTCGAACCGCGCCCCATCGGCCCCACTCTCCGACTGACGGTCAAGTTGGACGCTGCTCACCGCCGTCTTGCCGAAGTAGGAGATGTCGGCAAACACGAGGAAGCGCGCGAGATCGCGCGTGGCGTCGCCGCGAAGCGTGGCTCGAATCGTCACTTCCGAATCCACGTTGTAGCCCGTGTCCGAAGGCGCGCCCTCGATTGAAATTGTCTCCGCTCCGCGCGCCGAACTCGCCAGCACGAGGCACAAAACCCATGCCCTAAGCCACAGTCGGCTCACCATTGCATCTCCTTCATGAAGTCCTGCACCGGCCATTATTCCGGCGTAGAGTCACGACTGCAACTCCAATTCTCGGCGACCGAATGCGAGGGCGACATTTCCACGGACCGCCCCGTCTGTCGGCCCACGCATGAGCTAAGGATGAGCCAAAAAACTTGACGCTGGAGCGAAAGCCGTTCATTGTAGGCTTCGCAAAGTGCCAAACTCTTCGCGAGGTGCGACCATGATCAACCGCCGCTCGTTTCTAAAAAGCACTTCCGGCGCGGCCATGGCATCGGCGGCGATGGCCGGGCTGGGCAAGGCGCGCGATGCCGAGACACTCCCGCAGTATTTAGTGGACTGCGTCACTTTCCGTCTGCATTCCGGCGCGCAGATGGGCAACGCCCTCGCGTGGCTTGAGAAGCGGGCCATGCCGCTTTGGGAGAAACACGGTTTCGGGCCGGTCGGAGTTTTCACCGTAGACGTAGGAGAACACCTTCCCGCGGTTCTTTTCCTGCGCGTCTACTCGTCGCTGGCGGATCGCCAGTTGGTGTGGAGCAGGCTGAGCTCTGATCCGGCCTGGAAAGCCGCCGTCGCCGATCTCGAGAAGGAGGGGCCGGCGTTCTTTCGGGAGGACTCGATGCTCCTCCTCTCGACGTCCTTTTCACCTCCCATCAAGCCCGCCGCGCCGGGCGATCCCGCGCACGCGCTCTACGAACTCCGCATCTACGAATCACCGACGTGGCGGCAGCTTGAGTATTTGCACGAACGCTTCGCGGGCGGCGAGATCGACGTCTTCCACAAGAGCGGCATCCATCCTGTGCTCTATGCGGATACGCTCATCGGGCCCAACCAGCCCAACATGATTTACCTCATCCCGTTCGAGAGCCCCGCGCAGCGCGAGAAAGCTTGGCAAGCGTTCCGCGATCATCCTGACTGGATCAAGCTCCGCGAGGATTCCATCCGCCGCGGAGGCGAGATCGTGCGGAACATTAAGAACATGATTCTCGCGCCCACAAGCTTCTCGATGCTGCGGTGAGAGGGGTAGCGACGATTACCGTTTTTCTGACCGCGGGCTTTTGCGTTCCTTGAACCCACGGCCCCCGACGAACTACGTCGGGGCGAATGGACCGCGGCCGTCGGGCAAGGCGGCGGGGCGGTTCGCAAACGGCTCCTACATCGCCGGATTGCGGAAGCTGCCGACGGCGCCACCCTCGCGCGCGGTGCGGCCGCGCAGGAAGTCGAAATCGCAGCCTTCATCCGCCTGGAGGATGTGCTCGAGGAAGAGTTTCCCGTAGCCGCGGTCGTAATGCGGTTCTGGTGGCCGCCAGGCGGCAAGGCGTTGCTTCAGCTCGGCCTCGGGGATCAGCAGTTCCAGCCTCCGCTCAGGGACATTCAGCTCGATCCGATCCCCGTTCTTCACGGCCGCAAGGGGGCCGCCAACTGCGGCTTCGGGCGTGACGTGGACAACGATCGTCCCAAAGCTCGTGCCGCTGATCCTCGCGTCGCTGATGCGCACCATGTCACGCACCCCGGCCTTCACAAGCTTAGCCGGGATCGGCAGGTGGCCCCATTCCGGCATGCCGGGCGCACCTTTCGGCCCGGCGTTCTTGAGCACCAAGACGCACGACTCGTCCACGTCAAGGTTGGGATCGTCCAAGCGAGCAATCAAATCCTCATTGTTCTCGAAAACCACGGCGCGGCCGGTGTGTTTGAGCAGATGAGCCGAGGCGGCCGACTGCTTGAGGACCGCACCGCGCGGCGCGAGGTTGCCGTTCAGAACCACTGTGCCTCCCTCCGTTTTCAATGGTTCTGCAAAGGGTTTGATGACATCCCGGTTGAAGCATGCGGCGTTCGCCAGGTTATCACCCACGGCCTTCCCCGTCACGGTCAGCGCGTCGAGCTTCAGCAGCGGGCTGATCTCCTTCATCACCGCGGGCAGGCCGCCGGCATAGCAAAAGTCCTCCATGAGGAACTCGCCCGAGGGTTTGAGGTTGGCGACGACCGGCGTGGAGCGCGAAATCTCATCAAACTTCGAGAGCGGCAGATCCATCCCCACTCGCCCCGCGAGCGCCACGAGGTGCACGATGGCGTTCGTCGAGCCGCCAATCGCCATGTCAACGCGGATGGCGTTCTCAAAAGCCTCGCGCGTGAGAATACGAGAAGGCCGCAGGTCCTCCAGCGCCATGGTGACGATTCGCCGGCCGCTCTCTTCCGCCGACGCCAGGCGGCGGGAATCCGCGGCGGGAATGTCGGCCGCGCCGGCGAGCGTCATCCCGAGCGCCTCGGCCAGGCAAGCCATCGTGGAAGCGGTTCCCATCACCGTGCAGTGGCCGGCGCTGCGCGAAATGCAGCCCTCGACCTCGCACCACTCCTCCTCGCTCATGCGTCCGGCACGGACTTCGTCCCAGAAACGCCGCATGTCGGTCCCCGACCCGATCGGCTGGCCGCGCCACATGCCGCGCAGCATCGGCCCGCCAGGCACCATGATGGCCGGCACGTCGGCGCTCGCCGCGCCCATCAGTTGCGCGGGCGTGGTCTTGTCGCAACCGCAGAGCAGCACGACGCCGTCGAGCGGATAGGCGCGGATGCACTCCTCGACATCCATGGCCATCAGGTTGCGATAGAGCATCGTGGTGGGCTTCATCAGCATTTCGCCGAGCGAGATGGTGGGGAATTCCAGCGGAAATCCGCCCGCTGCCCAGACGCCGCGCTTGACGGCTTCAGCCACCTGGCGCAGATGGGCGTTGCAATTGTTCAGTTCGCTCCAGGAATTGCAGATGCCGATGACCGGCTTGCCCTCGAAGACTTTTTCGCTGAATCCTTCCGCGCGCAGCCAGGCGCGGTGCCCAAATCCCCAGCGGTCCCGCTTCCCGAACCACTGGCGGCTGCGGAGTTTCGCGACGCGCTCATCCGACGAATTCATGGTGGAATCTCCTCGCGGTGATCGTGGCCCCGGCACGTGCAGGCCATCCTCTCATTCGCCCCACAGATTACCACTGATTGGCAGAATGTTACCGGTAGGCGGTCGCCCGCTCGCCGCCTTGCACAATGGTACGCGTCTCGAAGGTCGAACTGCGGACCAAGCAATCCGCTCCGAGTCTCAGCTTGCGAAATTACTGTCCTGCCTTCACCTGTAATGTTGGTAGAATGGCACAACTTCTGAAGGGGTTTGCAGCATGCGATGGGAGTTTCTGGAAGCCCTCCACGAAGACTGGCGGCCCATCTCGAAGCCGGCGCTCATCGCGTGGCTGGCCTTCTATGGCGTGTTTCTTCTCTACGCGTTGCGCGCCCGCGGCGGATTCCTGCTGATCGACCATGTCAACCTCGTCGTCCATGAGGGCGGCCACCTGCTCTTTGGCTGGCTCGGCTCGACCCTGGGGCTTTGGGGAGGAACACTGCTCGAACTGCTCGTGCCGCTGGCCCTGGCGATTTACTTCACCTTCCAGCGGCAGACCTCTGCCGCCGCCTTTGCGGCGTTCTTCTTCTTTGAGAATTTCCTCTACATCGCGACCTACATGGCCGACGCGCGCTCGCAGGGCTTGCCGCTGGTCACGGTGGGCGACGCCGAGTCGGGAGGGCACGATTGGTTCAACATTTTCTCCAGCCTGGGGCTTCTCCCGTACGACCGCGCCATCGGCGGCACGGTGCGTGTCCTGGGCTGGCTGGGAATGCTCTCGACCGTCGGCTGGCTGATCTATCGCGCGCGGGCAACCTCCAGCCGCGTGTCGCCTGCATAGCACGGGTCGAAAACTCAGAGGGCGGCGGGGTCTTGGCGACGCCCGTCCCGCCTCGGCGCACCGCGAGCGCTGCTGCCGGCCACTATGCCCCCGCGGTGGGCGGCGGTGTCGGTTTGGCTCCTGATTCGGGACGGCCGTAACGGTTGCGAATGACGATGAGATAATGCATTCCCGATCCCAAGGTGAAACCGGCCGTGAGATAGATGAAGAGGTAAAGCAGCCCGCCGCTCGCCAGTGGAATCCCTGCTTGATGCGCCACGGCAAGAAAGATCGTGATGATTTGTGTGACCGTCGAGACCTTCCCCAGGATGCTCGGCGTGAAAGGCCGATAGCCCGCCACCAGGCTGATGAGCGCCGCGGTCGTGACGATCGCCACATCACGGCTGATGACCAGCACCATCAGCCAAGTGGGGAGCGCGTCGCGCCAGGCCAGAACCAGGTACGCGGTCGTCATCAGGATCTTGTCGGCGATGGGGTCGAGCGCCATGCCCAGGGGGGATTGCTGGTGGAAGATGCGGGCCACCGTGCCGTCCGCGATGTCGGAGACTGCCGCCAGCACCAGCACTCCCAGCGCCCAGCCATAGTGTCGATCAATGACCAGGATGGCAAACACCGGAACAAACACCAGCCGCAGGATGGTGATCTGATTGGCAGGGCTGAGTACGCGCGAAGGCATAGTGAAATCAGTCGTCCGTGGTCAATCGCCCATCCTCCGGCTCGAGGCTTCTGGTTCGATGCCGAGGTACTCCTGGATCGTCACGCCCACCTTGGCCCGGAAGCGTTCGGAAAGTGAAGGCAGTGTGCCGCTCGGTTCGTCCCGAGCGATGCGCTCCACGCGGTGAAGGGGATAAAACACCGTGGCCATGCCGACGGTCGTCTCCTCGTGGTCGAGAATCTGGCGCACCAAGTCGTCAAAGGAATTGAGTTCGATCCCCCGGACGGTTACGCCTGCCGTGCTGAGGGCCAGCAACTGACCCCACACCTTTTCTTTGGGTGCCGCCAGGCTCACGATCACGATGCTGTTGACTTCCATCTTAACTCAGCTTGTAGAACGCCTGCATCGTCCCGATGTGCGGATAGAGGGCGTAGCGCTTCACCTCCAGGATCTGCCGCAAGTGGCCGAGGTCGTGAAAGGCCCACTCGCAGACTAACTCCTGCACGCTAATCTCGCCGACCTCCTGGTGCGTCCCTTGGCGCTTGAGCAGCGCGGGCCGAAGCTTGCGCAGCCACGCCAAGTTGGCGCGCCGCTGCCGCGCCCAGGAGGCGAGCATCTGTTTGGAATCTCTGCGATAGTAATGCAATTCGACGGCCCGCTTTTCCTGGTCGACAGGCAGGAGCAAAGGGCCGTCCTGTTCGACGATCGCCTCAACGCGCTCCCGGAAACCGACCTGTTCGATGTCTTCGAGGTGCGCGACGATTTCCTGGACTGACCACTTTCCCGGCGCGGGACGAACGCGCAGCTCGCGCGGCGACATCGCGGCGATCTCGCGGCGGATTTTGTCCGGCGTTGTGGCGAGGATGCCAAAGACACTCTTCAGCATGAAAGGCCTCCCCAGGGATTGGTCGGCGCCCTTTTCAGAGCTTCTTCCCTTTGAGCGCCGCGGCCACGACGGAGTACCGGTTGGCCAGCCGGGGCCGGTCGGCATCCTGCCAATGTTGGGTGCTGAGGAACTGCTCAATCCTTTGGTTGCGGTCCTTGACCGGCGGATGCGTGCGCGTCCAGAACGACAGGCCACCCTGCTCGGTGGCCTGATCGAGCTTGGTCAGGAAGCTTGGCAGGCCGTCGGCGGGATAGCCGGCTGCATGAGCGTATTTGACGCCCCGCTGATCGGCGTCGAATTCGTCCCCCGGCGCCAGGCCCTGATCAAGCATTTTGACCAGGATCCCCTGGCTCATCTTCTGCAGGTATTCGCTGCCGGGTGTATAAGCTTTGGCCTCGTCCATGCCGGAGCGCAGGGCCTTGTCGCGCTCGACGATGTGGATGACGTGCTTGCCCGCCACGTGGCCAACCTCGTGCGCCAGCACCGCCGCCAACTGCGACTCGTCTTCGCAAAGCCGGAGCGCGCCTCGGGTGATGAAGATGTAGCCGCCCGGGGCGGAGAAGGCGTTGATGGTGTTCGAATCGAGGACGGCGAAGTGATAGCCGATGTCCTGTCGCTCGGACTGTGCGGCGACCGACGAGCCCACCAGGTTGACGTAGCGCGTCAGTCCGTCGTTGTTGTAGAGGTGAAAGTGCGCAATCAGCTTGGCCGCCACTTCCCGGCCCACGTCGCGCTCTTCCTCGACGGACATGGGCTTCAGGGCCTGTTGGACCTTTTGGGCTTTCTCCGTGGCCTTCCGGAAAATGTCGCCGAACTGCGCCTGGGCTGTGGTTCCGGCCGCGAGCGCCGCCAGCGTCGCCAGAATCTCCGCCACACGCAGCCAGCCTCGCACGGGGTTCGCGAGGTTCATAAGTCCTCCCTATTTCGCGGGCTTTAATGCGCCATCCTCCTGGAACTTCTTCAGATCGGGCTGCGGGATCGAGTAGCTCTCCATCGCGCTGACCGCCCGCCGGTCGGCAGCGGAAGGAGTGGTTTTTCCGATCTGCACGCCTTCCCCCACGCCCTTGGTGCCGGCGGTGGCGGTGTCTTCCTGCTGTTCGGAGCTCTGCCCGGTGACGGCCTTCAAGCCCGAGAAGAAGCCGCCCTTCTTTTTCTTCTCTTTCTGCTCCTTCTCGGATTGCGGTTGATTCTGCTGCTGGGTCTGGTCTTGGGCACCTGGCATGGCCGGTCCCAAGGTCACCAGCACGGCCCAGAGCACTCCTACGGCAATGAGTTGGTATCGGCGTTTCATGATGCGGCCTCACTTCGTTGCGCGTGATCTTTCATTCCTACGAGCTCATAGACCAGGATGCGGTGTTCCCTGCCTTTCACGGAAATTTCGCCGAGCGGGCGGACCTCCGCCACGTCGCGGACACGCTGATAGGTGGCGTCGCTGATGATGATCGGTACGTGGAGGTCCTTCGTGGCGCCCTCCAGCCGCGAACCCAGGTTGACGTTGTCTCCGATGACGGTGAAATCCATCCGCTGCTCGGAGCCGATGTTGCCGAAAAGCATCTCCCCGCTATTGATGCCCACGCCGATTTTGAGCGTCGGGCGCCCCTCACTCTGCCACTTTTGGTTCAGTTTTTCCAGCCCCTCGATCATCTCCAGCGCGGCCCGCGCGGCCAGTTCGGCGTGGTTCGCCTGGGGCAAGGGCGCGCCCCAGAAGGCCATCACGCAGTCACCCACGAATTTGTCGAGGGTGCCGCCGTTTTTGAAGATGACGGAAACCATCATGTTCAGGTGCTCGTTGAGGGTTCGGACCACCGCCTCGGGGGGCAGTTTCTCGGAAATGCTCGTGAAACCTCGGATGTCGCTGAAGAGCACCGTCAGGTCCCGCTTTTCGGCGCGCAAGGTCTCCCAACTGAAATCCTGCATGATGGTCTGGACGAGCTGGGGCGAGAGGTATTTGAGGAGGGTCTTGCGGTACTTGCGCTTTTCTCGGCCTTCCGTCCCGTATCGCGTGAGGGTCGAACCCGTGAAGGAAAGAGTCCCCGCAGCGAGCGGCGGAACCATCGCCACCCACAGGTTCTGTGTGCGGAAGAGCCCGCAGACCACCGCGAAATACGCCAGCCCGGCGAGCAGGGCCAGCAGCGTGTACATGAGCGCCGAGTTGAACCCATACACGATCCCGGCCATCAGCAGCGCCAAGACGAAAACCGCCACAACGGTCCAGCGCGGATTGGCCGCGCGCAGAAAGTCCCCCTTGAGCAGGTTGTCGATGACCGTGGCGTGAATCTCCACGCCCGGATAGGTTGCCGAGAAGGCGGTGGTACGAAAATCGGAGGCGCTGGCCGCCGTCGCCCCGATCAACACGATCTTGTCTTTGAAGGCTTCGGGCGGGATTTCCGGCTTCTCGCCATTCTCGTAGTGGAAGGCGGAGTTGAAGACTTTCCACACGGAGTAACGCCGGTAGGTGTACGCAGGCCCGTACCACCGGATGAGCATGCGGCCCTGCGCATCGAGCGGAATTGTCCGCCCCGCGAAATGCAGCGCCGGCCCGGGCGCAATCCGCAATTCCGCACTTTCGCTGAGCGCCAGCGCCGCGACGGCCAGCGGGAGCGACGGCAGATAAGTATTGCGGAAACGAAAGAGCGGCGTCACCGTGCGCACCGGCCCGTCGGGGTCCGATTGAATCGAGATGCTCCCGGAGTGTGGCGAGGCCGCAGATCGAGGGCCGCTTCCTGCCGGACCGGGACGGTGAGGGGGGCGAGCTTCTTCCCGAGCTTCTCCTGCGTGGTTGGGTCCATCTCGCGGTAGGTGCTCATGTTGAGCGCGCAGGCCAGGACGACGTTCCTGCGCTCGCCGAGGGCCTCGGCAAATAGCGCGTCATCGCCCGCGTGAGGATCCGCGCCCTGAAACACGATATCTACACCGATGGTCCGTGCGCCGCACTCGTTGAGGTAGTGAACCAGGCCCGCATAGAGCTTGCGCCGCCAAGGCCAACGACCGAAATTGTCGAGCATCTCGCGCGAGCCGAAGCTCGTGTCGTCCAGCGCCACGATGACGATGTCGCGGCTGGCGCGCCCCGGCTCGGTGAAAGCGCGGAAACGCCAGTCGAGCGACTTACGTTCCACGGTGTCAAGCCAGCCTAGCCGATCGGCGCCGAAGACGACCACGCCGCTTGCCAGACCGAGTACCACCGCCTGGACCCATTTCGATTTGATCCAAGGACCAAGGGCGCTCATGCGATCCCGCGTCACTCAGGGCTGCGGTGCGACCAGCGTCTTCCGAATCAACTCTTCGATAGGGGCGTGGTCGTCAGTGAAAACGGGCGCGCCTTCGGGCGAACGGATTTCTGCAATCCGCGACGCCGCCCGGCGGGCCAGCTCGCCCACCTTCTCATCGCTCCCGGCCCCCACGAGAGCGGCTCGCAAGGAGTCGAGCGTGCGCTTTTGGGGGGACGCGAAAAGGATGTGGTTCCCATCGTCGCGCGAGAGCACGGCGACCGTCGCGAAGACGCGCTGCAAGGTCGCCACGGTAGCCGATAGCAGTTCACGCTTCTTCCCCAGGTCGTAAACGTTCATTATCAGGAGCCCGTCTGCGGCGAGTCGTGCGCGCACCAGGCGAAAGAACTCCTCAGTGGCGAGATAGAAGGGGATGTAAGGCCCGCCATGGTAGAGGTCCACGTGGACCAGATCGTAGGTGCGCGAGTCTTGCGCCAGCCAGGGCCGGGCATCGGCCACGTGAATGCGCAGCCACCGCGGGTCGGAGCGTATGCCGAAGAAGAGTCCCGCAGCTTCCACGACCTGGGGATCGATTTCGACGGCGTCCACCTGGATGTCTTCGGCCACCGCCCGCGTCACGATGATCGACGCGCCCGCGCCCATGCCCAGTACCAGCAGGCGCCGTCCCCGCACGAGCAGCGGTCCGAGGGCATAATCGTCCTGGTATGAGCCTGCCCACAAGGCTCTCTCTTTGCGCGTCGTGTGGCTGTACCGCAACTGGTTGAGCGCCAGCCAAAGATATCCTCCCCAGCGGATAACGCGGACGGAGTTATACACGGACTCAGCCCTCCAGATTTCATAGATGGGCAAGCCCGGCGCAGGGACCAGGGCGAAGATAGTCAAGGGAAGAAGGCCGACCAACGCTATCCGCTTGAAGGCGGCGAGTCCAGCGGCTCCCAGGACGACGGACGCGACGCAAAGGACGATCAGCGTCATGCGCGTCCCAAAGCGTGGGATGAGCAAGAAGGTGGTAGCCAGCACACCGGCGATGCTTCCCACCGTGGAGAGGGCATAGACTCGCCCCGCCGTCACACCCACGCGGCCGGCTCGGGCCAGGAGGCGGATCACAAAAGGCGACGTGATGGCCAGCGCCGTCATGGGAGGCGCGAAGATCAGCAGCGTCGCTAGGACCGTCCCGGTAAATTCTCCCCAACCCTCCAACCGCCGGAGCAACGCCAGGGCGCCGAACACGACGACGAGCTGATAAAGGCCGCTGGCGAGCACCGTCGCATAGAGGGGAAGGTCGCTTTCGCTGCGGTCCGCCATCCAGCCGCCCAAGGCGTAGCCGGCCGAGAGTGCGGCCATGACCACGGAGATCATGCTGCCCCAAACGTAAATCGAGTAGCCGAGATAAGGGGCATAGAGGCGGAAGGAGACAAGCTCCAAGCCCATGATCACAGCGCCGGTGAGCGTCGCCGTCCCGAGCCAAAAGACCACTCGCGCCCGGGGGAACGCGCTCCCCGCACTGTTGTTCACTAACCCGACGACCGCGTCATCTGGGTGCGCCATGGGGGCTGACGCCTCGAAAAACCCTCCGCGGGAGAAAGAGAGTTACGACCGGCCCGAGGAGGCGCACGAAAGCGCGACTCTCGGCAGGGCGGATTGTATCACTTCAACTCCGGTCGCGAATTCGGAATTGACCAAGTAGAGACGCCCCGGCGGGGCGTCTCTACGTCCAGTCGGTTGGCCGCGTTGCGAAGACCTAATCCCGATCCGTGCAT
>JAIQGH010000175.1:9204-11526 GCA_020072655.1 Terriglobia bacterium | reverse complement strand
CGGGACCGAGGTCGTGCATGAACTCACACTGGGCAAGAGAAGCCGGGTCCGGGAAGATGGCGGGCTGAACCAGGATCCAGGCTTCGACGGCGCGCGCGGCATCGCGGTTGGGAGAGTTGAAGCCGGAGTCGTTGATGAAGGCGCCGGCGACCTCCGGCCGGTGGAAATAGTTGATGAACTCGTGTGCCAAGTCCGTGTGCGGCGCGTTGCGCGGAATGGCGATGAGGTCCACCGAAATGGTACAGCCTTCCTTGGGGATGACGTAACGGATGCGCGGCTCGTCGCGCAGGGCGAAGGTCAGGTTCCCGTTATAAGCCTGAGCGATCCAGGCGTCACCCGCCACGAGGTCCTGCTCGAAGTTCGAGCTGTTGTAACCCTTGACGAGAGGCTTCTCGTCGAGCAACAGGTCGCGGGCCCGTCGGATTTCCTGGGGGTTGGTGGAGTTCAGCGAATAGCCCAGCTTCTTGAGCGCCATGGCGAAGACTTCCCGCGCATCGTCGAGCAGCAGGATGTGGCCCGCGTAGCGCCGATCGAACATCGCCTCCCAGCTTGCGACGTTCTCTTTGACCAGATCGCTGCGGTAGGCGAGGCCCGTTGTCCCCCAGGCGTACGGTACCGCGTAGTCGTTGTGGGGATCGCAGGCGAGGTGGCTAAACCGCGGATCAACGTTCGCCCACGCGTTCGGCAGGCGCGACTTGTCGAGTGGCGCGAGGAGGTGCTGTTGGATGAGGATCTCCAGCATGTAATCGGTGGGTACGACGAGGTCGTAATCCACGTTGCCGCCCTGCAGCTTGGCGAGGAGCGCTTCGTTGGAATCGTAGAGATCGTAGTTGACCTTGCAGTGAAACTCGCGCTCGAAGCCGCGCACGACGCGCGGCGAAACGTACGTGGACCACATGTAGAGGTTGAGTTGCGGCAGGTTCCGCTCCGTGGGCCACGTCCGGGCGACGAGCGGCACCGCCATCAGCAGGAAGACACCTCCCACGCCTGCCAGCGCCCCGCGCATTTTCAGCCCGCCGCGCTCCAGCCGCTGAGCGATGTAGACCAGCGGCACGGTCGCCAGGAGAATGGCTGTCGAGATGGCGTTGATCTCCGGCGTGATTCCCCGCTTGAGCTGCGAATAGATCTGCAGGGGGAGGGTCGTCGAGCTGACCCCGGAGACGAAGGAGGTGATGAGGTAGTCGTCGAAGGAGGTCGTGAAGACCAGCAATGCCGCAGAAAGAATCCCCGGCGCGGCAAGCGGGAGGGTGACGCGGCGGAAGGCCGTCCACTCGTTGGCGCCGAGGTCCAGCGCCGCTTCCTGGAGCGAGCGGTCCATCCCGCCCAGGCGCGCCCCCACCACGATGATCACATAAGAGATGCAGAACGTGATGTGCGCGATGATGATCGTCCAGATGCTCAGATCGAGATGCGAGAGGCTGAAGAAGACCACGAGCGCCACGGCGATGACGATCTCCGGGA
Organism: Terriglobia bacterium; assembly: GCA_020072655.1. Lineage (GTDB taxonomy): Bacteria > Acidobacteriota > Terriglobia > UBA7540 > UBA7540 > JAIQGB01. Next base: position 10,065 of record JAIQGH010000175.1, on the reverse strand, counting down.
TCACCAGCGGGAGGTAAACGAGGCCGTCGAGCCACACGCGGCCGCGCAATCGAGGGCGAGCCGAGACCAGCGCCGCCAGGGTTCCGGCCACCACGCAAACCAGCGTGACCGCCAGCGCCACGATCAGACTGTTCAGCAGGCTGCGGAAAATCTGCTCGTTGCGCCAAAGTGCGGCGTACCATTCCGTCGTGAACCCGAGCCAGCGCGCCGAAAGCCGCGAGCTGTTGAAGGAGAAAATCACCAGGACGGCGATGGGCGCGTAAAGAAAGAAATAGACGAAGGCGCTTGCCGCAGTCAGGCCGTAGTCACCTTTGTTCCCCCGCGCCATCAGAGAATCTCCCGCGTCGCGCGCTGGGCGTTTCGCAGCGTGCCGACCAGGACCGCGAGGACTGCAAAGGTCAGCAGGAAGGCGACGGCCGAGCCGAAGGGCTGATCCCGCACCATGGCGAACTGGTTCTGGATGAGGTTGCCGACCATCATTGTCCGCGCCCCGCCCAGGAGGTCGGGGGTGATGAATGCCCCGACCGAAGGAATGAAAACCAGGACGGCTCCGGCCACGAGGCCCGGTGCGGAAAGCGGCAGCGTAACGCGGAGAAACGCCCGAACCCGGCTGGCGCCCAAGTCCTGGGCAGCCTCCAGCAGGGAGGGATCGATTTTTTCGAGGACCGTATAAAGCGGCAGGATCATGAAGGGCAGCTCACCGTACACCAAGCCGATGAAGACAGCGAGCGGCGTGTAGAGCAGCCGCAACGGTTCGTGAATCAGGTGGAGCGCCAGGAGCGTGTTGTTGACGACCCCTTCCGTGCGCAGAATCACCATCCAGGCGTAGGTACGGACCAGGAAGCTCGTCCAGAAGGGAAT
>JAIQGH010000175.1:0-9118 GCA_020072655.1 Terriglobia bacterium | reverse complement strand
AGGTAGATGGGCTGAAAAGCGCGAAGATAGTTGCGCACCCCCAAGTGCCACTCGACGGTGCCGTAGGGAGAGCGGGCGGCGAAACTGACCGCCCAGAGGTAGGCCAGCGGGAGGAGAAAGAAGCCGACCAGCCAAACCATGCTCCCGGAGAGCAGCGCCGACAGGCGGAGCGTCGGCCGATTGCGGAAGAACTGGAGAACCTGCTCCATCCGGTTGCGATACCCTGTCGCAGACGTGGCGGCATCAACTGTGGAACGGGCCTTGTGCCGCTGGAATTCGCGCCGAGCATAGCGGAACGTTCGCGATGATGTCAAACCTCAAGCACTGGCCGCGGGCCTGGGTGTATCCTAATGAAATGGGAGACAGGATGGAAGCCGCTCGTCGTGGAATCTCCGCCTTCTGCGCCGCAGCCTTCTGCGTATTTCTCTTTTCTTCCGCCCTCCCCGGGGCGCAGGCGGAGACGAAAAGTGCCGAGGATTTCCTGCAGCAAGGAAACGTTCTCTCCCGCCGCGGCGACTGGAAGCAGGCGATTGAGGCCTACCGCAAAGCGCTGGAACTCCGCCCAGGGTATCTCGAGGCGCACTACAACCGCGCGAACGCCTACGCTGCCGTGCAGCAACCCGGGGAAGCGATCCGACAATTTCAGGAAGTCTTACGCCTGAAGCCGGATTTCCCCAGTGCCCACTTGAATCTCGGCGCGGTTTACGAATCCCAAGGGAAGCTCCCCCAGGCCATCGAAGAGTACCGCGCGGAAATCGTCGGCCATCCCTCGAGCACTGCGGCCTTGGTGAACCTCGGCGACGCGCTCACCGCCAGCCGCCAGTACACCGAAGCCGTCAAAGCTTACCGCCGAGCGCTGGCGCTCGATCCTCGGGACACTGACGCTCACCTGTCCCTTGCCGCGTCGCTCCTGCAGGCGGGCGATGGGCCGGGAGCGGTCGGCGAATACCGCGAGGTTGTGAAGCTCGATCCGCAGAACGCACAGGCCTATCTGGGGCTTGCCGAGACGCTGACGCAGACCGGCAAGATCAATGAGGGTATCGAGGCCTTCCGCACCGCGACGCGCCTGCGCCCCAATGACCCCGAAACGCACTACGCCTTGGCAAGCGCTTTGCTGGCCTCGGGCGACCTGATCGATGCCATCGCGGAATTTCGGCTCGCCGTGGGCCTGCGACCGGAGCAGACCGATTACCGGCTGCACCTCGCCATCGCCCTGCACCAGGCGGGCGATTATGGCGGGGCGATCGAGGAGCTCCGGCGCGTCATCCGCTTGCGTCCGGATTTCCCTCGCGCGCACTCGGAGCTGGCGGCGACGTATCTCTCCACCGGCAATCACCTGGCAGCCGCGGCGGAGTATCGCGAAGCCCTGCGGCTCCGGCCCAACGATCCCGAGCTCCATGAAAACCTGGGGCTCGTGCTGCGCAAGACCGGCGACTTGGTCGGAGGCCTTGCGGAGCTCAAGAAAGCCGTGCAGCTTTCCGCCGACAGCGCCGATTACCATCGCAACCTGGCGGAAGCTTACCAAGCCTCCGGCGATGTCCCGGGGTTCATTCAGGAGTATCGCGAGGAGGTTCGCCTGCGCCCCGAGGACGCGGACGCCCACCTGCACTTGGCCAACGCGTATCAAGCGGGCGACGACGCGGAGAAGGCTCTGGGCGAGTTTCGCGTGGCCACGCAACTGCGGCCGCAAAGCCCCGAGTTGCACTACTATCTGGCGCAAGCTCTTAAAGCCGCCGGCAATATCGCCGGGGCTCGCTCCGAGCTCGAGCGCGCGATCAAGCTCCGCGCCGAATATCCCGACGCCCTGGCGGCTCTCGGCACGCTGCTGGCCGAACAGAAGAACTTCGAATTGGCCGTGCCGACTTTGCGCGATGCGCTGCGACTCCGTCCCGACGATGCCGCCCTGCACGTCCGCCTGGCAACCGTTCTCGGGGCGAACGGCGACGTCAACGGTGCAATTGCCGAGTGCCAGGAAGGCATCCGATTGGCGCCGAACGCCCTCGAGTACCAGCGCATACTCGGCAATCTGCTTGCCCAGAAAGGGGACCAGAAGGGGGCGCAGGAGGCCTACCAGACCGCGCTGGCCAGCGGCAAGGAGGAAGCCGAGACGCTGTTCGACCTCGGCGTCTCCCGGATGCAGGCGGGGGACGCGAAAGGCGGCGCCGAGGCGTTCCGGGCAGCTCTCCAGAAGCGTCCTGCCTGGCCAGAGGCCCACACCAACCTGGCCGCCGCACTGAACCAGTTGGGTGATTGCGAAGGCGCCGCCACCGAAGCACAGGAAGCCCTGAAATCAACTCCCAACTTTCCCGAGGCGCATTACCACCTGGGAGTGGCGAGACTCAAACAAGGAAAAACGGACGAGGCCATCGAGCAGCTTCGCGAAGCGCTGCGCTCCAAGACGGACCTGGCGCCGGCGCGGCTGGCCCTGGCCAACGCTCTACGGCAGAAGGGGGAGCTCAGTGAAGCCATCGCCGACTATCAGGAGTACCTGCGCCTGCGGCCGGGCGAAGCGAACGTCCATGTGACTTTGGGGAATGTGCTGCAAGGCCAGAAGGACATACCGGCCGCGATCCGTGAGTACGAGGAAGCCATCCGCCTGCAACCGGAACTGGCGCGCGCCCATTACAACTTGGCGGTGGCCTTTGAGAATACTGGGGAGAACGAGCGTGCCCGCCAGGAATATCAAACCTACCTGCAACTTGCCCCCGATGCCTCCGATGTGGCCGAGGTTCGCGCACACCTGAAAGAACTCGGCGCGACGCGGCAATAAACGACAGCCGCTCCCTGATCGCCGTGTAGGGGAGCCCTCCGGGCTCGCGGCCTGTCGTAGGCGCAATGCCCCAATTCAACCGCTCGGGGCCCCGCCCCTACTTCGCAAGCAGCGCGAAGTATCGCGCCACCGCCTCGATGCCGCGGTAGAAATTGGGCAAGTGGAATTTCTCGTTCGGTGCGTGCAGTTGATCGTCGGGCAGGCCGAACCCCATCATGACGCTGGGTATGCTGATGTGCTTCTGGAACAGGCCGACGATGGGAATTGACCCTCCGGATCGCATGTAGACCGTCTTCTTGTGGAAGACCTGCTCCATAGCCTCCGCCGCCGCAGCGATCCAGCGGCTTTCCGTGGAGACCACGGTCGCGGGCGCGCTGGCGAGGATTCGGACTGTGGTCTTCGCTCCCTCGCCCGTGAAGCCGCCGCGAAGCCCGTGGACTTCCAGCGTCGGCCGCGCCCAGAGGCGCTCGAGCACGGGGATTCCTTTTTCCCCCACCAGCGCCTTGGCGCCGACTTCGTCCCTCATGAACTTCTTTTCGTTGAAAGGCAGATTCTTCCAGCTTTCGAGTTCCTTGCGGGTCGGCTTCTTGACTCGATTATAGAATCCGGGGATGCGAATCTTTCCATCCGGGCCTTTGAGGCCATTGATGATCTCGACCAAAGCCTGAAAGGGATTGGGGGCCGCGCCGCCATACATCCCGGAGTGGAGATCGTGGCTAGCGCCGCGCGCCTCAAGCTCCGTATAAATCAGGCCGCGCAGGCCGGTGGTGATCGTCGGCAATTCCGGGGCGAACATCTCGGTGTCGCACACCAGCGCCGCGTCGGCCTGCAAGCGGTCCGGGTGCGCGGCGACGTACGCCTCAATGTTCTCGCCGCCCGTCTCCTCTTCGCCTTCGAGCAGGAGCTTGACGTTGATGGGCAGCTTCCCCTCGGTCTTCATGAACCCTTCGACGGCCTTGAGCAGCAGGTACACCTGCCCCTTGTCGTCCACCGCGCCCCGCGCGTAGATGTTGTCATTGCGCACCGCAGGCTCGAAAGGCGGCGTCACCCACTCCTCCAGCGGGTCGGGCGGCTGCACATCATAGTGGCCGTAAATCAGCAAGGTCGGTTTCCCCGGAGCTTCCAGCCATTCGGCATAGACGAGCGGGTTCTGGTTTCCCGTCCCAGCGATAATCTCGACTTGCTTCATGCCGGACTCGCGCAGCTCGCCGGCTACGAACTCCGCGGCGCGCTGGATGTCCGGCTTGTGCTCCGGCAACGTGGAAATGCTGGGGATCCGCAGGAAGGTCTTCAGTCCTTCGAGAAAGCTTTCACGGTGGGCTTGGTAATAATCAAAGGCCGCCTGAGTCACGATGGTCTCCTTAGGATGAATCCGCTTCCCGAGCCCTGTACTCTCCAGCCGAGATCGAGCCCCGGCCACGAGTGAATCAGTTTAATCCGCGGTTCTAGCGGTGTCAATTTTGTCGCACACGCCTGACCTTGAAATGTCCGGGCGGCTTGCCTAGGATTGTCGGCCAAGGCAGAGTGCCATGATTCACCGGGACGGCACATTGGCGGGAGCAAAGACGGAGCCTCCGACAGGTGATGAAGTCGCTGACACCTGCAAGGTGGAGACCGTGGGGGGCGGCCAACTACAGGCTGTGACGACGGCCTTTCTTGTTCTGTTCTGCATCGTCGGGTTGGCGCTGTGGGGGCTCCCGTTCTATTACGACTTCATGGTCCGTGACTTCGGCTGGACGCGGGCGCAGGTCACTTCGGGCAACGCTCTGAGCAAGCTGGTCGTGGGGCCGCTGACCGGATTCATCGCGGGGTGGGTAGTGGATCGCTTTGGGCCGCGCCACATGATGATGGCCGGCACCTTGCTGGTTGGTGTTGCCCTGGTCGGCTTGGGCGGGATTTCGACGTTGGGCATGTTTTATTTCTTCTATTTGCTGAACGCCCTGGGTTACGTGTGTGGCGGGCCGCTGCCGAATCAAGTGCTGCTGTCAAGGTGGTTCGACAAGTCGCGAGGGAAAGCGATGGGCGGCGCGTATCTCGGAATCGGGCTGGGGGGAGCGGCCGCGCCGTGGATTTCCTACGTGCTCGTCGAGCATTTTGGCTGGCGCGTGGGGTTGCAGGCCTTGGGTGCGCTGATTATCGTCATCGCGCTTCCCATGGCCTGGCTGGTGAAAGAACCGCCCCGGAGGCGGCCGGAAATCGTCGCCGCAGCTCCGGTGGGCGTCAAAAGCGCTTTCCTGGCTGGTTCCTTTTACCTTTTGGCTCTGGGGAGCATGTGTTCAATCGCGGCGGTCAGCGGCACGCAGCAGAACCTCAAACTCTTCCTGAGTCTCGACGAAGGCTATACGCAAAGCGAGGCCGCGCGACTCTTATCGCTGGTGCTGGCGTTCAGCATCGTGGGGCGCCTGTTGATGGGGTGGCTGGCGGACCGTCTTGCCAAGAAGCACGTCATGTTGCTGATTTACATGCTGGTCGCGGCCGCCATTCCCCTGCTGTTTCTGCCGCGCGGCTCCGGCGCTGTGTATCTCTTCGCGGTTGTGTTCGGGATCGGGCTGGGCGGGGATTACATGATTATTCCCTTAATGACCGCGGAAATCTTCGGCGTCGCGCGGCTCGGCCGTTTGATGGGTGTGATTCTGGCCACGGATGGCATCGCGGAGGCGGTGTCGCCATGGCTGGTCGGACATCTGCGTGACGCGACAGGAAGTTATTCCCTGGCTTTTCTGGCGCTGATCGCGATGGCTTTGTTAGGCGCGGGAGCCGTGGCTGCCTTGCCCAAGAGGCGGAGTGCGCAATGAGCGAGGCCAAGATCCTGAGTCTGGGCGGGCTGAGAGAGGTCGCGCGGTTTCAGGATTACGTGGTTTCACTCGGGCTGGCGATTCCGTGCGATGGCGAACTGCTGCGGGGTTCGGAATCGCCGCTCGCTTGGCCACTCGAGCGCCACGGGATCAGGATCGGCAATCGCATCGCGATTCAGCCCATGGAAGGTTGGGACGGCACGCTGGACGGCAACCCGACCGCCAGCACGATTCGCCGCTGGCGACGATTCGGGCGCAGTGGCGCGAAGTTGATTTGGGGCGGGGAAGCGGTCGCGGTGCGTCCCGACGGGCGGGCGAACCCGAATCAACTGCTGGCAGGCGCCCACACGCGGGACGGCCTGGCCCGGTTGCGCGAGGCGCTCGTGGACGAGCATCGTTGCACGACGGCTTCCGACGAGAACTTGCTGGTCGGCCTGCAACTGACGCATGCGGGAAGGTACAGCCGGCCCAACGCCGACGGCCGCCCCGAGCCCCGCATTCTCTATCGCCACCCCATCCTCGATCGCCGCCTGGGCCTGACGGCTGATTATCCTTTGCTGACGGACGGAGAAGTCCGCGAGATTATCGAGGACTTCTGCCACGCCGCTCGCCTGGCGCGCGATGCGGGGTTCGATTTTGTAGACATCAAGCACTGCCACGGCTATCTCGGGCACGAGTTCCTCAGCGCGCACACGCGGGAAGGCGCGTACGGCGGCAGCTTCGAGAATCGCACGCGATTCTTGCGCGAAGTCGTCGAGGGGATTCGATCGTCGGCGCCCGGTTTGAAAATCGGCGTGCGCGTGTCGGCGTTCGACACCGTTCCGTTTCTCCCTGACCCGGTGCGGACGCGGCCGGGAAAACCGGGGCCGGGCATTCCCGAATCTTTTGAGAAGCTCATCCCTTACCGCTGGGGGTTCGGGGTGAATCCGCAGAACCCGAGGGAAGCGGACCTGACTGAAACGGCGCGTTTCTTGACGCTGCTCGAGGAGTTGGAAATCCGGCTGGTAAATATCACGGCGGGCTGCCCGTATTACAACCCGCACATCCAGCGTCCAGCATTCTATCCACCCTCGGACGGTTATCGGCCTCCCGAAGACCCGCTTTGCGGCGTGGCGAAGCAGCTCGAGGCGACCCGTTGTTTGAAGGCAAAATTCCCCAACCTCGTCATCGTTGGTTCCGCGTACAGCTATCTGCAGGAGTTTCTGCCTCACGTTGCCCAGGCCGCGATCCGCCGGGGTTTGGTAGACTCGGTCGGGCTGGGAAGAATGGTACTGACCTATCCCGAGTTGCTCAGGGACGTCATCGAAGGGCATCCGCTCCAGCGCAAGCGGATTTGTCGTACGTTCAGCGATTGCACGACCGCTCCTCGCCACGGACTCCCGTCAGGGTGTTATCCTCTGGATAGATATTACAAGGATTCGGATTATGCGATTCATCTGAGAGAGATCAAATCGGGACGGTAAGACCAGCCCAGGGCCGTCGCTGCTCTCCGCGTCACGGCCGGCAACGCGAGGGGTTGAGACCAGTGGTCGGGAGGAATCGATGTTGAACTTGGAGGAGATGATGGAGCGCCGCAAACTCCGGCGCAAAGTATCCGGGACCGTGGCGGTTTTGGTGCCCTATGAGTCCGATGGGCGCGTCGCCGCCGAGGCCTTCGAGCGCCTGGTGGGCGACGTGCATCGCGCGGGCTTGGTTAATGCCGTGAATATGGACACCGGCTATGTGAACTATCTGAGCGACCCTGAGAAAAGGGACATCTTGCGGTGGACGAGGGAGGCTTTGGGCGGCCACGTGCCGTTCGTAGCGGGCGCCCATATCGAAGGCCGCGAGGGCGACGTGGTGGCACTCTATCGTCAACAGATGGACTTGATTGCTTCCTTCGGTGGCACGCCGGTCCTTTTTCAAACGGCGAGATTGCACGGGAAGCCGGCGAAAGAAAAGGTGGCGGTTTATCGCGCGGTGTGCCGGGGCTACGACCACGTAATCGCATTTGAGATGGGAACCATGTTCGCGCCTAATGGGGAGATCTTTGATGAGGAGACCGTGCGAGGGCTGATGGAGATTTCCGAGCTGAAGGGATTGAAGCATGCCTCGCTCGATCGGCTGGAGGAACTGAAGCGGCTCGCCCTGCGCGACGCGCTGCGGCCCGAGTTCCGGATCTATACCGGAAACGATCTGGGCATCAATATGATCGAATACGGGTCGGATTACCTGCTCGGGTTGGCCAGCTTCGCGCCCGAGAAATTTGCGGAGCGCGATCGGCTGTGGGAGACGGGAGACCCGCGGTATTACGCGCTTTCGGACGCGCTGCAATACCTGGGCAATGTGGCGTTCCGCGCGCCCGTTCCTGCCTATCGGCATTCGGCGGCCGTCTTTCTGCACTTGCTGGGACGCATTCCCACGGACTGCGCTCACCCCCAAAGTCCGCAGCGGCCCGCGTGGGAAGCTGAAATCTTGCGCGATTGCGCCCGGCGCCTCGGGTACAACCGCTTTACCGCCCATTGAAATATTCTGGCGGTCAGGGTATATTCATTGTAGATACCTAACCGCGAGGAAGGAATGGCAACCACACAGCTCGCCAAATGGGGAAACAGCCTGGCGCTCCGCATCCCGAAGGCGCTGGCTGACGGGGCAGGATTGAAAGAAGGTGACCCGGTCCGGGTCCATGCCGCTTCCGGCGGCGGGCTGGTCATCAAGCGCGCTCGGCGCAAGCACAGCCTCCGGCGGCTTGTCGCGAAGATCACCGGCCTACAACCGCCGCAGCGGCCTTGCCATCATGTGCCCCATCACCAGCCACATCAAGGGCTACCCGTTCGAGGTCGAATTACCTCGGGGCCTGAACATTTCCGGCGCGGTCCTGGCGGACCATGTCAAGAGCCTCGACTGGCGTATCCGCCGCGCCGAGCATGCAGGCAAAGTCCCGACTTCGACTCTCCAAGAAGTCCAAGCCCGCCTCGCGCCGCTGCTGGGATTGTGAGGAACCCGACGTGGGCCCGCGCATTCGCGAACGAGCGGGCCGTCAATGAGGCCCTACGTCCGGTCAACCGCCTGACGAATACCCGGCGACCTGAGTAACGCAGCCCCGCTATCGAAGGCCGCGGCTTTTCCGAGGGAGAATAAGAGCCGCGACGTCCTGACTAAACTCCGCGCAATCACCTACCCGCTCTTTTGCGTGACACTCTTCACCTTATCTGCGGGAACTTCCACCACGTCCTCACCTGGAAAGAGCTTTACCTTGTAAATGCGCTCGCCTGAACGGACTTCGCTTGAAAGGATTTTTCCCGATGAGACTCTTCCGTCATGTGCCTCAAATGCAATGAGGCTTTCGGGCGGAATTCTTTGCATTTGAACCTCCGTGCACTCCGAAAGCTGTCCTGCGCCGCGAAGTTCCTCCCCTCTCAAAGCTGGTCTTTCTGACGTGCCCCCCGAAAACTGGTCCAGTGGAAATGTGAGTTCTCGGGTATAAAAAACCGAGAGGAGAACTCACGATGAAGAAGAGCCGATTCACGGAGGAGCAGATTATTGCGGTTTTGAAGGAAGGGGAGGCGGGGAT
>JAIQGH010000029.1 GCA_020072655.1 Terriglobia bacterium | reverse complement strand
GAAGTGGTACGTGCGCTGGATATTCTGGCTGGAGAATCTCTTCCTCGCGGCAGGCTTTTTTGCCTGAGGTGTGCCCTACCCCATCGGGTCGTTGCCCGCCAGCAGGAAGAGCGGCGAAAGTGGAAGTGCTCAAGTTTCAGCAGACCGGAGGATGCCAATGAAGGCCACCGCTGCACTCAAGGAAGGTTTCGGCATGGCGCGGCGCGGGCGCCCCGCAATTTGGGCGCTTTTCCTTGTCAATCTCGGCGTTGCCGCAGTGGCTGCCCTGCCGATTTACCGTGGTATCTTGCAATTCACTGGCCACAGTCTCATGAGCCGCCAGCTCGCCTCGGGACTGCCGGTGGACTGGTTTATTGATTTCTCGCGCAACAGCCCCGGTTCACTTGACCGCTACGCGGCTCTCATCGCCGTCCTTGGCATCCTCTCCATCCCGCTCAACGCCGTCCTCGCCGGGGGGGTGCTCGGTCATCTCCGCCAAGGAGGCGCCCCGTTTTCGTTGGCCGTGTTCTTTCAGGACACCGGCCGGTACGGTTGGCGGCTGATCCGCCTGATGTTCATTGGACTGGTCGGTTATTGGATTGTGTTCTGCGCGTTCAAAAAGGGACTGGACAGTCACATCATGGACGCTTCATACGACTGGCAGAGCGACCGCACCGTCTTTGCCCTGCGCCTGGCCATAAACCTGGTGATGATCCTCGGGCTCTGCCTCGTCAATCTCGTCATGGACTACGCTCGGGTCAGACTGGTTCTGGAAGACGGCACGAGCGCCGTCGAGGCATTCCTCGCCTCTTGCGGTTTTGCTTACCGTCGCTTCCGCAAGGCTACGATGGTCTACGCGCTGCCCGCGCTGGCCGGGGCCGCGCTGCTGGGATTGTACTGGCTGCTCATTCCGTGGGCTCTCATCAATTCGCCGGGAGAGGTCGGCGCGATGGGCAACTTTCGCGCCCCGCTCACAGTTGCTCTGCTCTTCCTCATCCAGCAGGCGGTCATGTTCGGCCGGTACTGGTTCCGGGTGGCTGGCTGGGCCAGTGAATGGGCTTACTATTCCACATCGCAATAGACCTTTTGCTTTCGAGCGCCCTCACCCGCCTCGATGAACTGCGTCGGGACACCCTCTCCCCCCTGAAGAGGGAAAGGGGCCGTAAGGGTAGGGGCACGCCACGGCGTGCCCCCCGAATTTCGTGGCTTTCTTCGCCCTCCCGATGGGGCGGACGTGAGGGGTTCCGATAAGCCGAGATGCGGTCGTATCGGAAGTCAGCGAACCTCCGCGACCAAGTTGCGCCCAAAAACCTCCCGAAAGAACGCTCTCTCCTTCTGGAGCATCCACACTTCAAGGTCTGCGTCGAGGGTGGCGGATAGCCTCAGCACCACCCTACCCCGATCAGCAGTGGCGTGAAGACCTGCGATCCGGCCACCGTGGCCGGGATTCATAGCCTTCGCTAGCCGCAAAAGCGCGACGGCCCTGGGAACGCGCTCCTGGTCAGCGATCGCAAGAGCCCTTAGCGGACCGTCGGTGGGGTCGGGCCGCGACTTACCCAGATAGCGTGCAATCGCGGCAATGATCTGGCGCTCCTCTGGCGTGAATCCGAAGAGCTCGGAACTGGAAATCAGATAATGTGTGTGGCGGTGGCGCCCGTTGCGGTTGATGAAGCTCCCGACATCGTGTAAGGCGGCGGCCGCCGATAGCCAGCTTTCGTATTCTGCTGGCAGATCGTGGACAGGGCGTAGATCGCGGAAAAGCTGGACGGCAATCCGGCGGACGCTTTCCGCCGCGTTGACATCCACGCCGTATTGACGGCACATGGCAAGGATCGCGTCCTGGCGCTCCTCTTCGACCCTGCGCCGCGGGGAAGTCGCACGGTCATGTTCGGCCAGGATCTGGGCCAGAATTCCATCGCGTAAGCCGAGAGGCGAATAGCGAAATCTGGGTAACGCGCATCGCTCCATCAATTCGGCGAAGACAAAGGCGCCGGCGACAATGATCTCCGCGCGGCGGGGGTTGATCCCGGGCAGCCTTGCCCGCGCCTTGGCATCCAGCCGCGCGAGCTGTTCCGCCAGGCGCAGGACCACGCCACGAGAAATCGGCCCTCCCTTCAAACCGCGACGGCGGGGATCAATCGAACGCGCCGCCCCGGCCAGCGCGGCGGCGGTACCCGAGGTGGCAAGCATCTGTTTCACTCTGGCTGCCACAACCCTCTCGCGGACCGCGTCGATTTCTTCGCCGATATCTTCGCGCAGCCGTTGCACCTCGACGGCCCAAGGAGGATCGTGCGGAAGAAACTGCTCCGTCAGTCGCACGGCGCCCAAGGGGAGGCTGGCCATGCTGCGGATGTGACCCCGCTCAGAGATGGTCAGTTCGCAGCTTCCGCCCCCCAGGTCAACAAGCAGTGTTTTGGAGTCCGCCACATGGGATTGGGTCAGCAGGCCGAGATGAATCAAACGGCCTTCCTCCAGCCCGGATACGGTTTCGACTTTCCACCCCGTGGCCGAGCGTACCCAGGCAACGAATGCCGCGGCATTTCGCGCGTCGCGCAAGGCGCTGGTAGCCACCACCCGTACGCGGTCTACGGCGAATTTCTGGGTGGTGCGGTGAAACCGGCGGAGGACGCTGACGGTGGCATCCATTGCTTCCGGTGAGAGCACGCCAGATCGAAACACGGACTCGCCTAGCCGCGTGACCACCCGGTCTTCGTGAAGGGCCTCCAGGCGATGGTGCATCACCCGGGCGATCTTAAGGCGCACAGAGTTTGAGCCGATGTCAACCGCCGCAAATACGCTCATCGTCAGGCAGCCGCCCTTTTCACTTGAAGATTTCGAGCAACGGCTCGTCCGAACCAAGTCTCTGCTGCTCGAGGCTGAGACCTCGCAGCACCGTGGGCGCAATCGTCGTCATGCGCACCCGGTGCAAATTCACGCCCTTCTTGATGTGGGGTCCCCAAACAATCAACGCGGATTCGAGACCGGCGCGGAAGGGCAAGTAGCCGGGCGTTCCCGCTGTCGCAGCCAGCACGCGCACGACGTCGCCGGTCGGACGATCATCAAAGCCTACCCCGGGCGCCGCTTCGAGAGACAAACGAACCGCTGGTTCGCCTCCCAGGTCGCGGATTGCCTGCTGGCTGAGCACGCCCCAGAGAACGCCTTCCCCGCGCAGGGGAGCAAGCGCCGTCTCCACTTCGCCGGCCAGATTTTCGGACTCCGGCCAGTAAATGAAGAAGGACCCACCGTTCGCCACCGTGGCGACTTTCCCCCCCACGATGTTGCCCTGAGAGTCAACTTGCAGCAGTCCCGCTTTGGCGAGCAGCACGTTGGGATTCACCTCGCGCTCGACAGGAAGAAATCCGTGGTCGGAGACGACGAAGACATCCGTCGAGTCTGCGAGTCCAGCGGCGCGGAGGGCGTCAAGGATCTCGCCCAAGCACCTGTCGGACTCCTCGAGTGCCGCCACAGCCTCAGCGCTCCCAGGCCCATGGCGATGCTCCTCATCGTCGAGGGCCACTAAGTGCAGCAACAAGAGATTGGGTTTGTGGTTCCGAATCAGGAAGGCCGCCAAGTTCGCTCGGGTCACGTCGTCGCCGCCACCCTCCCGAGGTGGGCCAAGGTCCAGCGCGGCCTCGAATAGAAGGCCGGGCGTCGCGTATTTGGCCACGTACAAAGGGTCGCCGAGAGCCCCTTTCTCCGGATCCCAGATTTCCGGGATGTTCCAGGTGATGTGCGCGCCTGCCGTCACAGGCCAGAACAGCGCAGCCGTCGTAAGCCGGCGCTCGCCGACAACGTCCCAAAGCGTCGGCACGCGGATCGCGCTCGCGAACCAAAACCAGTCCTTCGGATTCTTCCCTGCCTGGCGCGAGGAACGATTGGTGAAGATCCCATGTTCTGCGGGCAGACGGCCAGTCACCAGCGTGGTGTGCGAGGGGTAAGTCACCGACGGATAAACGCCGACGACGCCCTCGGCATGGCTCCCATCGTCCATCATCCGGCGAAGGTTCGGAACGCGCAGGTTGGGGGGCGGTGACATATACCACCTGGCCCCGAGTCCGTCGATTGAGATCATCACCACGTGCCGCGCCGCCGAAGGACTCTGAGGCGATGTCTGCTCCTCGCCGCGCCCGGCCGACGCGATCAGAGCCAAAGCGAGAGCAAACAAGAAAAGTCCGCACCGAGCGAGAAAACGGCCGATTGCGCGTTCACGGCGGCCCTGCCGTACAATGAGAGTCTTCGAGATGAACACCGCAACCTCGCAAGCTGTCGTCGTTGCTTCGACCCGCGCGACCATGACGCGCCTTGCAGTATCGCTGGAGATCGTATTGGTCTACGCAGGCATTCTACGCTACATCTGGCGCTGGCAGTTCGCCCACCCGCAGGCCTGGGTCGCCCTGCTCGCGCTGGTGCTGGCCAGCCACTTGCTGCATGGGGATTCGCTCGCTGACTTGGGGCTCGCTCGACACGCGTTGCGGTCCAGTGCGCAGGCGATCCTGCCTCTCGCCGTTGTCTGCTTTTCCCCCGTCGTGATTTACGGCTTCGCCTCCGGCAAGCTGCACTTGGCAGCACCGGGCGTAAGGACCTTTGTCTATTTCACCAGCTATGGCCTGTGGAGCCTCTTCCAGCAATATGTAGCCCAATCGTATTTTCACAACCGTCTACGATCCCTCGGCGGCAGCCCTCATCTGAGTTCGCTCACGGTCGCCTTGATGTTTGGCGCGGCGCACATTCCCAATCTCATCCTGATGGTTGCCGCCACGTTTGGCGGTTTCGTGTTGGCGGAAGCCTTCGCGCGCCATCGCAACATCTATCCACTCGCTCTCGCCCACATGGTAGGAGGCATCCTTGTCGGGGCCCTTTCCCCTGCCTCCCTGATTCACAACATGCGCGTTGGCCCAGGATACTTTTTCTTTGGATTGCGGTAGACGGCGCGCCCCGATCTCAGGAGGCGCTCCAAAAGGTGGGCAAGGTCAAATAGGGCGGTCGGCACCCTGAACGGTCTCGACCTTAGTGCGGAGAGAATCGAGCGCACGGCGGGTGGGCGGTGCGGGCCGCCGGAAAAAGCCCGATATCTCATACCCGCAATACCGGCACGCCCCGTCAGCGCTGACGCGGACATCGCTCACCGCATGCCAGGAACGCTTCACGACGACCCGTCGGCATCCCGGACAGATCGTGTTCGCTCCCTCCGAGAAGATATTACCCTCGTAAACGTACTTGAGGCCCATGTCCATGGCGATGCGGCGCGCGCGGTGCAGGGTCTCCGGCGGTGTGCGGGGCTTGTCTTGAAGCTTGAAATCAGGGTGAAAGGCCGTAAAGTGCAGCGGCACATCGTCGCCCAGGTTCCGAAGGACCCATCCGCAGAGTTCCTTGATCTCGTCCGCCGAGTCGTTCAGTGTCGGGATCAGGAGCGTCGTGAGTTCAACCCAGACATGGGTCTCCTTCCGCAGCATCTTGAGAACGTCCAGCACGGGCTGCAGGTGGGTGAGCGTCATCTTCGCGTAGAAACTCTCGGTGAAGGCTTTCAGGTCAACGTTCGCCGCATCGATATGGTCGTAAATATCGTGGAGCGCCTCGCGGGTCACGTAGCCGTTAGTGACCATCACCGTCTTGAGGCCCGCCGCGTGCGCCGCCCGGGCGATGTCGATCACATACTCGCCCCAGATGGTCGGCTCGTTGTAAGTGAAGGCGAGGCTGGGGCAATCGTATTCGATCGCGGCGAGCGCCACCGCCTCGGGCTCCAGGTGGCTGGAACTCACCTGGTCAGACTTCGATTTCGAGATGTCCCAGTTCTGGCAAAAGAAACAGCCCATATTGCAGCCGGCGGTGCCGAGGGAAAGGATCTTCGTCCCCGGCAGGAAATGATTGAGGGGCTTCTTCTCAATGGGATCAATCTGAATGGCGGCGGGCTGCGCGTAGCCGAGGCTGTAAAGCTTCCCTCCGATGTTCTTGCGAATGAAGCAGAACCCCGTCAGTCCTTCGCCGATGTGGCAGTGACGCGGGCAGAGATAGCAGTGCAGCTTCCCGTTGGGGAGGGGTTCCCACCATCGGGCCTCGCGGAGCTTCGACGCTGTGGCGGCGACTCCCATTCGATCTGCCCTACAGTTATTGTCTTCCTCCCTGCCGTTGGTGTCAATTGCCCGCGCGGGGACGCCGACGTGCAAAAAAACATAGACAGCGGCTTGCAGTTGGGATAAAAAGTGTTGCTGCCAACAGAAACCTTTTCGGAGGTCATCATGAATCGAAGACAGTTCCTCGGAAAAAGTAGCGTCGCGGCGCTCGGAGCCATGGCACTAAGAACCCGGGCCAGCGCCATGCCAGCCGTGCTGGCGCCGAGCCCCGAATCGCAGCGCGCGCGCCTCGACGTGGTCTGGGGGGACCGAGTAGGGAAGATTAACCGCAACATCTATGGCCACTTCGCCGAACACTTGGGGAGCTGCATTTACGATGCCATGTGGGTAGGCGTAGACTCATCCATCCCCAATTACAATGGCTTGCGTAAAGACACCATCGAGGCGTTAAAGCACATCCACGCGCCTATCCTTCGCTGGCCGGGGGGCTGCTTTGCTGACCAGTATCACTGGCGGGACGGGGTCGGGCCGCGCGAGAAGCGTCCCCGCACGTGGAACATCTGGTGGGGACGCGACGAAGGCAACGCCTTCGGCACCGACGAATTCCTCGAATATTGCAGGCTGAGCGGCGTCGAGCCCTACCTGTGCGCCAACGTGGGCTCTGGCTCTCCCGAGGAAGCCTTGGATTGGATGATGTACTGCAACGGCAAGGAATCCACGACCGTCACTGCCCTGCGCGCGGCCAACGGGCATCCCGAACCCTACAAGGTTCGCTATTGGTCAGTGGGCAACGAGAACTGGGGCTGCGGCGGTAACTTCGACGCGGAGACTTACGCCCATGAGTATGCCCGCTTTGTGACCTATCTGGGCCGCTACGCGGAGCGTGGCACGGTGGAATTCGTCGCCTGCGGAGACTTCCGCGAAGGCTGGAACCAGAAGTTCTTCGAGACCTTGCTCCACCTTCCGGCCGGACGGCGGGCCATCCGCAACGTCCAGCAACTCTCGGTCCACCACTACTTCCGCGGTGGGCTCGGACAGGCAACGCAGTTCACTGATGAGGAATATTATCGTGCGCTAGCAGGGGTCGCCGTGCTCGAGGCGCGGCTGGAGGAGACCATCGGCTTGATACAGCATTACACCACCTCCCAGAACCGCGTCGGGATCGCCTTGGACGAATGGGGAATCTGGCATCCGGTCCCCGGCACCGGGGCGGAAGCCCTCTGGCAAAGCAACACGCTCCGAGATGCGCTTCTGGCCGCAGTGACTTTCAACTCTCTGAACTCCTATGGCGAAGCCGTCTCCATGGCGAACATCGCTCAGACCTTCAACGTGCTGCAGTGTATCGCATTTACCAAGGGGCCGAAGTTCGCACTCACGCCGACCTATCACGTCTTCGATCTTTACCAGCCCCACATGGACGCGATGGCCCTGAAGACCGTCGTCGATTCGCCCACTTACACCGTCAAGCCGCTGACCCAGCTACCACCTGAGTTCCTGGCCTTTCTGGGCGGGGGCGGCGAGACGAAGCGTACCTATTTGAGCGCTTCAGCTTCCCTGAACGAGGCGCAGAAGCAGATCTGCGTGACGCTTGTTAACCAGCACCTGACCGAACCCTTGGAGGTCGAGATCCGAATCCCCGGGCTGGATAGCCCCGGAGTGCGCGGCGGCAGCGTGCGTGAACTTACCTCTGGCAACGTCCGGGATGAAAACACGCTGGACAAGCCGGATGTCGTCCATCCATCGGCACCCAAGGAGCTTTCCGTCCAGGGGAACAAATTCACGCATATTGTTCCCCCGCACGCTCTCGAAACGCTTCTGCTCCAGGTCGCCTGACGACGCCCTGCTGAGTCAGACAGGGGCACGCGTCAGGTACCCGGAGGGTTGTTTCTTCTCTCGAGAAGGCTTCGAGCGAATGCTGAGGGTTACTCGGAGCACGGGGAGGGGCAGAACGGGAACTCTTTGGCGAAAGGTTCAAAGAACTGACTAATGATCTGCTTGGCTGCCCCCAGCAGCAGACACTGGCCCAGGCTGGCGATTAGGCCGCCCGCTTGAGGGCAAGCGCGGCGGATTCATCATTTTGACTGCGTGCGGGGCCCCGGTCCGGAAGCGCGCAGCATGCCGCCATGCTGAGCTGTAGATGGCGGCCCAAAGCCCGCCGCTACCTCTGATGGATGCCTTCGACGACGTGGCGCCGAAGGGCCTCGATTCCTTGCGGAGCCCGCCCGGCGAACCACTTTTCGAACCTCTCGCTCACAGCTTCGAGATTCTGCCAGACATAAGGATTCTCGAACTTCTGGCGCGTCTCCGGGGCCAGGTGCTTTATCTTCTGCCAGACCACCCAGAGCTCGTTTGTGTTCTCAAAGAAAAGCTCTTCGTTGATCAGGCCGTGATGGACGAACGAAGCGGCCATCTCCCAGTAGCTAACGACCATGCGAAAGAAGGCGTTCTCCTGCGAACCAGAGGGAAAGCGTCCCTCCAATTCCTGTCGCGAGTCTGCCTTGAACTCACGGAGAAACCATTCACGCGCCTGGCGCAATTTCGCCTCACGCCGAAGATCATAGAGGCGGAGCAAAAGTTCGGCATCATAATTATCAGGGTGTTCACGCATGCCATCCTCCAGGAAAAACCAGCCAGACACGCTTGAAATTCGGGGGAAGCCGTGCGTCCACCATATGGCCCCCAAGACACACAGCAAAGCCCTTAGAAAAGAAAGTCAGGAGTCGAGAGTCAACAAAGGGAGGACGAGAAGCAAAACTCGAAAGCGTTTGCGCTCTAAACATTCCACTCTCAACTCTCGACGGTCCTCGGTGTCTTCGTGGCGATCTTTTCCTGTCAAGATCACCTTGTTCGGCATTCTGCTAGCAAGATTCTAACTGGCTGCGGCGGGGGTTATCGGCACGGGCGCAGCTAAAGCCCGCTGCTGAGTCTTCAGGTTCTCCAAGTCGCTGGCGAGGTCGCCCGCACGTTGATAGCGCTCCTCGGGTTTCTTGGCTAGACAACGCGTAACGATGACTTCCATGTCGTGGGGCAACTCAGCATTCAGTTGGCGGACGGGCGTCGGCGTCGCGTGCACGACCTTGTACGCAACCTCCGTAATTGCCTGGCCAGCGAAAGGCTTGGTGCCCGTGCACATCCAGTAGAGAACAATTCCGAACGAAAAGATATCGCTCCGCGCATCAACCTGTCCGCCGGTGATCTGCTCGGGGGACATGAAGGCTGGCGTCCCAACGAGCAGACCCGTGTGCGTCATCTGCGTGCCCACCATCTTGGCGATCCCAAAGTCCGCGATCTTGGCCTTGCCTTCCGGGGTCACCAGGATGTTGGCCGGCTTGATATCGCGGTGGATCACATCGCGCCGATGTGCATAGTCGAGCGCGTCGGCCACCTGAATCGCGATATCGAGCGACGCTTCGATCGGCCGCGAGGCCGGCGCCTTGCTGGAGTCAGCGGGGGCGAGGAGTTTCTCAAGTGTCATGCCTTCGACGAACTCCATGACGAGGTAGGGCTGTCCGTATTCGTCTTCGTTGACGTCATAGATGGTCACGATGCCGGGGTGGGACATCTGTCCTGCCGTTTGCGCCTCGCGGAAGAACCGCCGCTTGTATTCCTCCAACTCCTCCGGCGTCTGGTTCCCGGTCAGGATCATCTTGATGGCCACGGTGCGGCCGATTTGTGGATCGCGGGCTTTGTAGACGGCTCCCATGGCCCCCCGGCCTAATTCGCTCAAGACCTCGTATCGGCCGATCCGCTGTGCCTCAGCCCCGGGAGCACCAATTGCCGGCGCGCCCGCCAGGGTGACCCCGACGGCGGGCCGCCGGATTCCACCGCCCGTCCCTTCGACCACCGCCTTCCTCCGCCGCGGCTCGGTCGACCATTCAAAAACCTCCAACCCATCTACGACCTGCCCGGTAGCGTAGAAACCGGATTTATCGCCTAACAGATTGTGAATCTCTGCGCCCAGCCACAGCGTGTTCGGGGCGGCCTGCTTCTGCATGTGGCCGGCCACATCGATGACGTGATCCGCCACCTTCTCCAGCTTGCTGTCCTCGTAGATCGCCACCTCACCTTCATTCAAGCCGGAGCGCACGCGGAAGGAAGTGCGCAGCCGGTTTTCGGCGGCATTGAATTCCTTCAGACCGCTGAGGACCGCCTGCCCGGCGGCCACCGCCAGATCCACTTGCAGGAAGCAGACCATCACGCCGTCCGGCGTCCAGGCCACCTTCCACGCTCCGTGCTCCGTAAAGATGCGGTTCAGCATTTCTTCATAGGCTTGGAAGGTTGCCGCGATGTCGGTTTCCTTTTCACCTTCCTTCATCTTGGTCGAGCCCACGACGTCAACGGAGAGGAAGGCGCAGCGCTTGCGTATGGAGGATTTGAGCGCGGACTCTAGCTCGCGGTAGCGCTTCAAGAGTTCCTCACGCGATCGCTTCGAGTCGGCCTTGATCCCGGAGATGCCAGAAATCAGCGTATCCTCGTCCTTCTTCTCCTTCTTCCCGGAAAGGAGATTCCCGACCGTCTTGAGAGCCCACTGGAAGCCAGCGTCCGAGGCGACCTTGAGCCCCCAAGTGGCGAGCGCCAAAACCAGAGGAAGGAAACTGATGGATGGGGCTGTCGGCCAGCCCAAGCCCACCCAGGAGCCAACCCCCCGGAGAAATGGGTCCCCGTACTCTCGCAACTTCACAACGACCCAAAGCGTGTCCAGTTTGGGCGCGTGGGAAAACTGCAGCGCAAAAAGGACTAGAAATCCCCCCACCCCCAGGAGGAGCCCCCAACCTAGGAGCCGCTGCACAGCCTTGATGGGGAAGAGCGCCACAGTGCGCCCCTTAGCAGCCAAAAGCCACACTCCTTTTCGCCGAGAGGACTCTCAAGTCTCCCAAAGCCGACACCAACAAAGCAGCCAGTCTGCCGGCTCCGCCCGGATGTTGGGCGCCGTCCCTACCCTAGAGATGGGGCACATAATACCATAACTTCCGCCATCTCTCCGAACGCCCTGCAATGGAGCAACGGCTTAATGCCCGATTAGTTCAATGGCTCAATTTCTTGAGGAAATACCGGTGGATGGTCTCGTCTTCCGTGAGTTCAGGATGAAATGTGGCGGCGAGGATGCTCCCCTGCTCGACGAGCACCGGGAGGCCGTCACACCGCCCGAGAACTCGCACGTTATCGCCTACGCGCCGAATGATGGGCGCACGGATGAACACCATCTCCACGGGGCGGTCAGACAGCTC
This sequence comes from Terriglobia bacterium, assembly GCA_020072655.1. Classification (GTDB taxonomy): domain Bacteria; phylum Acidobacteriota; class Terriglobia; order UBA7540; family UBA7540; genus JAIQGB01. The sequence goes on along the minus strand of JAIQGH010000029.1, from coordinate 12,783 downwards.
GGGGCAGTCCCCGCCACGGACGCTGCTGTCAATCTGCCGGCCGTAAGCGTTGCGCTCGATCGTGATGTCGATCAGGTCCAGATGGTCCTGAGGGGGATTCAGGACTTCTCTGGCGAGCAGGATGGCTCCAGCGCAGGTCCCGAAGATAGGTTTGCCCTCGGCGGCGAGTTGTCTCACCGCCGCGCCCAAGCCTTCATTGGCGAAGAACTTGAGCATCGTCGTGCTCTCGCCGCCCGGCATGATGAGCCCGCCGACGCCTTCCAAGTCCGACGCATGCTTCACCAATTCCCATGGCGCTCCAATGCGCTCTAACATCTTGGCGTGCCTCTCGAAGTCGCCCTGAATCGCCAGGACACCGACTGGTCTGTTGTTGGGAGTTTTCATCGCTTCATCGGCTCATCGAGCCATCTGACGATCGGGGCAGCTCTTCAATGGCCCGATGGCCCGATTCTTCATTTCCATCCCATCCGCTCCCGCAGCCCCGTGATGTGCGCGGTGTGGTGCCGGCCGTGCCAAGCGTACATCGCCAACAGTCTCTCCAACGTCATCAAGCCGTGCTCGGGATGGTTGAACATGCGTGCGAGGTCGGCGGCGGTCATCGACCGCAGCAACACCACCCATCGCGTGTGGAGCGAGTCGAGCAGAGTGAGCGAAAGCTCGGCGGGCGCGGTCTTGGCATCGGGCGTTTCAGCCCAGAGTTGCTGCTCGTAAGTTTTGACCGTCGGTTCGTTCTCCGTCATGGCCAGCTTGAAGCGCACATAGGCGTTCAGGTGGCTGTCGGCAAGATGATGCACCACCTGGCGCACCGTCCAGCCGCCGTCGCGATAGGGCGTATCAAGCTGCTGCTCCGTGAATGCCGCCACCGCCGCGCGCACCTGGGCCGGAGTCTCCGCAATCTGCTCAATCAGCTCGCGCCGCCGCGCCTCGCTTAGCCCTCCTTCCCACTGAAACTTGCCGATTGGATATCTCACGTCCTGTCTCACTTTCTCCCCCTTTCGTTCGTGGCGCCGGCATCCTGCCCGTATGGTCTCCTGCCCCCTGGAGGGTCGCGCTGGCACCCGCCTGGGCTCCCGCCGGAGGGCACAGCCCTCCCCTACCATCCGCGCGTTTGCAGCATCTCCTTCGGATCGAGTTTGGCTACGTCAATGCCGCGCATGGCCTCACCCAGTTCTTCGCAGCACTCGGCGACGACGGCGGCCTCGTTGAAGTGCGTCGTGGCGCGGACGATCGCTTTGGCTCGTTTCTCGGGGTCGGACGACTTGAAGATGCCGGAGCCCACAAAGCACGCCTCCGCGCCCAGTTGCATGACCAATGCCGCGTCCGCAGGGGTGGCGATCCCACCCGCCGAGAAGTTCGGCACCGGCAGCTTGCCGTGCAGATGGACGTACTGGATCAGCTCGTACGGAGCGCCGTGCTCCTTGGCCTTGGCCATCAATTCGTCTTCGCGCAACGTGCCAATCAGCCGAATCTCGCTGACAATGGCACGGACATGCCGCACCGCCTCGACGATGTTGCCCGAGCCCGCCTCACCCTTCGTGCGGATCATCGCCGCGCCTTCGCCGATGCGCCGCAGCGCTTCGCCTAGGTTGCGTGCGCCGCAGACAAACGGCACCTTGAACGGCCACTTGTTGATGTGGTGCTCTTCATCGGCGGGTGTGAGCACTTCGCTCTCATCCACGTAGTCCACGCCGATCGATTCCAGCACCTGGGCTTCGACGAAGTGGCCGATGCGCGCCTTGGCCATCACCGGAATCGTCACCGCTTCCATGATCTGCTTGATGATCCTGATGGACGCCATGCGCGCCACGCCGCCTTCTTTGCGGATATCGGCGGGGACACGCTCCAGCGCCATCACGGCGCAGGCGCCCGCATCCTCGGCAATCTTGGCCTGCTCGGCGGTCGTGACGTCCATGATCACACCGCCCTTGAGCATCTCGGCTAGCCCAACTTTCAGTTTCATCTGTTCATCGTATTGCCACATGTTCCTTCTCCTTCAACCAATGTCGTCCGCGAAATAATTTTCGATCGTGAGCAGGCCTTCTCCGTTTTCATTTTTCAATCCCCAGCGCGGGGCACTCGCCCCGCACGGCCCACGCCCGCGCTTTGAGCGCGAAAGGGCCGTCGGGTTTGCCGTCCAGGATTGTGTTCCGCAAGCCCTTCTTCAATTCCTCTCTCTGCTCTGGCGCAAGGCTCGCCACGTAAATCCCCGCTGGCCCCTGGGCGTCCAGAAATGGCTCCCAGTAATCATCGAAAGACCGGAATGGCATGTCGATGACTAATTCCGTCTCTTCGACGTCCGCGAGTCCCGCGTCTCGCCAGAACGCCGCAAGCTGGCCCTTCCGGCAAAAGGCCATATTCCGTTCGTCGAGCCGGGCAGCGGCAGGATCAAGCAGGACGGCAGCGTCCCAGAACTTTCGCAGCATCTCCATCCCTTCGTCATAATCCCAGACGCACGCCGCAATCCGTCCTCCCGGCTTGGTAATGCGGCGCATTTCGCCCATGGCCTTTCGCGCGTCGGGAATGAAGTTCAGCACGAGCAGGGAAAGGCAGCGGTCGAAAGACGCGCTTGGGAAATCCAGCTTCTGGGCGTCGCCGATCTGAAATCTGACGCGGGGGTCGGTGGTCTGCGCAGCCGCGAAATCTACATAAGACCGCGACGGGTCGATCCCGACGACTTCGGCGCGGCGCGTTTCGCCAATGATCGCGAGTGCCAGCGACCCCGTCCCCGAACCCACATCGAGCAGTCGCTCGCCTTCTTTGACCCCGGCAAACTTCAGGAAAAGGGGCGCCAACCGCTGACTCCACCTCCCCATGAAGCGCTCGTATTTTTCAGCTTCCGAAAACATATCCGTTTGCGCGGCTTCTTGGGCGCGGAGGTTCAATTGCAGCAGCGCAGTTATTCCCAGCACAAGAGTAGTGCCCACCTTCAGGTGGGACTGTCGGCCTGCCAGCCGGAGGGCCGACAATCCGGGTGCTTGTCGCTCGTCGTCCATCACCGCACCTGCCTCCGAGCGAAGTCTTGCCCGCTCAAAGTGGCCGCACCTCCCTGCCAGGCTACAGGCCGGCGCTACGACGCCACTCCTTGTCCACTTCCGCGCCGATGCGCGTCACGATTCCCGGCAGCGCCTCGACATCGGCGAGCGTTGAGTGAAAATTGACGAAGCAAGCACGCAAGACGAATTTGCCGCGAATCACGGCGTTGGTGACAAAAGTCTCGCCGCCTGCTTGGAGGCGCGTCATGAGTTCCTCGTTGAGTTTGTTCAGGTATTCCTCGGTCCCCTGCGATCCTGCCTTCAGCCCACGCGGCACATAGCGAAACGTCGTAATGCTTAAGCCTTGCGTGATGGCTTCAAGCTCCGGATCCTCCTGCGCAATCCGGTAAAGCGCCTGGGCCAAGCGCACGTCGTCGGCGACCATGCGCACGTAGCCCTCGCGGCCCACCTGACGCAGCGCCAGCCAGACCTTGAGCGCCCGAAAGCCCCGCGAATTCTGCATGCCGTGCTCGAAGTAATTGACGGATTCCTCTCCCTCGTGCTCCGGGAAGTGGTAGTAGGGCGGCCGGTGGCTGAAAGTCTTGAACAAGTCACCGCGGTTGCGCACCAGCGCGCAGCCGGCTTCGACGGGCGCGTAGAGCCACTTGTGTGGATCCACGGCGACGGAATCGGCCAAGGCCAGACCGCGCAAGTCCGCGGAAGCATCCGGCAGGGCCGCTGCGATGGCTCCGTAGGCGCCGTCGACATGGAACCACAATCCCTGTTCGCGCGCGATGGCCGCCAGCTCCGGCAACGGGTCAACGGCGCCGGTCGAAACCGACCCGGCCGCGCCCACGACGATGAACGGCAAGTCGCCGCGCGTGCGATCCTCCGCAATGCGGCCGCGAAGCTCCGCCGTATCCATGCGGAGGTCGGCATCAGCCCCGATCCAGCGAATCGCATCCATTCCCATGCCGAACAAGTCGGCGGCCTTATGGATCCAGGTATGTGTTTCAGCAGAGCAATAGATGCGCAGCAGTCGGCCGGCCGGGGCGCGCAGCCCTTCGCGGCTGGCGTCCCAATCAGCCTTGACCTTGCACGCCACGAGAAAAGGCACGAAGTTCGCCATGTTGCCGCCGCTCACCAGCAGCCCACCGCAGTCGGTGGGATAGCCGATCAGCTCCGCAATCCAGCGGACGGTCTGCGCCTCGATTTCCGAGGCGACGGGTGAGAGGTTCCACGCGCCGACGTTGGGATTGACGGCGGCGGCGAGGAAATCGCCCAAGGCACCGATGGGCGCTGCGGAAGAATAGATGTACCCCCAAAAGCGCGGATGTGCGCTCAAGACCGAATGCTCGAAGAGCAGCGTCGCCGCCTGATCGAGCAGTTCCTGCGGGGGTGCGCCTTGCGCCGGAAGTGGCCCGTCACCCAGCGCCGCGCGCACCACATGCGGCGGCTCGTTGGGTGTAACCGGCCGAGTTTGAACCGTGTCCAGAAACTCCGCAATTCGATCTACGAGCCGGTGCCCCGCGGCGCGAAACTCCTCCGCGGTCATCACAATTGGCGCAAAGCGCTCCCTTAATTCGACCTGCTTCATTGACTGTCTCCCGTATATTCCGCTGTAATAGCGCCCACCTTTAAGTGGGAATTCCCCTCATGCCGATCTGAAGGTCGGCGCTACACCAGCGCCACCCCCGACCCCACGGACACGGCTTTCCGCCCCGTCTTCCCCCGCCGGATTTCGGATCGCAACAGTTCGCCCAGAATCCTGACGCCTTTCGCAAGCTGCTCGTCGGGAACGGCTGTAAAGCATAGCCGAAAAGCATTGTGCCGCGGATTCTGAAAATAGAAAAATCGCGCCGGGGCAAAAACCACGCGGCGTTCGCGCGCCTTGACCAGCAACTCGCCGGCGTCAAGATTGGCTGGCAACTCAACCCACGCTGCCATCCCGCCGTCGGGGTATTTCACCTGAACCTCGGGAGGAAACGTCTCCTCGACCGCACGCCGCAACACGCTCAGCTTGTGCTCGTAGAACTTGCGCGTCTTGCGCAGAAGCTTGTCGAGCCAACCCCGTCGCGCGAATTCATCGAGCACCGCCTGGCCCAAGAGGTTCGTGTGCAAGTCAGCCCGTTGCTTGGCGCTGCGCAGACGGTCAATCACGCGGCGCGAAGCGGCGATCCAACCCACGCGGAAGCCGGGAAAACCGATCTTCGAGAAGCTGTTGAGGTACACGACCTGCCCGGTCGTATCGAGCGCCTTGAGCGGCGGCAACTCCCGGCCGGTATAACGCAGCACGCCGTAAATATCGTCCTCAGCGATTGGCGCCTGGAAGCGCGCGGCCAGCTCCAATAGCCGTTTGCGCGCCGCGAGGGGCATCGTGCTGCCCGTGGGGTTCTGGAAATTCGGACTTGTTAGGATCAGCTTGACCTTGTTTTGCTCGAGCATAGCTTCGAGGAATTCAAGGTCCATGCCCTCCGGCCCCACGGGAATGCCGATCAACCGCGCACCGGGCGTGGCGAAGACATGCCACAGGCCGGGGTATGTCGGGTTCTCGCAGGCCACGGCGTCGCCCGGCGCAACCAGGATCCGCCGCAGCAGATCGAGCGATTGCTGGCAGCCACTCGTGATGAGAAGCTCGTCGAGCTCGAGGGGGATGCCATCGCGCCGCAGCCTTGCCTGAAGGTATTGCTTGAGCGGCGCGTAGCCGTCGGTCGAGCCGTATTGCATGAGGCGCGCGCCCTCGCGGCGCAGCGCCGCCTCCATAGCGCGACGGATGAGGTCCACGGGACAGAGTTCCGCGGAAGCATGCGCGGTGGCAAAAGAGATCAGGCCCGGCTCGAGCGCGCTCGCCATCAGCCGACCCAGCGAGTCGTCTTGCTGATCGGGAGCGAAAAAACTGTCCCAGTAAAAATCGTTCCCGGGACGCTGCCGCGCGGGAGGCGTCTCGCGCAACGTGGCCACGAAGGGCGAAACGAACGTCCCCCGCCCCACGGTTCCGTGAATCAATCCTTCGGCCTCCAGATCGGCATAGGCGTTGCTCACGGTCGTGCGGTGAACGCCCAGGCGCTTGGCGAGTTCGCGGCTCGGATCCAGGCGGTCACCAACCGCGACGGCCCCGGAGAGAATCCTTCCCCGAATCTGCTCGCGGATTTGCACGTAGAGCGGCTTGTGTAAGCTCGAATCCAGCGTGATGAGCATCGGCACCTCCCTGTCGGTGGCCCGTCGGCGCAGTCCAATTTATATCAATATTGAGGTAGTGTAAAGAGCCAAGCAGTCCAATTTAGTGCCAGTCCAAATTGGCCTCTGCGCTCGCTGGACGGGATGGCGAACCTCGGGAGGGCCGACGAGGAGGCTCTCGTCGCGGCGGGTATGGGGTGCTGTGGTACCATCGCCGACGCTGTCTACGGGTGACAACTCGGCGCGCGTTTTCATCATCGTAGGGTTGGAATGTAGTGAACGCGGGGCTGGCGAAGCGGGGGCTTTTTGTCGGCTCGATCCAGGAGGTGAATCGGAGGTAACATGAAGAACAGTTTGTTGACTAAGCGAAGCCGTAAGATGTTATATCAGGGGCTGTTCGCCTTCCTCGCTTTAGCGCTTTGGTCGTGCGGCCTGCCGGCATTTGCAGCCGAGAACGAGCAAGCGCCGCCTGCTGCGCCGGCCTCGGAGCCCGCGAATCAGGCCGCGCAGCCAGAAACCCAGCAAGCCCCTTCATACCAGGAAGTGCCGCGAACGTTGACCCTACCGGCGGGAACTGTGATTAGGGTACGAATCTCGCAACTCCTCTCCAGCGATCAGAACCTCCCTGGCGATAGCTTCAGCGGGGAACTGGAGCAACCGCTGGTCGTCAACGGCTGGGTCGTGGCGCGGCGAGGGCAGACCGTGCTTGGCCGCGTGGCGGTTGCCCAAAAGGCGGGCCGCGTCAAGGGAGTATCCCAACTGGGGATCGAGTTGACCCATCTTGTCCTGGTCGACGGTCAGCAATTGCCCATTCGAACGCAACTCATCGAGAGCTCGGGAGGAACGTCACAAGGGCGTGATGCGGCGGCCATCGGAACCGCCGGTGGAGTTGGCGCGGCCATTGGCGGTGCGGCCCGTGGCGGAGAGGGCGCGGGGATTGGTGCGGCGATAGGAGCAGCGGCTGGCTTGGCTGGCGTGCTGCTCACGCGCGGCCGACCCACTGTGATCCCGCCCGAGACACTCTTGACCTTTCGCATGGAATCCCCGCTCGCCATTTCGACGGACCGAAGCCACGTAGCATTTCGCCCAGTCGAGCCGGGAGACTACAATTCAGGAACGCTCCCCCGACGCCCTAAAAACTTCGCGGTGGCTCCTCCGCACCCCGCTCCCCCTCCCTTCTATTACTGGGAGCCGTATCCCTGGGTTTTCTATCCCGGCCCATTCTTCTTCGGCTTCTACGGCTTTGGCTCGAGATACGGCTGGCGAGGCTTTCATCGCTGATCTCGTATTCCCCCTTAGCCTAGCCCATCGAACCCGCCTCCCGCGGCAGTTCACTGGGGCTGCCCTACCCAAGACTCGTGGCTTCTGATAATCTCTCCCACCATGGCCACGCCGATCCAGCGGCCGGTGGAAGTCTTCCGCATGCACCCCGCGGCGCTCTGGGTGACGGCACTGGTTGCGCTTTTGCTGCAGGCGGTGCTCCCCCTCACGCTGCCGCTCGCGCGTCTGTTCGACTTTCCGCTGCTGGTGACCATCTACTTCGCCGTTATTCGCCGGAACAAGATCTTCGCCATAGGGCTCGGCACGGGAATGGGGCTGCTACAGGACGCGTTGTCGAGCGGCCTGATCGGTTTCTTTGGCATGGCCAAAGGACTGGTTGCCTATCTGGCGGCTTCGGCGAGCGTCAAGTTTGAGCTCGATGATCTCTTTGGGCGGATGGCGCTGACGGCCACGCTGGTGCCCATTCATGCGCTGTTCCTGAAGCTGCTGCAGCGCGGCTTGCTGGAAAGTCCTCCGCCCTGGCAGGCGCTCGATGTGGTGAGCGGCTCGCTCGTGAACGTCGGCTTGGGTTTGATACTCTTCCAAATCCTGGATCGGTTTCGACGCCCCGCCTAGCGCAGTGACAAGGGACAAGCAAGTAGCGCAACCTTCGTCCTGCAATGTTGCCGCTTTTCCATTTCTCGAAAGGCCGCCCCGATAGATTGGTGCGCTGCGACCTATATCCGGAAGCTGCACACCCCGGAGCATCGGGGTACGCCCCACCCGCGATTGAGCGCACTTCCTGTTTCGCAGACCGCAGAGGTCCACTCTGCGCCAGCCACCCCTGCCGATCGTTACGTCTTGGGCGGAGGAGTGGGGTGTGGTTTTTGGGGCGGGGGCGGGGCAAAGGGCAGCGTGACGAAGTACTGCCCGAGGATGGTTCCCACCGAAGTCAGCTCTGTAAGGTCGCGCGGCGTGAAGTCCGCACCGACGGGCTCACCGGGTCTCCCTTTGTGGCTGACCTGCAGCACGCCCACGACTTTCCCCTCCGCAACCATGGGCGCGCTTATAATCTTCTGAATGGGCGTGGCCTTCTCTTCCGATGACAAGTCGACCGCCTCGAAGACCGTGGGATGCTTGTAGACCGAGAAGTTGTTGACAATCTCTCCCCGTCGGTCGCGGATCGTTTTGGTAGCGAGAGAATGCGCGGTCGTGAGCGGGATGGACCCAATCTTCTGCAGCTTGATGGGAAAGACAAAGCGCAGCATCTTGGCATCCTCCGAGAGGCGAAGGATCGCCACTTCGTCCTTCTTGGACCCAAACGCCAGGGCGATTTGCGCCCCGAGTCGGTTCAGCGCCTCGCCCGATGGCGAACCGCCGGCCTTGCGGAACTCTTCCACGAGTCTTGCCACGGTCAGGCTGAGATCGATATCCGCCATCCAAGTCCCCCTAATGAAGCCTGTAATTGTGCGGCGATTATACTGAAACGCCCGCGGGCAAGCAACGCAGCAAGAGAGCTTGCCCTTGCCAATCTCCCTGTGCGACCTGCCGCGTCGTGAAAGGGCCTCGACAGACTGCCTGGGGGCCGCACCAATATTCCGCCCTTGCCCGTCGCAACTCGGCGCGTTCCGTCGGCGCCGCCGGGGCTCGCGGAATCAGTTTGACAAAGTCTTCGCTGGCTGCGGATAATCACTGGCCGGGCTTCCGGTAAGGAGTTTAGGTGCCTTTCGCTCGCAGAGCCGCCCTGGCAGTGTTGCTTTCCCTGCTCATCGCCCCGCGGTTGCGTGCCGCCGAGCGCACGCGTGCCGAGGCCGAGAAGATCGCCGCGCGCGTGCTCGAGCGTGCCATCGTCATCGACACGCACGAGGATACGCCGCAAATGCTGCTCGATGACCACTACGACCTCGCCGAACCCGCCAGCCCTTACATGGTCAGCATCCCGAAAATGCGCCAGGGGCACGTGAGCGGCGCGTTCTTTGCGGTCTGGGTGGACGTGAAGTGGCCCGAGGGAACCCTGATCCAGCGCGCACTCGACCTAATCGACGCGGTCCACGAGCAGGTGGCCCGCCACGGCGACGTCCTGGGCTTCGCCACGACCGCGGACGACGTCGAGCGGCTGCACCGGGAAGGCAAGATCGCCATCCTCATGGGTCTTGAAGGCGGGCACATGATCCGCAACGACCTGCGGCTGCTCGACGATTATTACCGCTTGGGCATACGGTACATGTCGCTCACCCACACGGCAAATACGGACTGGGCGGATTCCTCGGCCGGTAAACCGCAGGCCAACGGCCTGACCGACTTCGGGCGTCAGGTCGCCGAACGAATGAACCGCCTGGGCATGCTGGTGGACTCTTCCCACGTCTCCGACCCTACCTTCTATGCGGCTCTCGCCGCGTCGCGGGCGCCGGTGATTGCCTCGCACTCCTCCTGCCGTGCGCTCTGCGACCAGAAACGCAACATGAGCGATGAGATGATTCGGGCCCTGGCGAAGAACGGTGGCGTCATCCAGATCAACTTTTTCTCCGCCTTCCTCGATCCGGCCTACGCTGCTGCCCTGAAGAAAGTGGAGCCGCAAATAGCCGCTGCCGTGGCGGCCGAGCGTGCGCCGTACGCTCGGGAAGGTCGCCAATTACCCTGGACGGAAGAGCAGAAAATCGCCCAGAAACTCTCTGCGGGGATTCCCGCGCCACCTATGGAGCGCGTGGCCGATCACATTGACCATGCTGTCCAGGTCGGCGGCATAGACCACGTGGGCATTGGTTCCGACTTCGATGGGATCTTTTCGGCGCCGTGCGGACTGGAGGATGTATCGAAGATCCCGGACCTCGCCATCGAGCTCGCTCGCCGAGGTTACAGCGAAGAAGATCTAGAGAAAATCCTGGGTGGTAACCTGCTGCGCGTGATGCGCCAGGTTGAACAGACCGCCCGCCAAATGCAAAGCGAAAAGTGAGGTGTGCGATGCGAAAAGTAGTCATTGCTGTGATTGGCATGTTCTTGTTCGCGGCCGCCCTTTCGGCTCAGACCGCTGAGAAGGGCGCCCCGCCGGCGAGCCCAAGGGTGTCGCTGCTGAATCCGGCCCTTCTCAAGGAGCAGGCGCCGGACGCTTACCGCGCGAGGTTTACGACCACCAAGGGCGACTTCGTGGTGGAGGTGAAGCGCGCCTGGGCGCCCCGCGGCGCTGACCGGTTCTACAACCTCGTCAAAAACGGCTTTTACGATAATGCGGGAATTTTCCGCGTGCTGCCGGGTTTCGTTGCGCAGTTCGGGATTTCGCCACGGCCAGAGGTCGCGCGAATCTGGAGCCAGGCGACCATCCCCGACGATCCCGTAAAACAAAGCAACTTGCGTGGCTTCCTGACTTTCGCCACGGCAGGACCCAACACGCGCACGACTCAGGTCTTCATCAATCTGGCCAATAACCCGAGACTCGACGCCATGGGTTTTGCGCCGTTCGCCAAGGTAGTTGAGGGTATGGACGTCGTGGAGCGCTTATACAGCGGTTACGGCGAAGGCCCGGATCAGGGCAGACTGACGAATGAAGGCAAGGCCTACCTGGACAAGAATTTCCCACGCCTGGACATTATCAAATCCAGTGTGATTGAGCCCCTGGCGGCGCCGCCCAAATCAGGCACTGCTCAGAAGGAAACGAAATGAGCGATTTGCCACCCGGATTGTACGCGGTGTTTGAGACGACCCTCGGCGAGGTGGCCTGCCGCCTGTTCCCTGACAAGGCGCCCAAGACTGTAGAGAATTTCGTGGGGCTCGCGCAGGGCATCAAGGAGTTCGTCGATCCCCAGACCCGCGCGCGCGTGAAGCGGCCGTTCTACGATGGGTTAATATTCCACCGCGTAATCCCCAAGTTCATGATCCAGGGTGGTTGTCCGCTTGGGAGCGGCACGGGCGGGCCGGGCTACAAGTTCGCGGATGAGTTTTCCAAAGACTTGAGGTTTGACCGGCCCGGCAAGCTGGCGATGGCCAATTCCGGGCCGGATACCAACGGCAGTCAGTTCTTCATCACCGTCGCGGCGACCGACTGGCTGACGAACCATCACACGATCTTCGGGGAAGTTGTAAGAGGCTACGAGGTGGTTGAAAAGATCGCGAACGCGTCCCGCGACCGCAGCGACCGGCCCACGACAGCCGTCGTTATGCATAGCCTAAGAATTGTTGAGGTGAAGTAGCCCTTTGGCAATGCAGGGGCGCTCCACACGCGCCCCTGCAATCGGGGGGATCAAGGCAAGCAGGTCCTAGCTAGACCCCAATAATATCGACAAGTTCTTTCACAGCCGCGGCGGATTTCATCAGCGCAGCCTTCTCCGCCTCAGTCAGCTTGATTTCGACGATCTGTTCGATGCCGCACTTGCCGAGTTTGACCGGCACGCCGACGAACAAGCCCTTGATTCCATATTCGCCTTCAAGATACGCCGCGCAAGGCAGAACCTTCTTGCGGTCGTTGAAGATAGCATCCACCATCTGTGCCACAGCCGCGGAAGGCGCATAGTAGGCGCTTCCGGTCTTGAGCAGGTTGACGATTTCGCCGCCGCCCTTGGCCGTGCGCGCGATGATCTTGTCGAGCTGTTCCTTGGGCATCAAATCGGCGATGGGAATCCCGGCCACGGTGGTGTAACTCGGCACCGGGACCATCGTATCGCCGTGCCCGCCCAGGACGAGCCCCTGAACGTCCTGCACGGAAACGTTCAGTGCCTCGGCGATAAAAGTCCGGTAGCGTGCCGTATCGAGCACGCCCGCCATGCCGATGACGCGGTTCTTCGAAAAGCCGCTCACTTTGAACGCCGTCTGCGCCATGGCGTCGAGCGGGTTGGTGACCACGATGAGAATGCTTTCTGGCGACTGTTTCACCACCTGCTCGGTCGTGGCCTTGACGACATCAAAGTTCGCTTTGAGCAGGTCGTCGCGGCTCATGCCGGGCTTGCGCGGGAACCCGGCGGTGATGACGACGAGGTCGGAATTGGCCGTGTCGGCATAGCTGTTGGTGCCTTTGATCTTGACGTCGTAACCTTCGATCGGGCCGGACTCGAGCAAATCCAGCCCCTTGCCTTGCGGAATACCCTCAAGAATATCAATGAGAACGAGATCACCGAGTTGCTTATCGGCGAGTCGATGCGCTAGCGTCGCACCCACATTCCCCGAGCCCACCACAGTGATTTTTTTCCGCATGAGTCCCCCTTATACGAACGTCGATTGGTTTACGAGCCTGACATACGAGACACGTCGGCCCTCAGGACGGCGTGCACGACCATGGACTTCGGTTGATCTTGCCGCTGGCCGCCGCCGATGGCAGCCAGCGGTCGAACGGATGGAGACGAGGCCCCGGCGTCTCCCCGGGCGCGCCGATCGCGCCATGCGGGGC
>JAIQGH010000028.1 GCA_020072655.1 Terriglobia bacterium | reverse complement strand
ACAGTCGGCCACCTCCGCCGCAGAGGCGGCGGAGGCTGCGACCAGGATGAGCAACAGGCTTTTCACCACGTTCATGCAAACAACTCCTGGGCACGGCTGAGGCGGGCCGTGATCTGCACGCCGTGCGGGCATGTCACCGTGCAGTGCTCGCAGTCGCTGCAGCGTGCCGCCACAACCTCGGGCCCGAGCTTGAGAAACTCCTCGCGCCCCAGCGCAAACTGGCCATACCCTTCCGCGTAGCTGAGATGGCGCAGGATGTCGGCAACGGGCAAGCCCTTGGCGCAAGTCCCCGCGCACTCCCCGCACATCCGACAGTAGAGTGGGGCAATATACTCGAGCTGCTGGGCCAGGAGTTTCTCTTCGGCCGCTCCGTAAGGTTCGGCCATGGCCCTCAGGTTTTCATCCAATTGGTCCATGTCGGTGATGCCGGGGATGGTCGTGTGGACGTTCGGATTTTTGAGCACCCACTTGAGGGCCGCCAGCATGGCGCCTGTCCGCTGCAACTGCGCTGGCGGCTCGGGAGGACGGCCACCGGGAGGACGTCCAGGAGGGGCGCCGTGGCCGGGGGGTGGGGGGCCAGGTGGCCTTCTCCGGAAACCTCCTGCCATCACCTTCATCCCCACCACGCCGAGGCCGGCCTTGCTTGCTTGTTCGATCGCCGCGCTCGTGCCTTCGTCCATGCTGAAATTGTACGTGGCCAGCACCACGTCCATGACGCCCTTTTGGATCATTGCCGGGATCAAGTCCTTGGGAGCATGGGTGCTCACACCCGTGAATCGGGTCTTCCCCTGCTGCTTGGCAACCTGCTGTGCCTCAATCAGCTCGTCGGTCATCTGCTCGGGGCTGCGCTTGTTGTGGAGATACCAGATATCGACGTAATCGGTGCTGAGTTCCTGCAGGCTGGTCTCGAGGTCCTTCAATGCGCCCGGCTTGTCAGTCGCAATCGACTTAGTGGAGAGAATCAGATCTTTGCGCTTGCGCCTGAGCGCCGCCCCGACCATGCGCTCGTTGTTCCCCTGCTGGTAGCCCCGAGCCGTGTCGAAATAGTTGATGCCAAGGTCCGCGGCACGTTCGACGACGCTGGCGTCGGAAGTAACCATACAACCGAAGCCCACGGTGGTGACCTTGAGGCCGGTCCTGCCCAGCACCCGGTAACTAAGGCGCGGCGCTGAGCCGGGCTGGGCCGTTGCCACAGGCGCGGCTTGCTGCCGCAGGCCAACGGCGCCGGCGAGAGGCAGGGCCACCCCGGCGGCCAAGAAATTACGCCGTGAAGAATTCGAATTCATAAGAATGCCTCCCATCCTCCCAATGAAATTCGTCGGTGCATTATACCCCTGCCACGGAGCGGCAAGCACATAATTGGTCGCGCATCCATCATCGAAAGCGGAGTCAGCCTCGGCCTATCGACCAACCGGACGAGGGAGGAAGGGCCACAGGAAATCCGCCTCATTTTCCCCTGTGACCATGACTACGCGTATAACGCTAGTCGGGGTAATCCGTATCGCTCCGGACGATGCGAATCCAGTGATCGGTGTATTTCGTGTGCGTGTCGGGGACTTCGTACTTCGGCATGTGGCAGGTGACACAATTCTTCGTGCTCTCGGGGCAGGGTTTTCCGGGATGGTCCGCCGTCACCCGGAGGCCCGGCGTGGAAAGGTGACAGCGAAGGCAGCGCTCATCGTAGGAGCGCGGATCGTGGGGGAGCGGCTGGTGCGGATCATGGCAGGCGAGGCAGGTGAGGCGCGCGTCGCCTTTCCCCCAGCAGCGGCTGCTCTCCAGGCGATAGGGCGGAAAGCGCGCGGTGACCACGCCGGTGGTGCCGGCTTCCGAAACGTCTGCCCAGGTGCGATGACAGGCCCCACAGAAATCCACCAAGTCGACCGGGTCCAGGTGTGCGGGGTTCAGGATGAGAGTTGACCCCTCCTCAAACTTTCCGGCCTTTATTGCCGCGGCATGCTTCGCCCCCGGCCCATGACAGGCCTCGCAGGCAACTCCTGGGAAGAGATGCTCAGGGTCAAACCGGCCGCCCGTCGTCGAGGCTGTCGTGTGGCAGCCAAAGCAGCTCTGCGTCTCATCCGCCCCCATTTGACGGCCCAGCGCCGCTTCCAGATCCAAAGGCACGGAATGGGGATGCCCGGCGGTAATGTCCAGTGCCTGCAAACCGGGAAAGAAACTGAGTCGGCCTTCGTAGTAGATTCCTTTTCGTTCGAAAAGGTAGGTTTGGCCGACTTCTCCCTCGCCGAATGCCCAACCGAGTGGCACCGAAACAGATTGCCGGCCATCGCTCACCGAGTAGGCGCTTCCGTCTTCGGTGCGCGCGATATCGTAAACGTAAGGGCCCAGGTGGAAGCTCAGCCGCTCGTGCGCTCGCAGGATCTTCGAGTCTCGCGCCCGGGCGCCGGCGTGGGCCATGGGCGTGGTTTGCTGAACTTCTGCTTCTGAGGCATGACACTCCGCGCAAGTCTCCGGGCCCAAATACTCACTTCGTGAGAAGGTGCCCTTGGTGGGCCACCAGCCCGGCCTGCGGACTCGCTCTTCGGTGGCCATTTGCTGGCCTCCCCGAGCGGGGACACCGACGCAATTGACAATACAAGGGGCAGCAAGGCAGGCTGTGGCCCAAAGAATACAGAAGTGCTTCCCAATCTGGAGCATGGTGAGCCCTGAAGAGTCCCAGAGAAAGCCCGATTACAGCACGGCCAACAGCGCCAAAACAAGACGGCGGCCCACCCCGATGAAGTTCGTCGGGGCCGGCCGCCGTAGAGAACAACTCACTACAAGACTAGAGTCCAGGCTACCAGGACAGCTTTGCGCCGAAGTCGATATGCCTCGGCTGGTTGCCCTGTCCTCCCACCTCTCCGAAACCGCCACTCGACCAATTGTTGTTCGCAGGCAGGAAGTATGCCCGGTTGAACGCGTTGCCAAATTGTATCTCGATCCGCAGCTTGACCCGCTCCGCTTTAATGGGGAACTCCTTGAACACGTTGAGGTCCTCATTGAAGTTCTTGAAGTCGCGGACGCGCGGATCGGTCCGGGGCTGGTTGCCGAAAGCGAGCGTGCCGGGATCAGCCCAGCCACTCTTGCTGAGGTACTTGTCGAGGCGAGCCACGACGCCGGGGTCGAAACTACCACCTCCCCAGCCACCGCCACCGATATCGTCGGGTCGCTTCTGGTTGCCAACGTGGAAGTCCCCGAAATCGCTGCCCATGACGATGTTCATCGGTCGTCCACTGGTGTAGCGATGGATTCCCGCCACGTTCCACCCACCGATGATCTGATTAGCTACGCCGCCGACATTGGCCCACCGTTTGCCCTTCCCAAAGGGTAGAGCGTACGTATAGGCCAGGATCAGTGTGTGTGGGACATCGTCGGCGCTCAGACCACGCTCGGCGCGGTCGTTGACGGGGTTTTGAATGACAGCGCCCCAGATCAGGCCGTTCTCCGCGCCGTTGTTGATCAGCTTGGACCAGGTGTAGGCGACGCGGAATTGCAGGCCGTTTGCGAAGCGTCTCTCGAGCTTCGTCTGGAGCGAGTGATAGACGCTGGAACCGCCCGGGAAGCCGCTACGCCAGATGACTTCCTGGTATTGCGGGAACGGGCGCAGCGCCTGGGTGACGTTGCCGGCGAAACCTGCGTAGGGCAGGTGAACGCCGCCGAAGCTGGGCAGCGCCTGAATGGGCGCAAGGGCCTGGGAGGTTGCATCAGTGATTGGGGCCCCCAGAGCAGACGCTCCTAGACTCAGATATTTCGGATCCATCATGTTGTCTTGCAGCCCCATGGCTTGCCCGTTCATAGGTAGGCGCGTTCCGCGGTTGCCGATGTACGAGAGCTCCCATGACGTGTTGTCGTTGATCTGCCGCTGGTAGGTGAAAGACCAGTTTGCATACCTCGGCAGGTTGAGCGAATCCGGGTGCACCCCTCTGGGGTTGCCACCATTGGCAGATTGCGTTAAGAGGGGCGGGAAATTGACATCGGCGACGGGGAAGCCGCAACTGACGCCGCTGCCCGTCAAATAGGCCGGGCAGCTAGTTCCGACATCCCAATAGTAGCCGGGGTAACGCCCGCTGGTGGTGTTGGAAGCCGTGTTGTAAGTCGCCGCGATGCCCTGGTCGGGATAACCGCCCGGCGCGCTGTAGTTAAACGAGATGCTGCCGTAGTACATCCCATAGCCACCGCGAATGACGTCCTTGTTGGTGAGCCGGTAGGCGAAGCCGAAGCGCGGCCCCCAGTTGTCGGTTTCGGGAGTCTCGAAGGTCCGGCTGCCTGTCCGTCCCGGGCCCGTCCCTGCGAAGATCAGAGCGCCCGGGATGCCGCCTGCGTCGGGATTGGGAGTCGAGGCATCGAACGTGGAGTAGCGGTCGTGCGCCTCGTGCCGCGCGAACATGTAGTCATACCGCAGGCCGATGTTGATGCTCAACTTGGGGGTCACCTTGATTTCGTCGTTGACGAAGCCGGCCGTATAGGCTTCGTAATAAGTCGTGTCCTCGAAGACAACGAAGTTTGCGTCGTTCACCTGGCCGAGCAGGAACGAAGCATAGGGGTCGCCTGTAGTCTGGAGCAGGCTTCCTTTTGAATCGAATCCGGCCGTCTGGTCGTTATTGAAGTTGTAACTGCCGACGGTATTCCGGCCCCAGCCGTGTTGCGGGGTCTGGTGGTGCCTGTACTCATAACCTGCCTTGATAGTGTGTTTGCCTTTGATCCAGGATATGTCGTCCAGGAACTGCCAGCGGTTGGTGGCCTCAAAGCCTCCTACCCAGCCCGTGCCATAGCCGCTATACGGGTTGAAGCCGCTGAAGCCAAGCGAGGGGAAGCTGCCCTTCTTGCCATCGGCTCCGTAAAGGGGTATGTAGGCTCCGTTCGACTGCTTGAGCCCCAGGAGTTGAGTCCAACCCACGTTGTCGGACAAACCGTTCCCGCCCATGTACCAGCGGTCATAGGCGACGGTGGCGTGATTGAAGAGGTTGGGCTTGATGACCCAGTCGAATTGTTGATGGAGGTTGCGGACGGAGATTCGCTGATAGAACCCCGGCCCGATGTAATTGGTGTTCTTTTCGGGGGTCTTTATGGGATCGAACTCCGTGATGCAGCCTTGCGGCCCGTTGCAGTTGCGGATGGCCGGTCGGGAGTTCTGGAACCAGGTGGAGTACAGCTTGAAATTGGTTGAAACCGAATGGTCCACCCGGAGCAGGAAGGTCTTGGGATCGAGCTTGCCGTTGGGGTCGCCGAAGGCGGTCCCCAGGTGGTTGAGACCGACACCCGCTCTTTGTGGATCGGGCACCTTCGGATTGATTAAGGCCGCGATCTGGCTGCGCAGTGGGTCGTCGGCGGGGATGATGTTCGCAGTAGCCGTAGGAAGGCCCGTGAGGCGGTCATACCCATAGCCGTCCCGTACCGGCCCCGAACCCGTGGCCACTTTTCCGGTACTGGCTACTCCGGCTGCCGGGTTGCCCGGGTCCACTTGGCCCGCCGTGACTGTCCGTATTGTCCCCGGGTTGAAAATTTCACCCGCGTAAATAGGACGGCCCAGTGCGTCGGTCGCAACCTGCCCGCTGGGATCCGTCGCCGCACCTTTCTCATAGGCGAGATCCTCGCTGAAGTTTCCCTGCTTGAAGAGCAAAGTCGGGACGCTCTCGGAGAAGTCTTGGCCGGTCCCGGTGCGCAGGTTGGTGATGTCGAGGTTGCCGAAAACGAAAGTCTTGCCCTTGCCGTTGTAAACGCCCGGTATCACGACGGGGCCGCCCGCCGTCACGCCGTAGGAATTGTTCTGGAACGGGACGCGGTCCGGAACGAAGAACCCACGCGCGTTGAGCGACCGGTTGCCCACGTATTCGTACACGCTGCCGTGAAATTCGTTGGTGCCTGACTTGGTCGTGTACTCAATAAAGCCCCCACTGGTGTGTCCATACTGGGCCGAGAAGGAGCCCGTATCGACACGCATCTCGGCGATGGCCTCAATCGGCGGGGTGCTTTCGTGAGTTTCGTTGTGGCCATTCACGTACCCAAAGGCCGCGCCGTCAATGAAGCTTTCCGTGGACATGGTCTGGCCGCCGTTAATGCGCGAGTTAAAGGCGCTGCCACGGAACATGGGGTCGCCGTTGGGCTCCATGGAAGTGTAGCCCGGCTGCGCCATGAGCATGCTCTCCGCCAAGCGGATGTCCGTGCCCATGACGACCGGCAGGTCTTGGTAGTATCTCTGGTTGAGGGTGTGGGCGACATCCGCGGTCTGCACGTTGAGCATCGAAGATGCCGCTTTCACCTCTACGGTTTGCGTCACCGTGCCGAGCTCGAGAGTCGCGTCTTGCCGATACTCGACGCCGCTGGTGATCACAATGCCCTTTTGCACGTACATCTTGAAACCTTGTTTCTCGACTTGCACCGTATACGTGCCCAGGGGCAGTAGAGGTGTCCCGTAATTGCCGTCTCCGGACGTTGACACGGCCGTCTTGACGCCCGTGGTTTCGTCGGTGATGGTCACCGTGGCGCCGGGAACGGCCGCGCCTGCTGGGTCAGTAACGATGCCCGTGATGATGCCGCGGCCCGCGCGCTGACCATACAGCAAGCCCGCAAACGCAAAGCTGACGATCAATCCCAAGAGCATAAAGAGCTTTGGGCGTACCATCATTCTTCACCTCCTCGCAGAGCGGTCCTGCGTGATGTGCTGAGTGCGGCATCCTCGGGGCGGTTGCGGCTCCCAACGCCGTAATCGCACCCGCTCGCAATCGATACCACACATGATTGAGCGTGCAATCCCGCGAGAGATCGCCATTCTTTCTACCGCTCCCAGACCCGACGCAATATTAGTTTGTGACTATGACTACTAAAGCCCGCCAGTTAACCTGGTCTTTTTTGCGCAAAGGGTAAGCGCTTAATCACGCACAATGAAATACAGCCGGAATTGTAATTTGTCAAGAGGAAAATTGTAGGTTTCTCCTAGGCCGCTAATTGGCCCAGAGATGGCGGGCTAGTATCCTCAGATTATGGCAACCTCGGCGCGTGAGCGCCGCACCGTCAGACTGGGAGGAGCCGAGTTGTGTGGAATAACGACATTTTGGCTGAGGGAAGGCCCCCGCTCGTTAGACGGTCTGTAACCGTAAGCGGAAAGGTCTCTTTCACCAACCGCGGAGGCAGCTTGATGACTTGCGACGAGTCCCTGGGGAGCTGGCGTTGTATCGGGAACGCCTAGTGAAGAGTGTGCTTCAGGCAGTTGCCAGCGGTGCTAGAATTCGAGGAGGAACGATGCGCAAAGGCATTCGGAGGGGCCAGGATTGCGAAATTTGAGCAGCACGCCGTGGGTGATGGGTTTTGCGTTGTGGGTCTCGCTGGCTCTGCCGGCTGGAGCCGCGGGGCCTGGCTCTCGGCTGTCGCCTCGTGTCACTTTCGCTTCGGCGCCCGAGGCCGCGCGGAAGCCCCTCCAGCACCTCCTAGCCGCCGCGCAGGCGGTGGGCGCACCGAGCCAGGGAGAGAAACCGAGCCTGCGGGATGTGGAGGGACCCGAGAATGCCGACGATGACCCCCAGCAGATCGAACGATTCCGGGACCTGATCGTGAAGGAAAGCTTCCAGGACGTAGAGCCCCAGTTGCGGTCGTATCTTGCCGCCCACCCCCGCTCCTGGAGAGCTTACTATTGCCTGGGGTACGTGCAGCTCCGACAGCGCCGCGTCGGGGAGTCCATCAAGAGTTTGTCGAAATCGCTGGAGTTCAATCCCAACAACGCCGAGGCGCACAAGATTCTGGCGAGGGACCTGGCCATCATTGGAAGATATGACTACGCGTTGAGCGAATACGAAGCCGCCCTGCGCCTGGACCCGACCTCCGCGGAAATTCACTACAACTTCGGGAGAATCTACGCCATTCAGGATGACTTCACAAAGGCCCGGGCGGAACTCGAGAAGGCGATTCAACTGGATGCCAAGTACATGCAGGCTTACAACGCCTTGGGGTTCGCCGTCGAAGCGCTGGGTGACGATGCTGGCGCGCTCGAAGACTACCTGACCGCTATCCGGCTCAACGAAGAGCGGCACGGCAAGTTCGATCCGCCTTATGTCAACCTCAGCGGTTATTACAACCGTCGCGGGAACTTGGACCTGGCTCTGGAGTACGCCCATCGAGCGCTGGCCTTGAATCCCCAATCGGACTTGGCGTATTTTCAGATCGCCAAGACTTGCCGGGCCCAGCAAGACTGGCCAGGGGTCGTTGCGGCTCTGGAGAAAGCGGTCGCCATCAGTTCCTGGAGACCCCAGTACTTTTACGTGTTGGGAATCGCCTATGGCAAGCTGGGGAGAAGCCAGGAGAGCGGGCGAGCCTTCCAGACTTTCCAGCACCTGGAAAGGCAGGACGCCGACTTTGAAAGGCAGCGGCGCGAAATTCATCGCGCCAATCAGGGCCTCGAACTGAGGCCCATTGAGTAGCGCTCCGGGACCGTCAAACCTCCGGGAGTCCCGTGACTTGAGGGCCTAACTCCGTAGCCTGGGGTCTCAAGGGCGGGAGCGCGGCATCCTTGAGCGTGCCCCCCAGTGAGTGCTCCGGTCGAAGCAGGGAAGCCGGGGCAAGGCGCGGACCGGATCATGCCCTCTCGCCGGGGCGGGGCGCAAATTCCCCTTGTCAACTCCTTGGGTTCGTGGCATATAGTAGCCCGTACATTCCGCATAGCAGCGTTGATATCCGCAATGCGCTCGATCCGGAAAACCTGCTGCTCGCGAAAGCAACCCGTTCCTCGCGAGGATTCAAGATGCCCGTGACCATCGGCGATGTGGCTCGGCATGCCGGAACTTCTACCGCCACGGTATCGCACGTCTTGAATTCCGTGGGCCGAATGCGCCTGGAGACGCGGCGGCGCGTCCTGGCGGCGGTTAAGGAGCTCAGATACTATCCCAACCTGCATGCGCGGAACTTGGCGCGCCATCGCAGTCGCACGATGGGCATCATTGTGTCGGATATTGAGAACCCGTTCTTCCCCACCGTGATTCGAGCCTTCGAGACTCAGGCGCATAAGCGCGGATACGACGTGCTGGTCAGTGATACGAACTATCGTCCCCAACTTACGCGGCGGGCCGCAGAGCGGATGATCGAAATGAAGGTTCTCGGGGTTGCCATCATGACGTCGGAGATGAGCCCGGCCCTCATCGATGAGATCCTGAGCCAGAACGTCTTCGTGACGTTCTTGGATTTTGAAATGGTCAGCGAGGGAACCAGCAACCTCCGGCTAGATTACCTTTCGGGCATCCGTGAGGCGATCGATCACCTCTACGGTTTCGGACACCGGCGGATTGCATTTGTGGGCGGGCGCTACAGTCTTAGGAACGTCAAGGCTCGACAGGTGGCCTACATCACCTGTATGCTGGACCGGGGGCTTGAGCCCGGGCCCATCGCGATCGGAAACCAGCGCGCGGACGGCGGGGTCGCGGCCGGGGAAGCCCTCCTGCGGGTCACACCCCGCCCCAGCGCCGTGGTGGCCATGAACGACCTCACGGCGGTGGGCGTCATCCGGGCCTTTCGCCAGCACGGATTGCGCGTCCCGGAGGACGTTTCGGTCGTGGGGTTTGACCGCACCTACCTGGCGGAATTCTACCACCCTTCGCTGACTTCGGTGGACATGCAACCCGAGTATTTGGGCCGCGTCGCTGCCGAGTCCCTTCTCGAACTGGCGACCGCGTCCAAACCTCAAGGCCGCGATTATGTGGTTCCCCTCCACCTTGTGGTGGGTGAATCTACCGGGCCGGCTCCTACCTGGGCGGCGTAAGTATCCTGCCCGCCTTGTGCTCTGTGAAATCCGAGTCGTCCTTTCATTCCGATCCCGTCTGGTCGCCTTTACGCCAGCGAAAGGTTAAGGAGCGTATAGGAGCGCGCGGGGACCTGCAGGGTCATCTTCGACCCGACCTTGGGGGCCTCGAGCGCTTGCGGCGTCACTTGCTTGGGTGCCGCGAAGGTGTTTGTGGCCTTGAGGTCCTTCCCCGTCAGCACCTGGCAGGAATTCACCTTGCTGGGGGTGACATCCTGCCAACTCACCTCGAGCTCGCGCGCCTTGTCTAAATCCCGGTTCAAGATGAACAGCGTCGCCGTCTTGCCGCCCTCCTCGAGGGTCGCCGCCACGTCCAGATAGGGCACCTGCCCGAGGGCGGGGATAGCTTGCCCTCCCGCCTCGACCGGAAGTCCAACGCGCCCCACTTCGTAACTCGGACCCTGGGCAGCAAGTCTGAGCACGTTGCCCCGCGCGTATTGCAGTGCCCAGAGGTATGGATACTAGATGGTTTGCCGCAGCAGCCCGTCTTCGTTGGTCATCAAGGGGGCGATCACATTCACCAACTGCGCCAGGCAGGCGACCCGGACGCGGTCCGATCGGCGGAGCAAGGTGTTCAGCAATCCCCCGACCAGCAACGCATCTTCCAGATTGTAGATCTCTTCCAGCAGGTGGGGGGCCTCCTGCCGCTCCCCATCCACGTCTTTCCCGCTCAGTGCCCGGTACCAGACGTTCCACTCGTCAAACGATAGCCATAACGTCTTGTCGGACCGCTTGCGCCCCCGCACCAGGTCGCACACCGCCATAATCTCTTCGATCTGCCGGTCCATCGACAAATTCATGGCCAGGTACTTCGTTGTGTCGCCACCCGTTTCTTCGGAGTTGCCGTAGTAGCGGTGCAGGGAAATGCCATCCACTTCCTCGTAGCATTCCTCCAACACCTGCTGGTCCCATTGCAGATACGTCGGCATAAAGGGCCCGCTCGACCCGCAGGCGATCAACTTCACCGTGGGGTCGATGACGCGCATCTGCCGCGCCGCATCGCGAGCCTTCGAGCCGTACTCGCGCGCGGGAATGTGGCCGATCTGCCAAGGGCCGTCCATTTCGTTGCCCAGGCACCAGTACTTGACGTTGTGGGGCTTTTCATAGCCGTGCTGGCGCCGCAATTCGCTCCAACGCGTCCCCTTCTCGAGGTTGCAGTACTCCATCAGGGCCACGGTGGATTCCACCGTGCCGGTGCCGAAATTTGTGCCGAACAAGGGCTCCGTCCCCACGGCCCGGCACCAAGTAACGAACTGGTTGGTCCCAAACTGATTGGTTTCCAGCGTATTCCAGGCGCGGTCCAAAACCCGCGGCCGGCGCTCCTTGGGGCCGACGCCGTCCAGCCAGTTGTACCCGGAAACGAAGTTGCCCCCCGGGTAGCGCACGATCGGAACGCCCATTTGCCGGATTTCTCCGAGCACATCTTTGCGGAATCCTTCCGCGTCCGCGAATTTCGACCCCGGCTCGTATATGCCCTGGTAAACGGCCCGCCCCAGATGCTCGATGAACGAACCGAACAGATTGCGGTCCAACAGCGCAATCCGCCGCTCCGAATCCACTAGGACCTGCGCGCGCTGGGGACCCTGAGCCAACATTTGTGGCCCTTTGCCCAGCCAGGAACTCACTCCCGCCAGGGCTCCGCCCGCCGCTGCACCTTTAAGAAAACGCCGCCTCGATACAGTCTTCATCGCTGCCTCCTCCCCCCTTGTGTTGGAACTGATCGGGTCGCCGTTCTGTTGAACCCCGATTTCAGGCGAAGGGCTTATACCACGATGGTCCTCTTACGGCAAGGTTCCTCTTTGCCCACGGTCCTATTGTTACCAAGGATTCTTGCGGCTTGCCTAAGGCGTTACCAGGCGATTTCCAGAAGCGATACCGCATGCCGGGGCAGGTCGAGCGTCATCCGCCATTCTTCGTTTTGAGCTTGGCGAGGCGGAGGCGCAGGGATTTCCTGAAGGTCCCCGGCTCGCTCCAGCCGCCCGTACTGCGTGGGGTCGGGGTGCTGCGGCGAGCCCATTTCTCTCCAGGCAGAAAAGGCGTTGCTGTCCTTTTGGTCAATGCGGTACTGATGGACGCGGAGGTGTCGCGCGCCGGCGGGAAGATTCTGCAGGATAAGCTCGACCGAGGCCGCCGGCGCTGGGATCTCGTCGTCCTGATAGTTCCAGACCAGCACGGAGAGTTTGTCTTTGCCCAACGTAGAAAGCGCCTCAACGTCGGGCGCGCCCACAACCCCTGATCGAAGGATCGAGTCCAGGGGAAGCGCGGCATCGACGACGACCGGCAATTGCCGCCCGTCCATTTTGCCGAACATGCGGAACACGTTGAGGACGGGCTTGTCAATGCCGTTGGTAGCCAGCGACCGAAATCCCTCGAAGTACGGCTGCCCTTCGAATTCAAAGGCCCAGGTCACAACTCCGGCGAGATTGACCCCATACCGCGCGGCGAGTTCCTGGGCTCTCGCGAGAACTTCGGCTGTGTAGCAGGCGTAAAGTGGACCATTCCGATAGGCATTCTGGGGATACCGGCGGGCGGAGCAGGCCGCACAACCTTCGGGATCCGACTCTCCCAGGATGATAGGCAGTCCCTTGAATTCCGGGAAAGTGCTCACGATCCGGAACCCCTCCGCCACCGATTCCAGGTGGCGGCGGATTCCCATTCGAACCTGACCATTAACTAACGACGGATTGCCTTTAGCATGAAAGATGATGAAGTCCAGCGGGGCGCCCCGAGTTCCCGTCGCGAAGTTGGTGCCCCGCGCGCAATGCTCCAGGAACTGGCGTAAGAAATTCGCGGCCTTCGCATCGGCCGGTCCGGTCGAGTCGGGGCCTCCGACCCGCGCCTCCGGGCAAGCCCGCTTCACGGCGCGAACGGCATGGTCGTAGAGCCGGTAATACTCTTCCCAGGTTCCCTGCCAGTAGGCAATGTCGGGCTCATTCCAGACTTCCCAATTCCAGGTTCGGACTTCGTCTTCGCCGTAGCGTTCGAGCGCGTGGCGCACCCAGCGATAGACCAACTCCTCCCACTTCTGATAGTCCCTGGGAGGGTAGGCCCAGCCGGTCCAGAGGGGACCGTTCGGCCAGTCGTGGCGGTAAGGTTGAGGATGCGTGGAGAGCGCTTCGGGCATGAAGCCAATTTCCACCAAGGGCCGGGCCTTGGCTGCGAGGAGGGTGTCGAAAATCCTGTCCAGGATTGTCCAGTCGTAGATCGCATGGCCGGAGGCGTCTTCCGTGTAGACGTTCGTCGATCCCCACTTCAGCGCGCCTTCGCCGTTGCCGGAAGTCAGCAGGTTGTGCATGCGGATGGAGACCGGGACGGGGCTCAGACAGGACAGCTCGGCAAGAAGTTTCCGGCCGTTGGCCGCGTACGTGTAGTTGGGCTCGTCGTACCCAAAATACGCCCAGGCAGTGCTGAAGGGTTGCCCCGCGGCGCCGCCCACATTAATAGTCACCTTTGCTTGGCCCAGCAAAGGGGCCGCCGCTCCGAGGACACTAAGAGCCAGCACAAGGGGTCTCAGCCTCATCACGCCCTCCGAAAGTACGGCAAGGATTATGCCCCCCTGACAGGCTCTTGAAAAGCCCCGCGCGGCGAGTTACTTTTCGGCGGCTCCCGCTATCTCGAAATCAATCCACTGGCTAGCAACGGAATCTTGCGGGGGCGCTAGCTTGTCGGTCACCGTGACCTGGAGCGCGTAATCGCCTGGGGTCATCTCGGGACCGAGCGTCAGCTCACCGTACATCGCCAGACGCTTCTCGCTCCAGGGAATTTTCTTCGGCGCCTCGGCATTGAGCGTCGTCACCAAACGGCCGTCACGGAAGATCTGAATCTTTCCTTCCAGATCGGGAGCTTGCTTGGCCGGGCCGCGGCGGGCGTTGTAGATTTCCAGTCGGTAGGTCACCCGGTCACCCCGCCGGAATCGCCGCACCGCCGGGCCGCTCTCGCCTAGGCCGCCGGCGTTGAGGACGATGCCCGACAGGGTCAGCCGGCCCCGCCCGACGTCCGGAATCTCGATGAACTCGCTGGCCGAGCCCACCCGCTCAGAAGCCGTGTCACGGACCGCCATGCGCAACTGGTAGCCGCCCGGCTGCTTGATGGGAACATCCATGCGGTAGTTCACACCCAGTTTGCGGAGCGCGCCGAGCTGGTAGGGCGCGAAAGAGCCCGTGAAAGTGCGGTTCAGGCCGTTGACCACCGCGCCGTTGTCGTCGAAGG
The DNA here is from genome assembly GCA_020072655.1 of Terriglobia bacterium. GTDB lineage: Bacteria > Acidobacteriota > Terriglobia > UBA7540 > UBA7540 > JAIQGB01. Next base: position 17,495 of record JAIQGH010000028.1, on the reverse strand, counting down.
TGAGGGCGAGCAGGTCGATCGCAGCCTTCTTCGTCCCGCCCGGCGCGTCTTGGAGCGTCAGGTCGCTCGCGTCGATGTGCAGCCACAGGCGCGCAATCGAATCCTTACGTCCTCCATTCACAAACTGGGCGGCGAGCTGGACGTGGACTCCCGCGGCGCCGAAGGGGGAGGTGGTGACCGCGGCCCGCAATTGCTCGTCGCGGGTGTGGTAGACGGGCCGCGCCTCTTCGTCGGGAATCCCATAGAAGCCCGTGCGCGAACGGACTTGCAGGCCGGGGACTTTGACCTTCACTTCCACCTGGTGATAGCCGCGGGCGCCATTCACGAGCTTGAAGATATCAGGGGGCGGCTTGTGGCCGATCAGGTAATAGCCGCTCTGGTCGTCCAGAATCTCGCGAATTCCGCCCGCAAGATCATTGGTGTCGTGTACGAACAATCCGCCCGTCTGCTTGGCGAGGTAGTTCATGCCCCCCTGTGATCCGAAATGCGCGCTGCGGAGCGCCGATCCACCGGCCAGATTGCCGTTGTTCCCACTGAATACGAGGGTGGGGAAGCCCCGCATATCCAGCGTGTAGAGAACCACCGAGGACCGGTTGGCAAGGTCAACGAGCTTGTGCAGTATTTCCTGGACGCTGGGCCCCTCAGGAGGCAAGGGGAGCGTGCCGTCTGAGACCAGGACCAGCGACTTGCGTCCCGGCAGGTCCCGTAATCCTGCCACGACGTAGTCGAGAGCCCCGAGCATGCCCCCAGAATAGATACGCTGGCGGAACTCGCCCTCTTGCCTTCCGGCGGCTTCGAGGTCCCGCCTGGCGCCTTCGTATTCGTCTACCGGGCGGCGGCTCGAGTCGCCTGGGCCACTCGCCTCGGGCGATCCTAGGGCCCCCTGCAGCGTAAACTCCCCTATGAAGCGGGAGCCAGGCAGGTAGAATCGGATCCTGTCGATTGCCGCATAAAGCAAGCGCTTGTCGTTGGTGAATTGCTGAAGGGCGCCGAGGCCGCTGGCCGTGCGTAGGATAGCCACGAGGTCGCCGGGCTGCACGTCTTCGTCAACGAAGTTCTTGAGAGCTTTTCGAGCGTTGAGGATGCTCTCTGGGGAGAGAGTGAGATCATCCACCACGATCGCGATGGTGCGGCGGACCTGTTCGGGCCGCAGTCGTACGGGCGGCACGCTGGGCGCGCCGGGCGGCTGTGGCGGAAGTTGGGCCTGGAGTGGCCCACGAGTCAGGGCAGCTATGGAAATATAGGAGAAGTTCGTGATGGTTTGCGGGCGGCCGTCCTCGAGTATCTCAAAGTCCTCGGGCCGGAGATCCGTGACTTGGTGGCCCTTCGAGTCGGTGACAACCGCGTCCACCTGCACCAGGTTGACCGTGACGCGGATGACCCCTGGTGGGCTGGGCTCTTCGGGGGCTTGAGCGGAGACCGGTACCAAACCGGCGGCGGCCATCGCTGTCAGCACGGCTATCAGCACGCCGGCAGAGCTCGCGGAAAGGCGACTTCGACGGGAACAGCGCATTGCCGCTCCCTCTCAGATATTGGCGCTATTATAGCTCACCAGCCAGTAGATACAAGCGCTGGGCAGGCCTTGAAAGCCAAAACTTTTTGTCGCCCAGGATCAAGCCGTGGAGCTACACAACCACGCCCTGCGGCCTGTGCTGCGCGGCCAAGCGTGGATGTTACTTGTGGAGGAAGGGACCCAGGACCTCAAATCGCCGGTTCAACTTTGGCCCGCGGCGCCATCTCATCCGGTGGGACAAGCTGGGGAAGTGGCACGATCGAAGCGGGGGCCCCGCGCCCCGACAGCGTGCATCGGGGCGAGGGCCCCGAGAGCGTGCATCAGGGCGTGGGCCACCTCTCGTCAAGCCAATTCAATCTCCAACTTGGTGACGGATGCCGGCGGGAAGGTCCAGGAGAAGCGCGCCCCGGATACGTCAGCCGGCGCGGCCTTGGGCTCGACCGCCTGGGGATGATCGAAGTCGTTGTGAGCGTGGATGTCCGGCGCCGCGAGGACCGTCGCCTTCGCCGAGCGCGCGGACCCGCCACGCAGGTTAATTTCGGCCGCCCGCGGTTCGCTCGCGTGAGGATTGACGACCGTGACCACGACGGTTTTCCCGTGCAAGGAGGCCGAGCCCGCCAGCCCCCAGAACCTCTTGCCTGTTCCGAAAGAGATGGACGGAGCATCGCACATAAAGCGCAGCGCCTGTCCGCTTTGATGCGCCTTGTACATATCGAAGACGTGGAAGACGGGAGTGGGGGCGAAGCGCTCCTCGCGCGCGAGAAACAGGGTGTGAATGCAGTTCACCAGTTGGGCGTCGTTGCACATCGCCAGCTTTTCGGGGTGGCGATGGAACGTGTCGAGGGTAATGCCGGTGACCAGGGCATCCCGCATGGTGGGCACGTAACTGAACAGATAGCGGGGATCAATGGCCGGGCCGCGGTGCCAAGCGCCCCACTCGTCCACGACGAGCTTCACCTTGTGGTCTTTGTCGAACTCGCCCATGGCCAGCCAGTGCTTGGTGATCAGCGACTCCATGACGTCGGCTTGCAGGAGCAGTTGGTACCAGTCATCCACGGTGAAGTCGAGGGAATCGCCTTTGCCGCTGGTCCAGCAGTAATAATGCATGGAGAGGCCGTAGACCCGGTTCAGCGTCTCCGCGCTCTTGGCCACCAGCTCCTGGAGGAACCCGCGCGTCCACGCTATCTGCGCATCGTCCATCGCGGCCCCGGGCCCTGAGGCGACATACCGCAGCTTGAGCCCATAGTCGGGAACCCAGGAGATGAAGCGGCGAAATTCGATCGCGTATTCCTCGGGACGGAAATCGCCCCCGCAACCCCACGACTCGTTGCCGATGCCCCAGTAGAGCACGTTGAAGGGCTCCTGGCTGCCGTCGCTAGCGCGGATTTGGGCGAGCGTCGTGCGCCCGGCGGGCGAGTTGCAGTAATCCACCCAATCGTCAAAATCGTTAGGCGTCAGGCTGCGCAGATTGGCGGCTAGGTAGGGTTTTGCGCCGCACAGTTGGCAAAAGCGCATGAATTCCGCCGTGCCAAAGGTATTGGGCTCGTACTTCTGCGGGCCGTCGGGGGCTTTCCAGAGCTCCGGATCGACGGTCCAGAAATTGGAGCGCACCGGCCGCTTGGCGCGCGGGCCCACGCCGTCGCGCCAGTTGTAGCTGTCGGCGAAGCAGCCGCCGGCCCAGCGCACGACGGGAGCCTTCAATTGCCGCATGTGCTCCACCAGCGCTTTACGGATGCCGTTCAGGTTCGGAACCTTCGAGTCTTCGCCCACCCAGATCCCGTCGTAAACCACGCCGCCCAGGTGTTCGGTGAAATGCCCGTGCAACTCCGGTGCGATCTCACCGCGAGGTTCGTCGATCAGGATTTCAACCCAGCCGTCGGCGGCGCGCGTCGAGCGGGGCGCCAAGCCGGCGGCAGTCATCGCCATCGTTGATAACAGGAATTCACGCCTGCGCATGATGAGGCCTCCCGTGATAATGAGTTTGAATTTCAGCTTACGCTTGCTTGAGCTTCCAATAGACGGCGTAGCGCTCGCCAAAGAGTCTATAGAACGGAACCAGTGTCAGGTTGCGGGGCTGGCTCTTTTCTCTCTCCGCCGATGTGACTAACCCGCCGTCACTTCCCTACTGCGCTTCGGGAACGCGCATTCTACAGGAGACGGGACGGAGAAGCCAGCGCCGCGGGGCCTGCCCAAACGTCGCCATCGATGGGCTGGAACCTCGACCTCCGCGGGCGGGGACCTGGTCCCCTGGCCGCCGGGCGGCGCCGAAAAAGAGAGTCCTTGCCGCTGAAGGCGCTCCGTGATATAAGCGCTTAACCAGAAATGGTTGGCGCGGCAACAACCGCACCTTGGTGGTTGCGGAAACTTCGCATGGGGATGAGGGGGAGGAGAAATCCTCGCAGGTCGGTGGTGCCCCAACGAGCCAGGAACCACGGAGCGCTCCGGGCTCTTCCAGGCGGGTCGGGACCAGCCTCGAACCCGGTCTCAGGATCCCGCTCCCGCCCGCGTCGTCCCGCCAGCCGCTCTGCTAGTTCTTCGACATTAAATGAAGAGGGGGTATGACTATGGGAACAGCAACTTTTGGCGTCATTATTGGGAACCGCGGTTTCTTCCCCGATATTCTGGCGCGAGACGGGCGAGAAGAGGTTCTGCGCCTCCTCGCCCAGCAAGGCTACCAGGCCATCTGCCTGACACCGCAAGACACCAAGTTTGGCTCGGTCGAGACCCTTCAGGACGCTCGCAAGTGCGCCGACCTCTTCAAGGCGCACTCGAGCGAGATTGACGGCATCCTTGTGTGCTTGCCGAACTTTGGCGACGAGCGTGGCGTCGCCAACAGCATTCGCCTGTCGGGACTCGACGTACCGGTGCTCATTCAGGCGTTCCCGGACGAATCCGGCAAGATGCTGATGGGCGCGCGGCGCGACAGTTTCTGCGGCAAGATTTCGGCGTGCAACAACCTCTGGCAATACGGCATTAAATTCACACTCACCAGCCAGCACACGGTGGCGCCGGGGTCGGCCTCCTTCGCCGCCGACCTCAAAGCCTTCGCCGCTACCTGCCACATCGTGCGCGGGCTGAAGAATCTGCGCGTGGGAGTGCTGGGGGCGCGCCCGGCGGCCTTCAACACTGTGCGCTTCAGTGAAAAACTCCTGGAGCAGCACGGCATCTCGGTGGAGACCCTGGACCTGTCGGAAGTCTTCGGGCGCATCGGACGGTTGAAGGACGATGACCCGAAGGTCGAAGCCAAGCTGGCGGGCATCCAGGGCTACGTGCCGACCCAAGGGGTGCCGGCGCCCGCGCTTATGAAGATGGCGAAGTTCGGCGCGGTCGTGGACGACTGGATGAAAGACAACGCCCTGGCGGGCACGTCCGTGCAGTGCTGGACGGCCATGGAGGAGTTCTTCGGCGTGGTGCCCTGCACGCTGATGAGCATGATGTCCAACAGCCTGCTGCCCAGTGCCTGCGAGACGGATATGGTAGGGATGCTCGGCATGTACGTGCTGCAACTCGCCTCGGGCGACCCCAGCGCCATCGTTGACTGGAACAACAATTTCGGCGAAGACCCCGACAAGGCGGTGATCTTCCACTGCTCGAACCTGCCCAAGCATTTCTTTGAAGAAGTGAAGATGGATTTCCAGGAAATCATCGCGGGGTCAGTAGGCAAGGCCAACACCTTCGGGACCGTGGTGGGGAAACTGAAGCCGGGTCCGCTGACCTATTGCCGGGTGTCCACCGACGACCTGCACGGGAGCCTGCGGGCTTACTGCGGGGAAGGTGAGATCACCGGCGATAAGCTGGCCAGCTTCGGCGGCTACGGGGTGGTGAGGATCCCGGGCCTGCAGACGCTACTCCAGCACATGTGCAAGAACGGGTACGAACACCACGTGGCCGTCAACCGCAGCCATTACGGGCGAGCCATCGCCGAGGCGCTCGCCAATTACAAAGGCTGGGACGTGTACCACCACCAGCCGGCTGGCTGCTGACGGACGCCAGCAGTCGACCGTCGAGAGTCACCGTGAAAGAGTCTGTAGGGGCGGGCTTCGGCCCGCCCTTTTTGTTTGCTCCAGACCACCCCGTCAATGCGCGTAGCCTCGGCGCCGGTTCTGTGCCCCCCCTCCGGCGGGCGGCCTATGGGGGAATTGACGAACCCATGCCGTGAGGGCACAATGCGCAGCATGACTCTCGCTGACGCGCTTATCTCTGTCTGGCAGCAAGTGCTGGCCGAGGGTATGCCGCAAGTCGAACTCCAGGGCGAGCGTTACGTGGTGGCGCGCACGCGCGCCAGGAAGCTCCGCACCGTGGCGTTCCGGTTCGGCGGTTGCCCCCTCGAAGGCATCGAGCAGAACCCGCAGACGGATTCCCGTTGGGCAGAGCTGGCGCGTCAGGGAAAACGCATCATGCAATTCAGTATCAACCGCCATTATATCGCCAATGTGTGCGAAGGCCAACTGTTCCGCTATCCCGCCTGGAAGTCCCTGGATCTGCCGGAGTGACCGACACCCTGTAATACGCCATGGGATATTTGCCTCTGGCTTGCGCCCGCGAACCCCCGCTCCGTCGCTCGGCGCCTTGGACGACGGCCAACGGGCCGGGCCCGCGGGTCCGCCGTCACGTCGGAACAGTCAGATGCGATAGGCTACCCATGTATCACTAGTTTTCTCGGCCCTCCCCGAGCGTTCTGCCGGCGAAGCGCGCGGGGAAATCTCTTTCGCCCCGGCGGCGAAGATAAGCCCCCGCCAATCTGAAGGTTACCGACGCCCGGCCATTAGCCGCGCGCACCCGTCCCCTTGCAGCGGACTACGCCGATAGCACTTTAGTGGGACGTTAGTCCTGGTACCTTCGTGCTCTTGGCCACGGCGAAAACCTGATTGAGAATAGACGCCTCAGTGAAAGAGGGAGGTACGTAATGCTGCTACAAGCCATTGCGGCGATTGTCTGGCTGGTTTGGTTGTGCTCAGGCACCGCAGGTTTGAAACAGGGACTGACCGTGGGGGCCCTCCTGATCGTGGGGTTCGCCATTAAGAGCTTTCTGGATTTCAACTGGAAAACAAAATCCGCAGAAGAAAAGCGTCGCCGGGAATACCGAGGTTCCGAGTCACCTTCCTATGGGTCCAAGTCTCGGCGTGGAAGTCTGCCTTCGTCAAATTGGAACGTTTCGCGCTATAGCATGAACCACGACGCTTACGGCCCTAGCCGCTTCGACCCGCGTTCGCGCTAAAACTGTGATGCCCGCCGGGCGGAGTTGGATAAATCCTCACTTCAAATTCTCTCTAAGATTCCCCTCCTCCTAGTTATTCGCGTCAGCCTGCCGAGGGACGCGCCTAGCGGCCCGCAGGGTAAGGGAGCCCTCCAATCGGGGGGTCCCGCCCCGTTCCAGCGTTACGCGTGCCGTCTCGGAGGCGAGGTTGCAGGAAAAGGCGTGGAACGGGGCCCGCGGCAGCGCGAAGCGCTCCCCTTACTCCAACGTCGCCGTGGTAGCGTCTCGCTTGCCTCCCCCAGGCCCCAGGTCGGCTGCCAAGTGCTTGATGGCCCGAGGCAGCAAACGAAGGAGCAACACCAGCAGCTTGTACCGCCAGCCGGGGACCACCATCCAGTCGCCGCGCTGCAGACCGGCGAGCGAAGCAGTTACGACATCGTCGGCCGAGAGCCACAGGCTTCGCGGGACGAGCCGGCGGTCGAATCCCATGACGTCGTGGAACTCCGTCACCGTATAGCCGGGGCAAAGCGTCTGGACGCGTACAGGCGAACGCGCGTCCTTCAACTCCATATGAAGCCCCTCCGTGAAGTTGTTGATCCAGGCTTTGGTCGAGTAGTAGCTGACGTTGCCCACGCGGGCGATGAACGCGGCCACCGAAGAAACGTTGACCACCGCCCCTCGGCCCCGCGCGGTCATCTTCCTGAGGGCCGCGTGAGTCAGCCGCATCGTAGCCAGCACGTGCAGGCGATGCATGGCGTCCTGGACTTCAACGGGCGCTTCCCAGAACCGCCCCGACGCCCCAAAGCCCGCGTTGTTGAGCAAGAACTCGAGATTGTCCGCTCGCCCGATGCGATCCGCGACGGCCTGCAAGCCGGCATCGCATGTGAGGTCGGCGGGCAACACTTCTGTCTCGACGCGATGCTTGCCCGCGAGTTCCGCGGCAAGCGCCTCCAAGCGCTCACGCCGTCGCGCCACCAGCACCAGGTCGTAGCCACTTTCCGCGAGCTTGCGGGCGTACGCGGCCCCTATGCCTGCGGAGGCGCCCGTCACCAGCGCCAAAGGTCTCGACTCCGACATTGCTCAACCCTCCTCGTGCCGTTCCAACTTATTCGGCCTAAGCTCCAGACCTACGTTCTGTTCAGACCCGTGGCCGAACCCCGTCGCGAGCCCCGGTGGAAATAGTTAGAATGGCACTCGTCTGCGAACGCGCAGCGGGATCGTGCGACGCGCCGGCTCGCCGGGCCTCGATCGCATCCCAGCGATGCGCCAGCGCTCTCGCACGCGCCTCAACCACAACCCCCATCGATTCACGATAGCAGGTTTCAAAAAGTACCGGTACCTCCGTACTCTACACATCCGGCCCCGCAGCGAGGAAAATATGGTCCGGTCGTGAGGGTGGTGCGCATGGTGCTACAAGGGCTGATGGCGTTGGCGGCGTTCGCCTGCCTGTTTGCGGAGGCGGCCGGCTTTAGGCATGGCTTCGCGATTGGGGGGCTCGTCCTGATGGGCATTGCGGTCAGGAAGTTCTTGGACGCGCGCTGGCCGCTGGAACGGCAGGAGGCAAGGTTTTATTACCTGGAAGAAGGCGACTGCCACGGACCTGAGGCCACGCTGGCTGAGTGCCCGCCGCAGTCGAACACGCCCGCAACCAGGCGGCACATGTCGCGCGTGAACTGCGCGGGGGCGCCCCGCGGCGGTTACTACAACTCGCGCCGGTAGCCCCCAGATTCGTCGGGGGACCGTATTGAAATCGAACCTGCCGCGCTCCCCTCCAGTCGGCGGGGACCCTTCGGCATTTGCTCAGGGCGGCCCCTCGGCTTCGCTCGGGGCGGTGAGCGGCAAGTCGAGCCGTGAGCGAAAGTCGAACCGCAGGCTCCGCCCGGCGCCACACCACTTGTTGGTCACTTTCCTCGGCCGGTTGCGCCTGCCGCTCAAGCCCCAAACTGGTAAGATCAAGCGAATGCGGCGCCGGATCCCCATTGTCGTTGTCCTCGCCTCTCTTGTTTCCGTTCCCGCATTTGCCCAGGGACCTGAGAATGTCTTGCTGGTCGTCAACCAGAGCTCGAGGATTTCGAAAGCCGTGGGCACGTATTACCGCAGTCGCCGCGCTGTCCCGACGCGTCAGGTCTGCTCCATCAAAACCTGGGACGAGGAGGAAATCGATCGAGCGATCTTCGATAAGGAAATTCGTCGGCCGATCCTCGATTGTCTGGAGCGCGGCGGGCTCCAGGACCGCATTCTCTACATCGTCTTGGCGAAGGGCGTGCCGCTCAAGATCAAAGATTCCGACGAACAGGGCGATCACGCCAGCGTTGATTCCGAGCTGACGCTTCTCTACCAGGACTTGCTAGGAATCCCCCGCGTGTTGCGTGGCAGCATTCCCAACCCCTACTTCGCCGGGAGCCGCGGCGGGCAGTTCGTGCGTTTCAGCCACCGCGAGTTCCCCATCTACCTGGTCACGCGCCTGGACGGCTACGACCTGGCCGACGTGCGTGCGCTGATTGACCGCAGTCTTGCGCCTGCGCGCGACGGGCGGTTCGTTCTGGATCTTTCTCGCGATGACAACGCGACGGGCAACGACTGGCTGCGCGAAGCGGCGGCGAAACTCCTGGCAGCGGGCATCCCGGCTTCCCGCATTGTGCTCGATACGTCAGAGCGGTTCGTGGCCGGCGAGAAGGAGGTTCTCGGCTACGCGAGTTGGGGTTCCAACGACTCGCGAGATTATTCACGATTCCTCGCGAATACGTGGGTGAACGGAGCGCTGCTCGTGGAATTCGTTTCGACGGATGCGCGCACTTTTGAAAAGCCGCCGGCCAAATGGACCATCGGCAAGTGGAGCGATCCTCCCATCACGTTCTTCGCTGGCTCACCCCAATCGCTGATTGCCGACTACCTTCACCAGGGCGTGACCGGGGCAGCAGGTTACGTCTATGAACCTTATTTGGCCGCCTGTGTTCGACCGCAATTCCTTTTCCCTGCTTATGTGCGAGGGTTGAATCTGGCAGAGAGCTACTATTCCGCCATCCCCTCACTGAGCTGGCAGACGGTGGTCGTCGGCGATCCGCTTACGACGCCCTTCCCGGGTACGCCCCTGCCGCGCGCGGAGGCGGACCCGCCCACGGACCCGGCCACTGGCCTGCCCACCTATTTCTCACGGTTCTCGGCAGGGACAAAGCTCCATCGGGAGGAGGCGCACAGGGTGCGGCGGGCCTCGCAATTGAGCTGACACAATGTCGCTTTGCGGTCTTGGACAAGAATGTCTGAGTGATTTCCCGCAAAAATGGCTGCGCTTCTTACCAAAGGTTTTGATTACAATCAAATACAGGAAGTTGAGGCCTGTTAACTTCTGCAATAGGCCTGGACTTGCGCGTTGCTTAGCGTGCAATCCTGACGGCGAGGGAAGGGCAAGCGGACTGTGGCAAAAAGGGACAAATCGGGGCCATCCGAAGGTGGGGAAGCGGCCCTCCAAGGATTGCGGGAGGATCTGGCCCAAGTCCTACGCCCCCTTGTTTACCTCAGCGGCAACCTACTCAGTCGTGTTGGCGTAGTGGTGACGACCTCCTCTGCCGTCACCCTGGTGGTCGTGTACGTCTCGGCGTTCTTCGGCAGTTTCCGGCCTAACCCCTACGTCGGCATCCTCGTGTTTCTGATTCTGCCGGGGGTGTTCGTGCTGGGGCTTGTGCTCATCCCGGTGGGAATCATCCGCGAGTTCCGCCGAAGGCGCAGGCTGGGCGCCCTCCCATCCATCTACCCCACAATCGATTTTAGCCAGCGCGAACTGCGCCGCACGGCGCTGTTCATCGCGGTTATGACCGCCATTAACGTACCGCTTTTCGCCGTCGCCAGCTATCGCGGAACGGTCTATATGGATTCGGTCCAATTTTGCGGCCTGACCTGTCATCAGGTCATGGCCCCGGAATTCACCGCCTACCAGCGCTCACCTCACGCCCGCGTGGCCTGCGTAGACTGCCACATCGGGCCGGGCGCGCCGTGGTTTGTGCGCTCGAAACTTTCGGGAAGCTATCAGGTGCTGGCGGTGACCTTCAATCTTTACCCGCGCCCCATTCCCACGCCGGTCCACAACCTGCGCCCGGCGAGCGAGACCTGCGAGGAATGCCATTGGCCGGAGAGATTTTCCGGCGACAAGCTCGTCATCAGGAGCAAATACGCCGACGACGAGCACAATACCGCCTCGAAGACCGTTCTGCTGATGCACATCGGCGGACGCAATCTGGATCTGACGCTGGTGGGCATTCACGGCGCGCATCTCGGGCTGGTCACCTATATTTCCACCGACGAAAAGCGCCAGCAAATCCCCTGGGTGAGCCATCGGGAACCGGACGGAACGATCGCCGAATATGCTTCGACGGAAAACCCGCCCAAACCTGAATTGCTCGCGAGCGGCGTCCGCCGGCTCATGGACTGCATGGATTGTCACAACCGGCCCAGTCACATTTTCTATCTTCCCGAAACCGCAGTGGACCGCGAAATGGCCGCGGGCCGCATCAGTGCTTCGCTTCCCTTCGTTCACAAGGTGTCCGTCGAGCTTCTCAAGAAGAACTACCCGACTCGGCAGGATGCGGAAACCGATTTGCCGGAAGCCTTGGGGGAATATTACCGCAAGAATCACCTCTCCGTTTACAACAGCCAGCAGGCCGAGATCGAGCAAGCGGGCCGCGCCTTGGTGTATATTTATGAGGGGAATGTTTTCCCGGCCATGAACGTTACTTGGGGGACGTATCCAAACAACCTGGGCCACATGGATTTTCCGGGCTGCTTCCGTTGCCACGATGGCAACCACAAGACCAAAGGCGGGAAGGAGATCACGCAAGACTGCAACGCCTGCCACAACCTGCTGGCCATGGATGAAGCCGATCCAAAAATCCTTCACGAGTTGGCAGGAGGAAATTAGTTAGACGCCCGGGCGGCGCGGCGGCGGAGTCGTCCCACGGCGTCACGCAAGAGGGCTGGACGAGGATTGTAAGACCCAAAGAGGAGGAATCTAATGAAGCTACTCAAGATCATCTTGGCCGCTGGGATTATCGGCGGGGCGATGTTGCCGCTCGCCACGGCCAAACCCGAATATGCCAAGAAAGAGGGCAAGCCTTGCACCTTCTGCCATGTGAAGCCGGGCTCCAAAGAACTGACCGACGCCGGCAAGTACTATAAGGAGCACAACCACTCGCTCGAAGGGTACCAGGCTCCGGCGAAGGGGTAGCGCCGGGCTTCAGCCCGGCATGCCGCTGTAGCGTCGGCCGGAGCCTGCCCCGCTGGGCGGGGACCGGCGGTTTTCTTAGCAAGGTAGCGCCCCGATGGATCGGGGCGTCTCTGGAGGGCGAAGAACCGCGGACCCCGATGAACGGCATCGGGGTCCGCGCTACCACCTCCCAAGGTCTGCTCATAGAGACGCCCCGCCGGGGCGTCTCTATTCGACTCTGGCGGAGGAATTGATGGATCCTGCGGATCGTGGCCAACCGGAAGGCGCGCAGCCGAGTCGCCGGTGGATCAGTCTTCTGCTGGGAAGCGGCGTATTGGCCTCCATCGCTTCCTTCCTCTACCCGGCGATTCGATATATCATCCCGCCGCCGCTGGCCGAATCCAGCAGCCGCTCCGTGGTGGCCGCGAAGGTCGGCGACCTCAAGAACAACAGCGGGGTCGTGTTCAAATTCGGTTCGGAGCCTGGCATCCTGGTTCGCTTGGCCGACGGCCAATACCGCGCCTTCACGGCGGTCTGTACCCACCTGAGTTGCACCGTGCAGTATCGCGCCGACCTGCGCGAGATTTGGTGTCCGTGCCACAACGGGCTCTATGATCTCGCGGGGCGGAACGTCAGCGGGCCGCCGCCGCGTCCCTTGCAGGCTTACGAGGTTCACATCCAAGGCGAAGACATCGTGGTATCGCGCAGCGCGTAGCCGTGGCTGAACTCTATCATCGCATTCTGAAATGGCTGGATGAGCGCTTCGGTGCCGGCGCCGTAGAGGACTTCCTGCGCCACAAGACGGTGCCCCTGCACCGTTACACGATCTGGTATTACTTCGGCGGGATGACGTTGTTCCTTTTCGTCATCCAGGTGCTGACCGGCATTCTGCTTCTCCTTTACTACCGCCCCACGGCCAACGACGCCTTCGAGAGCGTGCAGTACATCGTGACGCAGGTGCGCTTCGGCTGGCTGATTCGTTCCGTCCACAGTTGGTCGGCCAACCTGATGGTCTTCACGGCCTTCGTGCACATGTTCAGCGTGTATTTTCTCAAGGCCTATCGCAAGCCGCGCGAGCTGACTTGGATCAGCGGCATGCTGCTGCTCTTCATCGTGCTGGGCTTCGGCTTCAGCGGATACTTGTTGCCCTGGAACACGCTGGCCTTTTTTGCCACGAAGGTCGGGACCGATATGGCGGGCTTCGTCCCCATTGTCGGCAAATGGATATTAGTTTTCCTCCGTGGCGGCCCGGAGGTGACGGGCGCGACCTTGACCCGCTTCTTTGGCTTTCACGTCGCCGTGCTGCCGGGCCTGGCCACTTTGCTGCTGGCCATGCACCTGTTGTTGGTTCAACAGTTGGGCATGAGCGTGCCGCCGAGTGTCGAACGGAGCATTGCCGAAGGCCGAGCCCAGCCGCGTTCCATGCCCTTCTTCCCCAATTTTCTGCTGCGCGACATCATCGGATGGTACGTCGCCCTGGGAACGCTGGGAGCGCTGGCGGCCATCTTCCCGTGGGAACTGGGAACCAAAGCGGACGCCTTCGCGCCGGCGCCCGCGGGGATTCACCCCGAGTGGTATTTCCTTTTCATGTTTCAGACCCTGAAGTACCTGCCGGCCAAGATCGGGTTCATTGACAGCGAACTATTGGGATTGATGGCTTTCGGCCTTGCTGGACTGGTTTGGCTGGTCGTGCCTTTCCTCGACTACAAGGCCGGCTTTGGCCGCGTGACGCGGTTCTTCACGGGACTCGGCGTTTTTGCGCTGGGATATATGGTGGTGATGTCCGCACTGGCACTACGTTAGGGACTCGGGACTCGCGACTCGGGACTCGGGGAAGGCGAAGAACCGCGGACCCCGATGAAGGGCATCGGGGTCCGCGCTACCAGTTGTCGCGCCGCTCTATGAGCGGCGGCTCTGACAAAAAGGAAAACCGCCGGTCCCCGCCCAGCGGGGCAGGCTCCGACCGGCGCTACAGGTGGCGGGTGCGGGTCCGGGAAAACTGATGCGCAAGACGATTCCATCCTTGGTCGTGCTGCTCGTGGCGATAGCCTCGCCCTTGGCCGCGGCGCCCAAGAATTCCTGCCTGACCTGTCACGCGGAACTCGAGGGGCCGCAAGGCGAGCCGGCCAAGAAATTCCCCTCCGACGTCCACAACCAGGCGGGCCTCGGCTGCGCCGACTGTCACGGCGGAGATCCCCAGGATGATTCGATGACGGCGATGAGCCCCGCCAAAGGATTTCGCGGGGCGCCCAAGAAAACGGCGATCCCTGAGTTCTGCGGGAAGTGCCACTCTGACTCGAACTACATGCGCCGCTTCAATCCCGGCCTACGTACCGATCAGTTGAGCCAGTATTGGACCAGCGTCCACGGCAAGCGCCTGCGGCAAGGCGACGCGAAGGTCGCCGCCTGCGTGGACTGCCACAGCGTGCACGACATCCTCGCCGTGACCGACACGCGCGCGCCGGTTTATCCCACCAATGTCGCCACCACCTGCGCCCGCTGCCACGCCGACGCCGCTTACATGAAAGGCTACAACCTTCCGACCAACCAACCGGCTCAGTACGCGAAGAGCGTTCACGCCCACGCTCTGGCTCAGGGAGACACTTCCGCGCCGACCTGCAGTACCTGCCATGGGAACCACGGGGCCGCGCCGCCCGGCGTATCTTCCGTGGAGAATGTCTGCGGGACCTGTCACGTCATCAACCAGCAACTCTTCGAGAAGAGCCCCCACCAGGCGGCGTTCGCCAAAATGGGCCTTCCGGCGTGCGTGCAGTGCCACTCCAACCATGAAATCGTGCCGCCCACGGACGCCTGGGTCGGTGTCGGGTCAAACGCGACGTGCATCCAGTGCCACGCCGCCGGCGACAAGGGTTACGCCGCCGCGCAACGCATCGCGGGTGACCTGGCCAAACTCGAAACCTTCTACCAACGCGCCGAAGATGTCCTTAACACTGCCGAACGCTCCGGCATGGAAGTCTCCACTCCGCGGGTCGAGTTGGTCAGCGCGCACGGCGATCTCATCAAAGCCCGCGTCGAGGTCCACAGTTTCAATCCGGGGGAAGTTCAGAAGTTTACCGACGAGGGAACCGATATCTCTCAGAAGGCTTACCAGGCTGGCGTCGTGGCCCTGCGTGAGCGCGACACCCGCCGCAAAGGACTGGGCGTCTCGCTCATTTTCATTGTGCTGGCGATTGGCGGACTCTACCTAAAGATTCGACAGATGGAGTCTACGCCTGCCAACCGCCATTAATTTCCAGGCGCGCGTCAAAAGGGGGATGTCTTCGTGCACGAGCCGTCGCCGTACCGCGCATACTTCCTGTCCCCCACATAGAGGCCTCCCCCGCTCCTCTGGTACTGAAACTGGGAGGTCTCGCCGTTAGGATATGTAACGGTTATCGTCCCTTGGTTTTCGTTGCCATCGGCGGTCCATTGTGCTGTCCCGCCGCCACCCTCGCCGTAGGCAGTGCCCGCCGACCCAGAACTGTAGATACTGCTGTTTTCGCTGAATCGCCCGTCGCTACACAAGTTGAGGTAGCGCTCGCTGGAACCAAAGGAGGAACTGCTGAAGTAGTACCACTGGCCAGCGATCGCTTCCAGGACAGGTGGGGCCTGGGGTTGAGTGAACTGAAAGCTGGAAGCGATGGACTCCACGCGCGGCTTCAAACCTGAATACTTCTCTTCCGTCGTCATGCCGAGCACGACCGCCGCATCGCCGAAGGGGCTGGCCACGGCCACGGCGCGAGCGCGGATTTGCGCTCCATCCTGCGCGGTGCCCGCCAACTCGCCCGCCACGGCGCGGTTTCGCCCGGCGGGGAATTCCCGCGCCTCCATCGTGGGTGTCAACTGCAGGCCTTGTTCCTGCATGCCCTCGCCGTAATCCTGCGCGAGTTGCTCCAAGCTCGTGCGGCGCGCCAGCCGGATGAGGATCAGCCCCGCCTCGGTGTCCGAACCCATGAGCAGCAGTCCCTGCCGCTCGCCGACCTTCCAGCCTGGCGGGACCGTGAAGCTCACGCCCCACTTGTCATGATTGAACCGCGAGCCGCGCGCCCCGCTTGAGGCGCCCGCAGGCCGCGAAGGCGGTGTCCCCGTGGCGGCGCGAGTCGCCGGCCGCGCTGGAGGCTCGGCAGGCTGGGCGCCCGCGCTGGCGTTGCGCAGAGCGGCGATCAATTCGTTGGTCGCGCCAGCTCCGCCTCCGACAAGCCGCGTGTAGAGGGCCGTGCCGGCGCGCGTCGGGCCGGCGCGGGCTCCTGGGCCGGAGGAGCGGCCTCGTAGCGCCTCTCCGCCTCCGGCGCGCTCGGCGTTCGGCCGCGGGCTGCCCCGCCGCCGGCACGCGTCATCACCATCGGGGCCATCAAATCGCCGCCGGAAAGCGTCAATTGCGACCCTTGCAGCGTAAAGTTGTAGGCGACGGTTTCGCCCTCCTCCGTCAACAACAGCTTGCCGCCCTGCAGGCGCCATTTGCCGAGCACACCTTCGTAGTCGGCGCTGCCATCGGCATTCAGCACCAACTTCATCTCGACACCATACCCCTGCACCTTTCCTACCCAGGTTCCAACCAGAGATGATTGCTGGGCGAACACCCCTGACCCAAAGACGAGGAAAACCAGAACCAGCCAGCAAGACCGCGTGCGCATGGTTCCTCCCTCTCCCACGAGGTTTGAACGATGTTGATCGACGACTGGGGAGAGTATAGAAAATGAGGACGACAAATTCCAGTCGCTCTTTTGGATTGTTCCCAGCGCCCGTCGCGGGATCTTGCCTCTCCGGGTGTGACCGCCCTCGACCTAGGATTTGTCGCCCAAGCGCACCCGCGCGTCCACGGCGCGGAATTGCCGGGCGTCCGGGAAGACGAGGAACGGGTTGACTTCCATTTCGGCGATCTCAGGAAGATCCTCGACCAGTTGCGAGAAGCGCTGCAGGATTTCGGCGAGCGCCGGGAAGTCGATGGGCGCTTCGCCGCGCACGCCGGCGAGCAACGCGTAGCCGCTGATCTGGCGGATCATCTCCTCGGCGTCGATATCGGCGAGCGGCGGCACGCGGAAGGTGACATCCTTCAGCGTCTCGACGAAGATTCCGCCCAGGCCGAACATGAGCAGCGGGCCGAAATTCGAATCCTGCGTCATTCCCAGAATCACTTCCCGCCCGCCGCGCACGTACTCCTGCACGAGGAAGCTGGGCGCCCCGACGCAATTCCCCGCGCCCTGGCCCGCCTGATGCGAGGCGAGCGATTCGATCATGCGCCGTGCCGCGGCCATCAGCTCCTCGGGCGTGCGCAGGTCGAGCGCGACCCCGCCGACCTCCGTCTTGTGGACGATCTCCGGCGCGATGGCCTTGAGCGCGGCAGGAAACGGGAAGGTTTGCGCGCGCTCTGTCAACTCGCGGAGGTCTCGCGCGACCACGGACCGCGTGACGGGAATCCCGTAAGCCTCCAGCAGCCGCAGGCCCTCGTGGGCGGTCAATTGGCGACGCCCTTCGCGGCGGACACACCGCAACAACTCCTCCGCCGCGGAGCGATTCTCCTCAAAATGTTTGCCCTCGCCCAGCGGCCGCTCGCGCCACTGCCGATGCCTTTCGAGCGCCCACAGCGC